>DOWS01000007.1:0-13089 GCA_003519445.1 Candidatus Daviesbacteria bacterium
GGTTATGTAAGGAAGGGTGATCAGTCCGCATACGAAAGTTTAGTAAATGGAGTTCGCGAGAATATCCCAAGAATTCAACAAGAATCGGAAGAACCGCAAAAAGATAAAGGCCAAGAGCAACTTGAAAAAGAGTTAGAGCAATATAAAGATCAAGCTGTACCTCCTGTCACGCCTGGGGATTCTGCAATACCTCCAGATGATTCTGACGAATACCATACTCCTCCAGTTGCTCCTGGAGAATCTAAAGAACAAGCGCAAGCTAAACCTTATTTTGAAATAACACCAAACGGATCAAGCACAAAACCGCTAACTGGCTACTATGCTTCTGGAAGAAAAAGCTATTATGATGTTGACTCCAAAACTTGGAGTAAAAGAAAACGACTATCTTCTTACAATTCATCTGCATCAGGATCAGAGAGGCAAACTATATCAGGCGTAACTAACGCAGGCCTAAAATCTATACCTATACCAAATGGATATGAATTGGATTTGTCAACACTTGCGTTTAATGGAGCAAAACCGGAAATTTTTAGGGATCAAAATGGGTGTTTCTATATAAAGACTGATGGTAACAGTAGTTTTTCAATTGACTTTCTAAAACAAGACCCTCCTTTTGCTGGCCCTCTTGTAGCTGATGATATTATCCCCATTCACCGAGGACAACTTTCTAGTAGTACAGAACAAATAATGACTGGGTTAGGTGGTGGAGTATTAGAAAAAGCAGAAAAGTTTAGACAATATCTACTTTCTAAACATTTTTATCCTGGAGATGGTGATTTACAAATGGCTCAAGCCTTGCAACTTAAATTAAGAAGTGAATCTACAGGAGATAATTATATTCAAAATCTTGATCAATCAGAATATCTAGAATGCTACTCAGTTAACACTCTTTATATTGCAATGCTCCGAAAAATAGGCATTCCTGCAAGGCTGGTAATCGGACATAAAGTTGAGAGAGCAAAAGACGGGAAAGCCAGAATTGATTCTCAAACTGGTCATGCATGGACTGAAATATGGGATGGTTCTGCTTGGAGAAGAATGGATGCAACTCCAAGACCAAAACAGCAAAAGCAGGATCAAAAAGATGATCAAAACTCTCCTTCGGAGGAAGCTCAAGATGGTGGAATTGAAAGACCTTTTGACGAAGCTCAGGGTGAACAAGATCAGGGAGAGAAACAAGGGCAAGGTCAGCAAATGGGTGAGGCTTCTGATCAAGATATAGCGCAGGGAGAATCTCAACTTAATAATGCCCAAGAATTATCGGAACATTTGGAGAAGCAAAAGCAGAGCTTAGATCAACAACTTGAAAATGCAGAGTCTTTTCAAGATTTACAAAAACTGCAACAGGAAGCTGAAAAATCTGATTTATTTGATGATATGAAACAAGATTTACAGGATAGATTAGAAGCTAAAGAAGAACAAATGAAAGAAGTGATTAAAGAAAATCTTGATGAGATGGTTCAAGATGGATTTCTGGATGAAGAACGGAGACAAGAGTTAGAAGAACAACTGGATCAACAGCAATTGGAGGAACTTGATCGTGTCAGGCAACAAATTGAGCGAGAAAGCAGATTATTTAATGAGTATCAAGATATTAAAGAGGAAGTAATGCCTCTAGTAGATCAGTGGTTTGATTATTTTGTAGAGCGGTTGCCAAGGCAAGAAGAAGTTGAGCTAGATGAAGATTCTCTTACGAGGCAGGGGGCGTTCAATAGGCATTCTGTAATGAAACCTAGAAATCTCCTGTTTGGAACTGTCAAAAATCCTCGTATGATTAAACCATCAATAAAACCTAAGTTTTTAGCTTCTATTATGGTTGATGTAAGCGGTTCAATGGCGGGAGAGAAACTCAATATGGCTAGGAAGCAGTTGGTTTTCTATAATGAGCTCTTTTCAAGAATTAGTAGTGAATTTGGCTTTATACGCTATGCGAATAATATATTTTCTGATAACGTAGTTGAACTCAAGGCTTATGACCAAGATTATGAAAGTCCAATTAGATATGATTGGGGTGATGGTAATAGATCAACAATCAAAGCACGTCTTATGCAAGCACTACATACTCAAGGAGGAACTAATATGCTTCCTGCAATTCAAAAGGCAGCAAGGGACCTAAATAGAGAAATCTTTGAATATCCGGATTATGCCTCCGCATTCTATTTTATTGGCGATGGTCAAGATACAGCTGGAAATTCTCAAAGAATTAGTGAGTTTTTAAGATTAATTGATTCTGAACAGGGGTTTGGAGAGCATATATTGTCAGCAATAATGCTTGGTAATGAATCTCAGAGGAGAGAATTAGCAGCTATATTCGGAGATGACCATACTACTGTTGCTCCTGATTTTGATACTTTAATTGAACAAAGTATGTATCAATTTGATGAAGATATAGAAACATACTTAGGAGATAAAATTACCTAATCTAGCTTAAAAATTCTCCTTATTAAGCAATCCTGTTCACTTTTGATAAAAAAGGGAAACGGCGAAAATTTCCAACGCTGATGGAAGCGAGGTCGGAACTCTGTGCCGGGAGAGGGAGTCGAACCCACATGATCTTTTGGATCAAAGGTTTTTGAGACCTTCGNNACGGACCAGAGCACCTACTTCACCCGCGTGAACGCGGGCAAGGAGAGCGTCGCCGTCGACATGTCACGTCCCGACGGCCAGGCCATCATCCGCGACCTGGCGCGCGTGGTCGACGTGGTGGTGGAGAACTTCATGCCCGGCGTGGTGGCCAGGCTGGGCTGCGACTACGAGACGCTCCGGGCGGTGAAGCCCGCCATCATCTACTGCTCCATCTCGGGCTTCGGGCAGACGGGGCCGTGGCGCTCGCGACCCGCGCTCGCCCACATCATCAACGCCATCTCCGGCCTCATGCACCTGGAACAGGGCGAGGAGCCGGCGCCGCGGGCCTCCAACCTGCAGGCTGCCGACGTCCTGGCCGCCACCCATGCCGCCAGCGCGATTCTGGCGGCGATCATCCGGAGGAGTCGCACCGGCAGGGGCGCACACCTGGATGTCTCCATGCTCGAGGCACTCATCGCCGCCGACAGCGTGACCTATGCCGCCGTGCTCAACGGCGGCGAGGAGCACGGCAACCCGCGCCCCGGCATGATCGTCGCCCCCATCGGCGACGGCTGCGTGGCCCTGCAGTTCGTGGGCGCGCCGCAGCTCTGGCCACGCCTGCTGGCCGTCATGGGGCGGCCCGAGCTGGATCGGGACCCGCGTTTCGACAGCCACGAGAAGCGGCGTGTGAACTGGGGCGACCTGCGGCAGATCGTCGAGTCGTGGCTCGCGACGTTCCGCACGATGGCGGACGCCCTCAAGGCGCTCTCCGATGCGCGCATCCCGTGCGCACCGGTACTCCGCCCGGCCGAGGTGATCGCCGAACCCCACCTGGCCGAGCGGCAGTTCTTCCCGACGGTGCCGCATCCGGCTCGTGGCGCCGTGCGCGTGACCGCCAGCCCCTTCCACCTCGACGGCATGCCGCTGCATCCCCGGGGGCCCGCGGCCTACCGCGTGGGCGAGCACACGCGGGCGGTGCTCGGCGACCTGCTCGGCTACCCGGCGGAGCGCATCGACGAGTTGCGGCGCTCAGGGGTCATCGACATCCCGTAGCCGTGCGTCCTTCCAGGACCCGACTCGCAATCCCAGCCCGACCAGCCCCGCCCGGAAGATGGCCGACATGCCTAGCAGGCTGCAGAAAAACTCAGCAGGCCGCTGCAGGGTCGCGTCGATCCGTGCCAGCACCGCCGGCTCGTCCCCAGGGATCCGCCGCTGAAGGAGAACACCTGCGTGGCGCCCGCTCGACGTGGCGCCCGCTCGACCTTGCTCGGAGCCGTGCGTCCGCCACTGGTGGTGCCGGGAGGGGGAATCGAACCCCCACGGGCGTTGCCGCCCAAAGGTTTTTGAGACCTTCGCGTCTACCATTCCGCCACCCCGGCTTATTATTAGACATTTTAGCATAAATTGGGTAAACTCTCTTGTATGAAACACAGACTTCCTGCTCATGTCAGACCGGAGCGTTATAAAATCATGCTCAAGCCTGATCTGGAACAATTTAGCTTTGAGGGTGAGGAAACAATTGATCTTTTTTTAGAAAAATCTGTTAAACAAATCTCTTTACACTGTGTTGATTTGGAAATAGAATGTGAAGGGGCAAAAATTGCTTATGATGAAAAGCAAGAAACTGTCAAATTAACTTTTCCCAAAGAAATTGCCGCAGGTAAACACCAGTTAAAACTTAAATTCAAGGGTACTTTAAATGACAAAATGCGGGGGTTTTACAGAAGTAAGTACGGAGATAGGCACTTGGCTGTGACGCAATTTGAATCAACAGATGCCCGCCGCGCTTTTCCCTGTTTTGATGAGCCTTCTCAAAAAGCTATTTTTGATGTAACTTTAATAGTCCCCGGACATACTACAGCTATTTCCAATACCATTGAATCTTCTGTCCGTGAACACGAATCAGGTTACAAAGTGGTGGAATTTGAGCCCACCCCCAAAATGTCTACTTATCTTTTGGCTTTTATTGTGGGGGAGTTTGAATATCTGGAAAAAGGAAGGGTAAGAGTATTCACAACGCCCGGGAAAAAAGAACAGGCCGGATTTGCCCTTGATGTGGCCGGCAAAGTTTTGGATTTTTATGAAGACTATTTTGGTATAGATTATCCTTTGCCTGTTTTGGATTTAATTGCCATTCCTGATTTTGCAGCAGGAGCCATGGAAAACTGGGGGGCTGTTACTTATAGAGAATCTACACTTCTAATTGATGAGGAAAAATCATCTTCCGCCAATAAACAATGGGTGGCTTTGGTAATTGCCCATGAGCTGGCTCACCAGTGGTTTGGAAACTTGGTGACCATGGAATGGTGGACCCATTTATGGCTCAACGAGGGTTTTGCCAGCTTTATTGAATATCTGGCCATTGATCATATTTTTCCGGAGTGGGATATCTGGACCCAATTTGTGGCCAATGAAATGGGAGAAGCGTTTTCTTTAGATAGCTTAAAAAATACTCATCCGATTGAAGTAGAAGTCGGCCATCCGGCAGAGATCTCCGAGATCTTTGATAAAGTGTCTTATTCTAAAGGAGCCTCCATTTTGCGCATGCTCTGGCAGTATTTGGGGCCGCAAGTTTTCCAAAAAGGCCTGCAGCATTATTTAAAAAAACATTCTTATGCCAATGCTAAAACAGAAGATTTATGGAAAGCGCTGGAGGAAATTTCAGGAAAACCTGTTGCATCTGTCATGAAAAACTGGACTGCCAAGCCGGGACACCCGATGTTAAGGGTACAGGGGACAGGGGACAGGTTACAGTTAACACAGAATAGATTTTTTATCAGTCCGATTTCTAAAAAAGAAACAAAAGATCAAACTATTTGGGCAATTCCTTTGGATGGAATTTTAATGGATAAAAAAACTTTGCAAATTCCTAATAGAGGAGAGAAACTAAATCTGGGGGAAACAAGTTTTTTAAGAGTTGATTACCCCAAAAATTATCTGAATAAACTGACAAATTTATCTGCTCCGGATAGACTGGGACTTTTAAGAGACAGTTTTGATCTGGCGCAGTCAGGAGATTCTCCCACCACTTTGGCTCTGGATTTTGCTTTAAGCTATGTTGATGAAGAAGATTACACTGTTTGGACCGAGTTGACAGGACATTTAAATAAGCTGGATTCTCTTTTAGCTTATGAAGATTTTTATGAGGATTTTAGAAAATATGGCAGGAAAATATATGGAAAAATTGCCCAAAAAATGGGATGGGAGAAAAAAACAGGAGAGAAGCATACAGATTCATTACTTCGTGGCATGGTTTTATATCAATTGGGCTCTTTTGGTAATCAAGAAACTATTCAAAAAGCCAAAAATCTCTTCAGGCAAAAAATCGATCCTGATCTAAAAAGCGTGGTTTATAACCTAGTGGCTTCAAACGGGGAAGAAAACGAGTTTAATGCTTTGATTAAAATGTATAAGCAAGAAGAACACCAGCAGGAAAAGGATAGAATAGGACGGTCCCTGGGACTTTTTAAACAGAAAAATTTACTGCAGAAAACTCTGGAATTTGCTATCAGTAAGCATGTTAGGTTTCAAAATACTTTAGGGATAATATCTTCTGTTTGGGGAAATCCTGTTGGCAGATATTTAGCCTGGGAATTTGTAAAGATTAACTGGCAGCTTTTGAAAGAAAGATATGCCGGAGGGCATTATTTTACCCGGGTGTTTGAACCGGCAGGGGAGTTTACCAAAATTTCCGATGCCAAAGATATTGAAGCCTTTGTCAAGAAAAACCCAATCCCGGAAGCTAAACGCACCATTGCTCAAGCCCTGGAGAGAATTTACAGCAATGCCGACTGGCTAAAAAGGGACAAAGCAAAAATCAAAAAATTTCTTCAATAGTCTTTTAAGGCTATGATTTTAACTGCGGATGATTTTCCCTGATGTTTGAGGTTATCAGTTATCAGGACGGCATTTTCAAGTTCGGCCAGAGCCAGAAAAGCCGCATCGTAAAATGTGATCTTGAGGAGTTCAGCAATAGAAAATGTTTTGTTAGATAATTCTTCAGACAGGGGTATAAATGTAATAGGTAAGTGAAATAACCAGTAAAGCGGGACATTGGCTTGCGCTGATGTTAATTTTTTACCAAACAAAAGCACATTCCCCACTTCGTATTTGGACAATTCCGGAGCAATAATTTCTACTTTTCCGTTTCGAGCCTCTTTGAGTATTTTGTCTGCCTGTTCTAAATCTTGCTCATTATCGGTATTTAACCACTTAACAATTACTGACGAATCTACAACTGTTTTTTGAGGCATAAATTTAGTGTGACTGACGATCCTGCATAAGAAATTCAGATGCGCTCATTTTTCCCTTGCCGTGTATAGCTCGTGATTTCTTGATCCCTCTCCAGATTTTATCCCAATCATATTGTCTCTGATGGGGCTTAATTACTATTTCGTCAGGTTCTACAACCGAAATGGAGACTGCCGAAGAAGGTACAGCCCAAGGGACAAGATCCCTAATTGAATCGGGGATAGTCAGTTGTCCGCGATCACGAATAATACCAACTGTTTTCATATATTCAGTATATCTGAAAATCAGAAATTTGTCAATCCCCCAAAAAAGTGTTAGAATCTACAGAATATGGCACATAATGTAACTGAACTTCGGAATGGGGCTTTTTTTAAAGAAGGAGGCAATATTCTTCAGGTTATAACCTATGAACACAATAAAACCGGCAGGGGTTCAGGGACTATCAGGTTAAAGGTTAAAAATTTAAAAACCGGTTCGGTAACTGAAAAATCTTTTATTACAGGAGCCCGGGTGGATGAAGCTAATGTAGAGAAGAAAAAAGCCCAGTATCTTTATAGAGATGGGGATAATTTTAATTTTATGGACCCTGTCAGTTTTGAACAATTTTCCCTGTCCGGCAGTGTATTGGGTGATCAGCTTAAATTCATAAAAGAAGGGCTGGAAGTTATTTTAATAGTGGGTGAAGGGGAAGCACTGGGAATGGAACTTCCCTTGAGTTTAGTTTATGAAATCTCGGAAACTGGGCCGGGGGAAAGAGGTAACACCGTGTCAAATGTTTACAAAGATGCTACACTGGATAATGGACTTTCTGTAAAAGTCCCAATGTTTATGAAACCAGGAGAAAAGGTTAAAATTGATACAAGAAGCGGAGAATATGTAGAAAGGGTGAAATGAAAAAAATAACTAAAGCTTTAATACCTGCTGCAGGATTTGGAACAAGGTTTTTACCCCAAACCAAAGCCATGCCCAAGGAAATGCTGCCAATTGTGGATAAGCCTGTTATTCAGTATGTGGTGGAAGAGATTGTGGATTCGGGTATAGATAACATTATTATAGTAACAGGGGCCACCAAGCGGGCTATTGAGGATCATTTTGACGAGCCTTCAGAGGACCTGGTGCAAAATCTGGTGAACGGCAAAAAATCAGAGGCTTTGGCACAAATCAATCGCATTTCCGAAATGGCAAATTTTATTTATGTCCGCCAAAAAGGGCCTTATGGCAACGGCACGCCTGTTTTATCCGGTGAACCGGTGATTGAAGATGAGCCGTTTGCTGTTTTGTGGGGGGATGAGTTTATATTGTCCGAACCGCCCCGCTTAAAGCAAATGATTGAGGTTCATGAAAAATACGGCGGCATGGTAATTTCCGGTGTAAAAATTGAAAAAAAAGAAGATTTAAGCAGATACGGTATTGCCGATTTGGAGTTGGTGGAAGGTAATGTCTATAAAATTAAAAAGATTGTGGAAAAGCCAAACCCGGATGAGGCTCCTTCCAACATAGCCACTCACGGGGCATATATTCTGCCCCCGGAAATTTTTGAGGCCTTAAGAAAAGCAGGGGTAGGTAAAGGAGAAGAGTTATGGCTGGTTGACGGGATTAATTTATTGCAAAAGGAAGGTGTTCCGCTTTATGCCGTGGTAATAGAAAACGGTAAATATTATGATACCGGAAATAAGCTTGAATATATGAAAACAGCACTGGAATTGGCCCTTGCGCATCCGGAAGTAGGAGAAGAGTTAAAAAAATATCTTAAAGCTTTAATGAACAAATCTTAAAGCAAAAACTACTCCTCCAACAGATACAATTTGAGTTAAGATTCCCCAGGGAAGTTTAGCATTGCTTTGGATCTTATGCTGCCAAAAGTAAGCTGTGGAAAAAGGCGGAAAATTCCATTTAAAAAGAAGATAAGGCATCATTAAAATATCCCATATTTCGGAGAAAAAGATGCAGGCGAGAAAATAATACGGGTTAACGCCCGTGCCAAAAATAAAATAGGCAAGTAAAATGCCCACGATTAAATCCAAGGCTGATTCAACAAAAAGTGTTACTTTATTTTTGCCTCTCCATCCTATGCCTAAATCCCAGTGGGGAATCATATCTAAAATAGGGTGAGATAGGGCTGCCAGGGGCAAACCTATGGCAGGATTAATAACAGATGCTGCGATTGCTCCTCCCACCAGTGCATGCGCTGTTGCGGTCATCCAATAAGTATACCCTACTTTGTCAATTAGCGCCATTTATGGTAGGCTACTACTTATGTTGCCGGTTCTTTTTTCAATAGGTAATGTGGCTGTTTCATCTTTCGGGGTATTTTTATCCCTGGCTTTTTTATTTGGGGTATTTTTAATTTGGAGATTGTCCCGGGCCTGGGATTTGCCTGAGGAGAAGATTTTGGATTTAACCCTTTTGAGCTTTATAGGAGGACTTTTGGGAGCCAGAATCTTTTTTGTCGCAGAACATTTACAGGTTTTCATGAGCCTGGAGAAGATGTTGTTTATTAATAAATACCCGGGGCTTTCTTTTTGGGGAGGACTTTTGGGGGGGTGGCTGGCCCTATACTTTTTTTCCAAAAAATTTAAAATGGATTTTGCCGCGGTTGCGGATATCGGCATGGTTGGATTTTTAGGAGGTTTGATATTGGGAAATTTGGGTTGTTTTCTGGGGGGTTGCGGGGTAGGCATTGCAAGCAACCTTTTTTTTGCTATTCCTATGGTTGGAGTAATCGGCAAACGGTTTCCTGTTCAAGCGTTGGAAGCTATTGCCTTGAGCTTGGTGTTAGTAAGGATTTGGTCCAAAGCTACCCATTTTCATCCAAGGGGTTTGATAGTTTCTCAATGTTTAATTTATATAGGAGCAGTCAAATTATTGCTAGAACCCTTAAAAGAGGATTCAGGCGGTTTTTTATTTCCTTTGACCTTAATAATTTTGGGCATACATATTTTTTACAGGATATATTCCGGGAAAAGAACGCTTCTTGCAGATATAAAGTCTTTTCTAAAATTTGTCCTGTCTTTATTTAATGATACCAAAGCCCGTAATCTGGCAGTACAACAAATTAAAAAAAGCTGGTATAATCAAAAGATATCCATTGCATGGCAAATGAGAAATTTTGGCAAATTTTTAAGGAGGAAACATGTTAAGATTGCCCCGTAAAAGCGTAGAACTGATAAAAAAATACCTCTTAAGGCAGCAAAGGCAGGTGGAGAAAAATTTAATAGAAGTGGAAAAAGACGATCCGGTTACCACGCCTTCTTTGGCGGAAACCGGCGAGCCGGGTACAGATTCCTCTATAGCAGATACTCACGGTAAGAGTTTAGTTTTTGAGAAAAGTCTCACAAATGCAAAAACCAGCATAATAGCAGCTTTGCAAAAAATTAAAAATGGGACTTATGGCAAATGTGAAGAATGCGGCAAACAAATTGAAATAGGTAGACTCCTGGCCATGCCTACGGCTAGCCGCTGCTTATCTTGTTCAAAAAAGGTTATTAAATAACTGGTATAATAAATTAATGATTATTTTTATCAGCCTTTTCCTTTTAGCAATTGTTTTGGTCATCAACTTTTTCTATATCAAAAGAGCCAAGGAGCTGGAAGAGAGAAATAAAAAACTGGAAGTTTTAACTGCGGAAAATGCCAAAGTAAATCAGGAGCTGCAAAATACCTTAAGTCTTTTGACAAGTGCCAATCAAAAATTAAAAGATTTGGACCGGTTAAAAGATGACTTTGTGTCTATCACTTCTCATGAGCTGCGCACCCCCATGACAGCTATCCGTTCCTATGCCTGGATGGCGCTGCACAAAAGCGACACCCCGCTTTCCAAGAATTTAGAGAAGTATATTATCAGGATACTCCTTTCAACAGAGAGGATGATTAATCTGGTTAATGATATGCTTAGTATTTCCAGGATTGAAACCAACAGAATTGAGATTAATCCGGAATCAATTGATCTGATCTCGATTTGTAAAGATATAGTGGATGAGGTTTACTATTCAAAAGCCACAGATAAAAATATCAAGTTTGTACTTTTAGAACAGCCTATTCCTAAAGTTTTGGCTGACCCGGAGAAGCTGCGGGAAGTCTTAATCAATATAGTGGGGAATGCCTTAAAGTTTTCCCATACAGGTGGGAAAATCACCATTGGATTTTTTACTGACGGTAAAGTTGTAGAAACTTTTGTTAAGGATGAAGGATCAGGCATTGGAAAGGAAGATCTGGGAAGACTTTTTCAAAAATTTGGTAGGTTGGATAATTCTTATACGGCAACTGCCTCATCAGGGGGGTCTGGACTAGGACTTTATATATCTAAAAAATTGATCGAGTTGATGCATGGCAGGATTTGGGCCGGTTCCGGTGGTGAAGATAAAGGAGCAACCTTTACCTTCTCATTGCCAGTGGCGTTGTAAATTTAAAATTTAAAATGTAAAATGTAAAATTAGAATGGACAATAACCAAAACAAAAAAATCTTAATTGTGGAGGATGATCAGTTTTTAAGAGAGTTTTATCAGGAGCTTCTGATAGCTGAAGGCTATTTTGTGGATATGGCTCCTGATGGGGAAGTAGCTTTAAAAAAGATTTGGGAGAAAGAGTTTGATTTAATACTTTTGGATATTATGCTTCCCAAAAAAGACGGAGTTCAAATTTTAAGAGAGTTAAAAACCCGTCCCCCGAAGTCTCCGCAAGTACCTATTGTGGTTTTAACCAATTTGGGCCAGGATACTATTATTAAAGAGTGTTTTGATCTGGGAGCAGAAGGATATTTAATTAAATCAGCCTTAAATCCCGATCAGGTTTTAACAGAAGTAAAATCATATCTTTCAAAATCTTAATTTTATCTTGGCCCTCCCGGGGCATTTATCCTGGTATTGGAATGGACATCCCCTGTTACTTGTATCCAGGGTGTGGCAGCAGTATTGCATTGGTAGCAAAAACCCCTGGTAGGATTGGCATTTTTGGCACACCAGGCATTATACCCAAGCTCTGCACCCGGTACTCCTGCAAGCCCGGCATTATGCTGCCAGGCCCCACCACTGCACACCCCAATGGTATTAGGCGTGGGTAAATAGTCACCACAAGCCCCTAACCCGCCGGGGCAGGCAGGAGGCAGGCAGGTAAAACCAGTACCTGCAGTAGCAGTAGAGCATCCAGCGCTGTTGCAGGCGCTTACCCCCCAGGAATAAGAATCACCCGAAGTAGCCGGGTATGAAATTGGAGACGCGCTGGAAGTTGTGGGAGTTCCGTTAACTGTTATTTGATATGAGGTAGCTCCTGTGACAGGTGTCCAGGCCAGCGCGGCGCTGTTACCCGGAACAGGACAGGAGCTGGAGAGTCCGGTTGGGGCAGCAGGCACACAAAGAGGAATGGAAAAACTGGGGTTGGGAGCATTGTTATGCGCATATCCATTCCATGTCCTGACATAGTAGGGGGTACCTGCATTAAAGGTTAAACCACTGGAGAACCCCGACCCTGTGGTGGAAGTGCCGGTAACTGCCTTATTGTAGAAAGAAGTGGTAAAGTTATTTGGGCTTATATCAACATAAGTGATAGCAGGGTTGGCTAAAGCCCAGGAAATATTAATTCCCGGCCCGTTATCCCCATTCCATATGCAAGCAGGGGTTGTAATAGTTGGAGTTGGGGGTACGCAGGAAGGGGCGGAAAAGCTGGGGCCTGTGGTATGGACAGAACCATTCCACAACCTCCAGTAGTAGGTGGTACCGGGATTTAAGGTAAGACTGTTGGAAAAGCCGGTTGGGGCAGAGGTAGAGGTCTGGTTGCCCACATTTTTATTGGAATAGCTGGCAAAACTATTAGAGGAGATGTCTAGCAATAAGACATTATTAGTATTTGTCCAGTTTAAGGTAACATTGTATCCGTTGTTACTGCAGGTTGGTACTCCTGCAACAGTCAGATTAACAGGAGTGGTATTTTGGACAGTATAATTTCTGCCGGCGCTGCAGCCGGAACCTGTGCCGGAAAAACCGGCATTAAAGTTACCCGCATTGGTAGTTTTGCATTGTTCCCATTTCCACCAGTGTGCTTTACTGTCTTTAGGATTACTGCCTTGATCTACCCCCACCCAGCAGTCTTGCCCATTAGTTTTTTTCATCTCAAAACCTCCTCCGGGAGCAATGCCGGTGTTGATGCAGCCGGTATCCGAGGTGGCTATGACAGTGACAGTGCTGCCCATATTAACCGGGTTGGGGTCAATATATAAATTGGAGGATCCGCCCCCCCCCCCCCCCCCCACGCCACCACCGCCCCCACCCCCACCCCCC
>DOWS01000007.1:13172-17340 GCA_003519445.1 Candidatus Daviesbacteria bacterium
CCCCCCCCCCCGCCACCACCGCCCCCGCCACCACCTCCACCTTCTCCACCTCCTCCACCTCCACAGGATGAGTCAGGATTGCATCTTGAGGTATAGCAGGTTGAGCCACCCGGGCAGGTCCTTGTTTGGGGTTTTTGGGTGGAGGTACAACTGCCTCCGCCGCAAGTATCAGGATTATTAGTCCAAGCGCCGCATGCAGATTCAGTGCATCCGGGAGCTACATAACAGGAAGAACCGGAACTGTTTTTATCCCCGCAGGAGCCGTCCGAAGCGCATTCCGGATATTCTTCGCCTGTATTAGACCAGCCGCTCCATCCTCCCCAGCCCCCGCAATTATCATTACAGGTCCTGGATCTTTCCTGCACTATCACATATCTAGCACAAGTATTATCAGAGGCTGAACAGGTGGAAGACAAACAGCTTTTATCATATCTGGTTTCAGTCTGTGTATCCCCGGCATAACAGGTTCTACATTCCGTTACACAAGCGGCGTGATTTCTTGCTGGAGGTATTGATGTTACAAAATTACAATGGGAGTGAATTGTACCTTCTCCGTCATCATATTGAGTACATTCACCTTCGAATTGAGTATTACAATAATCTGATCCGCAACAATAGTTCTCACCCTGATAATAACAAGTATCTCCCTCGTTCTCGGCATTACATCCGGCTTGGTTATGGGCGTCTGCTGTTTGATTTAGGTTAAATAAGAAAATTAAAAAGAAAGATATTCCTATAAAAATGACTAAAATTGTTCGCATGTTTGTACATTAAGCCTTATTTCAACTCTTGAGAGTTTTCGTTATATACAAATTGGCTGCCAACAATCCTATCTTTGTTATCTTTTAAAGGAAGGACAAAAAACTCGCCTGTTAAGGTAGCTCCAATTGGTATCTCGTTTAAACTAACATTTTTAGCTGTTTCTTCACCTTTTTTGAAAATTAAAAATGTCGTCCATAATTTAGTATTTTCAGAAAGTTTAAGAGGAATAATAATAGTCTGGCCTTGTTTATTTTGCAAGGTGATTGAATCGTCTTTTTTTTCAACAAGTCTTCCTTCTACCCCGGCAGCCCATTGGTTTACCATGGGATTTTTCAGGATTTTCAAACTGAAAGGAAGATCTTTTTCTCTCACCATCGCTTCTGTATTTAACGGCGTTTCATCCTTTGGGATAGATACAGATTTAGATGTGCCGAGATAATAACCACCTCCGAAGCCAGCGCTAATGAGTATAATTATCAAAATAATCAAAAGGATTTTTTTAAAAGGAAATGTTTTTTGAGCTATTATCACTTGAGGTGATTGAGTAGGTGGGATAAGATCCATAATAGATACATTATGGTCACATCAAAAGGAAAATTGTCAAGTTGGGAAAAATCTAATTTTAATGTAAATAGCTATCAAGAGTCTGTTTGACTCGAGGAGATAAAGTTTCATTCCACATTTTAAGATATCTATTCACAAAAGCATCGCTACCAACTCCTATTAGTCTTGCGTTATATTGAAATTTTGTTGCAGGACAATTGATATCTCCCTTATCAGAAACAGCCTTATAGGCAGCATTTCCTACCTGACCAACAACTGTATCTTGGCTTGTTAAATCTCCACTTATCATTTTGGAAAGGTTTCTAGTTTGGAAACTAAAACCTGAAAGTTTTCTTGGAAATGCAGATAAGATATTTATTGGTTTAATGTTAGGATTGCTACAGGTTATATTGTCATATCTTGCTGTAAAGACCAATTTGCCATCAGGTTTGGCAGCCAATAACACTTCCAACCCTTCTGCTGTTTTGCCATAATATACTCCAAAATCCGGAAAACTTAATTCTGGTTCTGGAATTAGAGTAGGTTCAGGGATTCTAGTTGGAATTAGTTGTTTTGCTGGATCAGGAGTTGCCAAAAGGGGATGGGCTATGCCAAATTTTATAAAAGCATCTCTTTCTGCATCTGATAAAGGCTCACAAGCCCATACTTTTCTGCTTATCAGTACCATTTCTTCAGGGGCAGCGCTGTCACCTACAGGAACAGGGGTAGGTATCCCAATACTTTCCGCATATTTTTCAGGATCGCAAGGTATGGCTGTTGCAGTTGCGATTACTTCCCGTACTACCGGTCCATCCGTTGGTTTTGGAGTTTCTTTTGCAGGAGCACAAGCTGAGAATAAAGCTAAAGATAACAAAGCTGCAGGCAATCCTTCTACTCTAGTCATTTTTACCCCCTTGACTAAAAGAGACAGATAGCATATCGTTAATACATAACGGTGTTTCCCCTGCAAAGGACGCTGTTATATTTTTTTGGTCTAAAACCGGCCGGTTTAGACCCTTTTTAGAATTATTCATAGGTATTTAATCCTATTGGTATTTATTATACCACACTTTTGCAAGTGGGGTATTTTTGTGGCTTTTAAGGTATAATTTGTCAAGTGAACTTAAAAATTATTTACGAAGACAATGACCTGCAGGTTTTAGATAAACCTCCCGGTTTGGTTGTCACGGAGATTCAAGGTTTGTTGGCGCACCGGCTGGATAAAGACACATCGGGAGTTTTATTAGTGGCTAAAACCCAAGAGGCGCTGGATAATCTTCAAGCCCAATTTAAACAAAGAGTTATAAAAAAAGAATATTTGGCCCTGGTTCATGGGATTGTGGCAGAAGCAGGAGTAGTAGAGGGAGCGATTGGCAGAAATCCCGGCAATAGGGAAAAATTTACTGTGCTTCCGGGAGCGAGGGAGGCAGAGACAGAATATGAGCCGTTGGAAAAGTTTAAAGTTCAAAGTGAAAAGTTAAAAGTTTGGTTTCCTGATTTCAATAAAATACAAATGAGGAAATTAGAAAGAATGCAATATAATCAATTTACTTTACTGAAATGTTTTCCAAAGACTGGACGGACACATCAAATTAGGGTACATTTAAAGCATATAGGGTATCCAATTGTTTCGGATGACAAGTACGCGGGCAGAAAGATGAACAGGTTGGATCGCCGGTGGTGCCCGAGGATGTTTTTGCACGCGGCAAAAATAGGTTTTAAGCATCCAGCAACAGGGAAATGGATGGAGATAGAAAGTGAGTTGCCGGAGGATTTGGAAAAAGCTTTTAAAATTTTTAATTTTTAATTTGAAATTTTTAATCAATTTTAAATTCATTTCAAATTTTAAATTTTAAATTTCAAATTAAAAATTTCAAATTGTAAATTACTGAATCAGGCTGGGCGGCTCCAGGATCAGTTCCCCTCCCAAATCCCCTAAACTCCCTTATATCCCCTTAAAGTCCCCAAAATTCCCTAAACCTCTCCTCACCATCCTAAACTATCCGGCCCCCCGTCATCTCTTCGAGAGCCTGAGGGNNTTAAATTTTAAATTTCAAATTAAGATATGGACAACATTTTTATACAACTGGCCATAATTTTGGGACTGGCATCTGTTTTTGGCTTTATCACCCATAAATTCAAACTGCCACTTCTGATTGCCTACCTGCTGGGCGGATTGCTGATTGCCGCAGCTGCCATTTTTGATCCTAGCCAGTCCCAAGTCCTGCATTTTTTGCCGGAAATCGGCATTGCTTTTGTGTTGTTTCTGGTGGGCATGGAAATGGATCTAAGGGAAATAAGAAAACTCGGCAAAGCTATTTTGATGTGTTCCACTTTGCAGATCATTATTTCCTCTATTGTTGGTTTTGTGCTGGCCCGGCTGTTGGGTTTTGGTCCGACAGAGTCGGTGTATCTTGGGGTAGGTTTATCATTTTCATCTACCATAGTGGTAGTTAAACTGCTCCTTGAAAAAAACGAGCTGTCTTCCCTTTACGGCAAACTGGCTGTGGGTATTTTGCTGCTGGAAGATCTGGTGGCTGTGTTAATTCTTTTGGGACTGACGGTTTCTCCATCTTTTTTGCATTTCGGATTTCAGCAGGCTTTTCCCATTGTAGCCTTTGTTTTTAAGGTGCTGCTTCTTTTCGGGGGAGCGTTTATAGCCAACCGTTTTGTCCTTCCCCGCGTTTTCGGGGCAGTGTCCGAATCAATGGAACTTTTATTTTTAACCGCTTTGGCCTGGTGCTTTATTTTTGTATCTTTTGCGATATCTCTTGGCTTTTCCGTGGTGATCGGAGCTTTTTTGGCCGGAGTGGGTTTGGCAGCCTCGCCCTACCATTATCAAATTCAGGGAAAAGTTAAACCT
>DOWS01000007.1:17390-17602 GCA_003519445.1 Candidatus Daviesbacteria bacterium
AAATTCAGGGAAAAGTTAAACCTTTGCGGGATTTTTTTGTCACTTTGTTTTTTGTCTATCTTGGTACTCAAGTGAATTTTGCCGATTTTTCCAAAGCCCTGCCGCTTATTGCGGCTTTTACCCTCTATGCCGTAGTCGCAAAACCAATTATTTTTATGCTGGTTTTGGGTAGTTTGGGTTTAAAAAAGCACCCCATGTTTAAAACCGCCATT
>DOWS01000034.1:0-522 GCA_003519445.1 Candidatus Daviesbacteria bacterium
CTAAAAGTTTAGTAGTAAGAAAAGCTAAAACAGGTTTGAGGTTATGTTTTTTAAAACTCTTTTCTTCAAAATCTTCCTCTTCACGGGCTGCAATAATAGATGCCAGCAGTCCACCCTGCAGAGCTAAACAAGTTAAACCCCCAACAGTTAAACCGGTTAAAAAAATTACCCAAAAATCCATATTTTATATTTTTACTTTCTTAAGTAACAGCGAATTACTAACCACTGATATTGAACTCAAAGCCATGGCTGCTGATGCAAAAATGGGATTAAGTAATATTCCCCAAACAGGATATAACACTCCCATTGCCACTGGTATTAATATTATATTATAACCAAAAGCCCAGAAAAGATTTAATTTAATAGTTCTCATGGTTTTTTTAGACAAATCTATGGCTGCTGCCACTGATCTTAAATCTGAATTAATTAAAGTTATATCTCCTGCTTCAATTGCCACATCAGTACCAGACCCCATGGCAATCCCCACATCTGCTTGGGCCAAAGCAGGCGCGTCATTTATCC
>DOWS01000034.1:606-5697 GCA_003519445.1 Candidatus Daviesbacteria bacterium
AAAGCAGGCGCGTCATTTATCCCATCCCCCACAAAGGCTACTATAGTTGGTAGCTTGTAGTTGGTAGCTTGTAGTTTTTTCACAATGCTTTCTTTTTCTTGTGGCAATACCTCGGCATAAACTTTTTTAATGCCGGCCTGACCCGCAATCGCTTCTGCAGTTCTTTGATTATCACCCGTGATCATCACTACTTCAATTCCCATATTTTGCAATTTCGCTACAGCATCTTTAGCGCTGGTTTTTATAGTATCTGCCACTGCAATGAGACCACCCGTTTCTCCGTTAACTGATAAAATCATTACTGTTTTCCCTTGCTCTTCTAATTCTTCAATCTTTAATCTTAAATCATTAATCTTTATTCTTTCTTTTTCCATTAATTTTCTGTTACCCAAAACTACTTTTTTGCCATTTATCACACCTTCCACCCCATGACCCGGAATAGCTTTAAAATTTTTAACTTCCAGAAACTTTATTTTTTCCTGTTCCCCTTTTTTAACAATAGCTTCTGCCAAAGAGTGTTCTGAACCTTTTTCCAAAGAGGCAGCCAAACTTAAAATGTCATCCTGGCTCTTTATTGTCATTCTGGCTTGTCCAGAATCTGATTCTGGATGCGCTTTGCTTACCAGAATGACATTGGTGACTACCGGATGCCCTGTTGTTAATGTTCCTGTTTTATCAAAAATTATGGTTTTAATTTTGTGGGCAGTTTCCAGACTTTTGGCATCTTTAATTAAAATCCCATGCTCTGCCCCAATGCCGGTCCCCACCATAATAGCTGTTGGTGTGGCAAGCCCCATAGCGCAAGGACAAGCAATAATCAAAACAGCAATGGCATTTAACATGGCAAATAAAAATGCAGGTGATGGGCCAAAAATATACCAGATTATAAAAGTTAAAATTGCCAAAATTATAACTACAGGCACAAAATAAGCGGAAATTAAATCAGCCAACCTTTGAATAGGAGCTTTAGAGCCTTGCGCTTCTTCCACCAGTTTAATAATCTGTGAAAGCAAAGTATCTTTCCCAACTTTGGAGGCGCGAAATGTAAAAGTACCTGTTTTATTAATAGTTGCCCCCACCACACTATCACCTTTGGTTTTATCAACAGGCATGCTTTCTCCTGTAACCATTGACTCATCAATAGAGCTCTCTCCTTCTAAAATCACCCCGTCAACCGGAATTTTCTCTCCGGGCCTAACCCTGATCACATCCCCCACTGCCACATCGGAAATTAATATATCAACTTCTTTCCCATTTCTAATCACGCGGGCAGTTTTGGCCTGCAATCCAATTAATTTTTTTATGGCCTCTGATGTACCTGCTTTGGCCCGTGCTTCCAAAAATCTTCCCAGCAAAATTAAACCAATAATAATAGTGGAAACATCAAAATATGGCATTGGTTCAATCCCCGCTTGCCTGATAATTTGCGGAAAAATAGTCACAAAGGCAGAATAACCGAAAGCCACAGAAGTGCCAATAACCACCAAGGTATCCATGTTGGCAGTTCTATGTTTTAAAGCAGGAATAGTTGCCTGATAAAATCCCCATCCTGCCCAAAATTGCACAGGAATAGCCAAAATTAACTGCATCCAAAAAGGCATTCCCAAAAATCCTCCCACTAAAACTGCTCCACCCAAACCCAAACTTACAATAACTTTTTTTCTTAAATTATTTAACTCATTTCCCTTTAAATCCTTGTTTTCAGTTATTACCTTATATCCCACACTTTCTACAGCTAAAGTTATTTCTTTATCTGAAACTTTTTGCGGATCAAAAGAGACAGTGGCTTTATTGGTTGCCAAATTAACATTACAGGAAGTTACCCCATCAAGTTTACCAACTGCTTTTTCAATCAGCCCAACACAGCTGGCACAATGCATGCCCTTTATATCAAAGGTTTTAGTTTGAGTATTCATTTGACTATGATTTTTCCATGATACATATTCATTCCACAACTAAAAACATATTCCCCTATCTTTTCCGGCTTAATTTCCACAGTAACTTTTTGATTTAAAGGCAATTCTTTTTTAATCTTAAAATCCCCCAAAACTACCTCTCCCAAACAATCTGTTGGATCAGTTCTTGTAAAGTTAATTTTGGTAATTTTTCCAACAGGAATGGAAATAACTTCAGGAGAATATCCGCCGTTAACAGTTATATCCACTTCATCCACAACTGCAACTTGTTTTTCTTTTTTCATCAAAAAAAACCAGACAGTAAAAATTATGCCTAAAATACCTACTATGATAACTATAATTTTATCTATACTCATTTTAATGTTTATGCCCTCCTTCTCAGGGCGGGTTATTTCTTCTTAATAACCCAGTAAATAAAGTATCCCACCAAAATAAGAAAAAGTATATTTACTAATAAATTATTACCCATCATGTTATTTATATATCCACCGGCATTTTGGATAAGTTTGGTAAAACTATCCATGCCGGAAGAAGATAACCTACCTGTAAAACTTAAATATAAAATTACCAGACCGGTTATTAAAAAAACCAGCGAGGCTATAAAATTACTTAAAATTATTTTACCGAAAACAGGTTTTCGCAAGGCTGTTAATTTATTAACTTTGCCTTCCAAAAATATAGACATTAAAAGTAAAGGCGTAACCATGCCCAAAACATACATGGCTCCCACTAAAATAGCTCCCCAAAAGCTGGGTGACAAAAAAGTCAAAGTTAAAATGCCAATTAAAACAGGCGCACAGCAGGCCGAGGTAATCCCGGAAAAAATACCCAGAATAAAAATAGACAATACATCTGTTCTTTTTCCAACTTGCATTCCCGGCAGGTTTGGCATGGGCATTTTGATATTTAAAAAAGTGGCTGCAGCCACCCCCAGCATAACAAAACCACCCAGAATATAAATAAAATCATGGTTTCTAAAAAGAAATTGATTAATAAACTGCACTCCTAAAACTGCCGGCAGCAGCACCACAAAAATCCCCAGACCAAAAACTAGGGTCATGAATAAAACTTTTTCTTTTTCTTTAAAAACCGAACCTAAATATGCAGGAAGCAAAAAAGTAATACAGCAGGGTGCAAATAACGCTACCATTCCTGCCACAAATGCTGCAATAAGAGAGGTTTGAAAAAGCAGTCCTTCCATATTTTATGCTCCACAACTTCCGGCCGGAATTTGCAGACCCGGCACACTTTGTACCTCCTGTTTTATTCTGGCTGCCCCTTGGGCCGATGAGTAATCACGGGACAAAGCAAGTTTGGGGTCAACTTTTTTCCAATCCATACCCTGTTTGTCAAAATACATGGCCATTTCAAGATAATTTTGCGGAAACCAAAAAGTATTAAAAGCCAGTAAATCCTTAAAAATTTGCTCCTCGCTCAAACCGTTATAAACAGCCCATTCAATATAACCCAAGGCAGCCATGCCGTGATTACAGTCTGGAAAACTGGTGGCATTGCCACAGCATGGCCGAAAAACTCCATCGCTAATTTTTTTTACCAAGTTTTGCTGAAAATCATTAAGAGAAAAAAGTTCCGTGGAAGAATAAAGCTCAACCGCATCTTTTTTACCCAAAGTCCAACCTCCTGTTGAGGCAAAATTTCCCAAAGGGGTTTCTCCTTTTTTCATTGGCCCCTCATCTAACACTTTACTTTTTTGGGTTAAACCCAAGGCCCAAAAAAAATTGACTATTTCTTTGGAATTTTGCTCATCAATTTTAATGTAATCCTGTGATTGCGGGTTAAACTGGAATTTTTCCGGGTCAATAGCCCCTGCTTCCACCAGTTTTTTCCCTAACTCCTGCCATTTTAAAGAAGTGGTGTAGCCTTTTTGTGGTAAAACCTGCAGTTTAATATTAGCCACTTTAACAGCCGGATCAGGAAGGGTTTGATTTTTCCACCAGACATATTCTCCCAAACCAGCTAGCGCGGCTGCATCAATAACTAAAACCAGCACCAGCCATAAAGGCAATCTAATATTAAATAATTTTTTCAGTTTCATTTAATCTTTAACTACATTTCCTGTTAATTTAAATTCCAGAGCGGGGGAGGATAAATCATTGGTTTGCATGGAAATTAACCGCTCCATTGGACCTACCCCTGTTGGACCATGAAAAGTTTGGTCAAAAATAACATTTAGTATGGCCTCTTTCCCGGAAGCCACTTCTCCTATCCAAGGAGAACTGTGCATGCTAAAATCAGGGCTTAATTTTCCATCTATAGTTAGATTAGCCTTAGTACAAACACAAGAGGTTTTAATATTATAAAGTTTTAAAGGATCAGAGCCAGCATTTTTAATAATAAAGGTTTTAGTAGCCTTATCTCCGCTATATTTAATCACTCCCCAGTCAAAAGTTTTCTCCGGAACTTCTATTTTAACATTTTGAGAAAGTGTGACATTTTGAGGCTTAGCAGAAGAAGTTTGGGAAAGTAAAAATATTCCTCCTCCCAAAATTAACAAGCTTATTAACACAACCCCGATAATGATATTTCGCTCGCTCATTTTACCTTTTTTACAACCTCCATAATTTCTTTAACAGTTTTATCTACTTCACCTTTTTTTATGTGATCTACCACACAAGTTTTTAAGTGGTTTTCCAAAACCAAGCTGTCTACCTCCTGCAAGGCTCTCTGAACTGCTTGGGATTGGTGGATTACATCAATGCAATACTGCCCGCTTTCAACCATGGAAATAACTTTTTGAAGATGCCCTTTGGCAATTTTTAACCTGTGTAAAATTCTTTCCTGTGTATCCTTTGGCCTGTACATGCTTTAACTATATCCCCCCATAGGGGACTTGTCAAGTATTAAGATTTTCGTGAAGTTAGACTTTTATATAATCCAAAAATGGCAATTAAAGCCCATACTACTTGTATAGCAACTGAGGGGTAAGCTCCTTCAACAAAAACATTAATTCCTACTCCCAAAGCTCCAAATAAATTCAATGACTGATAGACAACAGAGGTGGGGGGGGAGCTTTTTGGTTGATACAAGAAAATAGGCTGATATAACAAGCCCAGCTCCAATCCACCCCACAATATCAGAAATCATATATTAATCTTACCAGAATTACGAAACTAAATTTCATCGAAAACTTCCACCCTTGGGGTGGAATAGGTTG
>DOWS01000042.1 GCA_003519445.1 Candidatus Daviesbacteria bacterium
CCGGGGATTTGTTGAAAGTGTTTGGTATTGAGTGTCACCACGGTTCCTCCTATTTCCAAAGCAGAAGCTGCAATAATATAATCCGGCACTTCTAATTTAGCTGTGATATCACGATAAATCTTGCCCGCACGTTCCGCAATCGATTCAGTTAATTCTATTCTCTGAAAATATTTAAGAAATTCATTGATTATTTTTAATTTAGTTGGAATTTTAGTGCTTTGCCCGGATAATAATTCAAAAATTACAATTGTGGGTAAGTAAAATGTTATATCTTCTTGCTCTTCATTAAAAAAAGCAACTCCTATTTTGCCGTCACGCAAATAATCAATAATAATGCTCGTATCCAAAACCAGTCTCATCTTTTTTCATTCCAATCTTTATCCCATCTACCCAAAAAATCTGCTGCTCCAGATCTTCTAAGTGGATTATCTTTCGGATTAAAATCAGTATCTTTCAAAATTCCCCTAGCTTTCTCTGCAGATTTCCTGAATTCTTTCCAATTTATCTGTGGTTTTCTGGGAGTAAGAACTGCCACTTCTCTGGCGTCTTTTTCAATTATTACCTGCATGCCAAGCGCTACTTGATCAATCAAAGTAAAAAAATTATTTCTGGCTTTGGTGGCAGATATTCTAATTGTATTCATATTTATATATTATACCATGTAATGTACACCTTGTCAATAGAAAAACCCTAATAATCCTTTAAGAATTTTTTAAGATTCTATCCAGATCAAATGTATGCAGTGAGATGTGTGCGATATCGTCAACTAATGGTTTGTTATGTTCAAGTAAATGCAAGATGCGGATGATGCCTCCGTGTGTGATAATCAAGGCTTCGCAGTCAGCGTGTTTTTTGTTAATTCTTTTGAGAAATGCAAAAACCCTTTTCCTGACATTTTCTGCTGATTCTCCTCCGAATGGTCTGTAATCAAATTGAACTGTTCTGTGTTTTTGCTTTAACTCTAGTCCTCTCTCCATTTCTGTCCATGACTTGCCGGCCAGTGTTCCCATGCGTATTTCCGTTAGTTCATCAACTGAAGAAATAGAGCATTTTAGTTTGGAGTTGAGAACTTCTGCTGTCTCCCTGGCTCTTTGCATTGGTGAGGTATAAATATGCTTAATACTGGCGGGCATGCTGGAAAGAGCAGACTTAACTTGCTCAATTCCTTCGGGAGCAAGCGGCTCATCCACTTCGCCGTTGACCTTTTTTTGTTTATTAAGTTCTGTCAAACCATGCCTTAAACAATAAATTTTCATTTTAAATCTGATAAATTTTCTTTATAAAATATTCATGAAACATGGTTGAGGTAAGTTCCGGGTGAAAACAGGTTGCCAGGTAATAATTATCCCCTGTTTTTTGTTCACAAGCTATTATCTCTCTTTCGCTCCTAGCTAGTATTTTTACATCTTTCCCCGCTTTCTTTATCTTGGGGGCGCGGATAAATACCGCATGCATCCGGCCTAAACTGGTTTTGATATTTTTTTCAAAAGACTCTGTTTGCCTCCCATAAGCATTTCTATCTATTTCTATATCCATCAATTCCAAAGTCTCTTGATCCAAAGTTTTGTGGTGTATCGTTTTGGCAAGCATGATTGTTCCGGCGCAAGTACCAAAAATATTTTTGATTCGTTTCATATCTTCCCACATATTTTCCCTTTGGCATAATTTATGAAGAGTGGTGCTTTCACCGCCCGGGATGATTAAGGCATTCAGATTGCGGAGAGAATTCTTTGTGCGGACAGGAATAACTTCGATGTCCAGACGAAGATTTTTAGCGGCTTTTTTTGTAACTTCGATATGTTCTACAACATCGCCATGAAAGGCGAGTACTCCTATTTTTTTCATCTCTCCGCCATTTTTGTTTCAAGTAATGAAATTTCCTGTCCTTTCATTGCCTCACCTAAATTTTCACTTGCTTTGGCTATTTTGCCGGAATCATTAAAATGAGCGGTAGCATCAACGATAGCTCTTGCCATTTTTGCAGGATCACTGCTTTTGAATATTCCGGATCCCACAAATACTCCATCAACCCCAAGCTGCATGCATAAAGCCGCATCAGCAGGAGTGGCTATGCCTCCGGCGGCAAAATTAACCACCGGTAATCTTCCTAATTGGGCGGTTTTTAATATCAGTTCGTAAGGGACTTTATATTCTTTTGCTTTTTCCTTTAATTTTTTGATATTTTTTGTCTGCAAAAGCTTTTTTAACTCCTCAATACCGGATTTTACTGCCCTGATATGTCTTATTGCTTCTACAATGTTGCCGCTTCCGGCTTCTCCTTTGGTTCTTATCATGGCAGCGCCTTCGGCAATTCTCCGCAGTGCCTCTCCCAGATCGCGGCAACCGCAAACAAACGGAGCTTTGAATTTTGTCTTATCAATATGAAATTCTTCATCCGCAGGTGTTAATACTTCACTTTCATCGATAAAATCAACTTCCAAAACTTCCAGAACTTGCGCTTCCACAAAATGGCCTATTCGGCATTTGGCCATAACCGGAATTGTGACGGCGTTTTGGATCTCTTTTATTTTGGTGGGATCTGACATCCTGGCTACGCCTCCTGCTGCCCGAATATCAGCAGGTACCCGTTCCAGGGCCATAACGGCCACAGCTCCTGTTTTTTCGGCAATCCTGGCATGCTCGGCCGTCACCACATCCATAATGACTCCACCCTTTAACATTTGCGCCAGATTTCTTCCAAGTTGATTGTGCATATTTAAAAGATTAGTCGTATACTTCTATTGGCACGGCAATACCAGGCTGTAATCTTTGAGCAACTTGATTAAGTTGGTCTTCTGTCAAAGAGGATAAATTATGCCCTTTCGTATCAGTAGGTAGTCTGGCAATAGTGTAAAGTTGAATAGCTTGGACTTGGCCTCCGTTGGCCAATATGTGGTTTATTCTGTCAGCATAAGCTCCAAGCTCATCTGTACTTGGCATCTGGCCGTCTATACAAGTCAGACAAGTTTGAATTAGAGTTGGTCTTTCCTGTGAGGCGGTTAACAGATTATCCAGAATTCTTCTGAAAGGAACTCTGGTTTGAGCTACAAGCTTGAAATGATCTTCAGTTCCGGCATCTAACTTGGCCCAAAGCTCTCCATTGTTGCCGTCCATCAACGCTAAACCTCTTCTTACTGTTTCTCTGTGTAAACCGGAGGCATTGGAAATAACTACAATTTTCGCACCTGTCAAACCAAACTCATCTCTTGTTGCTATAACCCTTCTGACTACACCTTCAAAATCACGCAAGGCAGTTGGTTCTCCGTCTCCGGAAAGGGTGATTGCCTTAATCGGTGCATCGCCAAACCTACCTCTTTGGGCATCAGGTATAGCTTTTCTTAATAGGCTATCAGCCTCATCAATATCAAATTTAAATAATCCTGCTCCTTGGGAGAAATCAACCTCACAATAAAGACATGCGAAATTGCATGATTTTTGCGGGGCAGTGTTGATGCCAATGGAAATACCACCAAGTCTGCGAGAGAGTACTGGATAAACCATACTACCCCCCCCCGTAAAAATCTCTATCATGGGAAGTTATCGTTAATAATGGTTCCTGTTCATTCATAAGGTACAATGCGCTTGCATGTTATTACTACTGAATGCTTTTGTCAAGCAATTATGGTAAATTTAGGCAATGGAAAAAGAGCTAAACAGGCTTTTAAATGAATTAAAAGGTTATGCCGGAAAAATCAGCCCTAATCTTTTACCTTTAATTAATAAATTTATTGAAAGCTGCAAAGGAGGAAAAGGGTTAAGGGGGAAACTGGTGGTTTTGGGATATGAGATAGGAAAACAGTCGTCAGCTATCAGCTATCAGTCGTCAGATAAAGACATATTAAAAATTGCGGCGGCTTATGAAATCATGCACAGCGCCATTTTGGCCCATGATGACATTATTGACCAAAGCCCCACCAGACGGGGCCAGCCCTCCCTGTATAAAAGCGTGGGAATAGAACAGGCCATTACTCTGGCAGATCTGGGTTTTTTTCTGGCCATAAAAATTATTTCCGAAAGCAATTTCCCTGAAAAAGAAAAAAATAATGCTTTAAAACTGTTTTCCCAAACCATGGTGGAAACAGCTATTGGCCAGATGCTGGATATTCAAAAAGGGGACTCTGCTACTGTCATGGAACTTAAAACAGCCAAATATACTGTGGCAGGTCCGCTGCAGTTGGGAGCCGTGCTGGGCGGAGCCAAGCGAAACCTATTAGACCAATTAGATAAATTCGGGGAGAATTTAGGTGTAGCTTTTCAGATTAGAGATGATATGTTAGATGGGGAAGTGAGATCGCTGGATCAATCCAGAGTAGAAATGTTAAAATATGCAGGTCTTGCCAAGAAGATCATAACTAAAATTACCAATGATCCCAAAATGATAAAATTACTTGAAGAACTGGTGGATTATATGGTGGAGAGAAAAAAATGATTCCTTCGCATATTGCCATTATCATGGACGGTAACCGCCGGTGGGCCAGAGCCCATCATTTGCCGGAAATTAAAGGCCATGAGGCCGGAGCTGATACTTTGGAAAAAATAGTGGATGCGGCAGAAAAATTGGGCATAAAAACCATTACTGTTTATGCTCTGTCCACGGAAAATATTAAAGAGCGGGCCAAAAGAGAAGTGTGGGGGCTGTTTAACCTGATCAGGAAAGGTTATCATAACAAATTAAAAAAAATGATGCAAAGAGGGGTAAAAGTAACTGTTTTGGGGGAAGTGCATGGTTTACCCGCTACTATCAAGAAGCTAATTAATCAAATTAAAAATACATACATCAAAAGTGAAGCCATTAAGTTAAATATAGCCTTAAATTATGGGGGTAAAAAAGAGCTGCTTCAGGCAATAAAAGACATTGTTAAAAAGGGGATTGAGGTAGATAGAATTAATGAGGAAATCGTGGAGAAGCATTTATACACCAATGGTCAGTCTGATCCTGATTTAGTGATCAGGACAGGAGGGGTTATCAGGCTTTCCAATTTTTTGCTTTGGCAGACAGCCTATTCGGAGCTTTATTTTACCAAAACGCTGTGGCCGGATTTTAATGGCAGGGAACTTAAAAAAGCTATTTCCTGGTATCAAGCCCAGAAGAGGAATTTTGGTAAATAGTCGTCAGCTTTCAGTCTTCAGTCGTCAGACATGAATACACATAAATTCAGAAAACTTAATGTATGGCAAAGATCTATTAAGTTTGTGTCATTAATCTATGAGATTACCGCTACATTTCCTAAAGAAGAAAAATATGGTTTAATCGATCAGATAAGAAGAGCTGCGGTAAGTATTTCTCTAAACATTGCAGAGGGTTCAGGTGCTGGATCAGATGCGGAATTCAGCAGATTCTTAAGAATGTCTCAAAGGTCAGCTTATGAAGTTATTGCAGCTTTAGAAATAGCTATTAATCTTAAAATGGCAGATAAATCCGTTATAGATGGCGCAATCGAAGAAGTTGATCAACTAAGTGCTATGCTTACTGGTTTGATTAAAAGTCTGATAGCTGAAAAAGTCTGATAGCTGATAGCTGATAGCTGAAGACTGATAGCTCTTATTGTATTTCCGACCATTTTTGATAAGTGTCTGACAGGATATTTCTCAAAATTACCAGATATTTTGGCTGGTTAATAATTATTTCTGCAGGCGAGTTGCTACTGTCCAGGGTCCTGCAGAATTTTATTGGGACATTGTCTATTGTATTAAGAGATATTAAACTGCCATTAATGGTTAAGGCAGAAGCAGGCACTGCATTGGTGCTGCAACCGCTGCCGGCAGTATAAATTATGCCTTGGGAGATAATGACAGCATCAATTTGACTAACATTTGTATCAATATTAACATTACCTCCTACAACAAAGACTAAGCCTGCTCCAGGTGAACCTGTAATGCTTTTTTTGATACTGAAAGAATCTTTAACAAATACAACTGCGGTGACTGCATAAGAGAGCTGGTTATTTATCTCTAAAGAGCCATCTGTATAATGTACTTTTTGGTCTTCAAGCTGGTTTGATGTTAAAGCGCTATTGCTTGGTAGATTTTTTTTGCCTGCTTTAGATTGATCATAGTAGAGCGATTTTAAGTCATCGTAGGTGGGGATTTTAAATGGGGCAAAAGGAGCCGGACTACCGAGCACACAATTTGCAGTAGAGTTGCCGAAATTATCACTAATCAAAGGAGTAGTGATCAAACCGTCCTGAACTCTAGGGTATGCGGTTTGGGTTGGGCAGTTAACAGCCGGGCCGGGAGTAGGAGAGGCTGCGGTGGAAGAAATAGTATTTGATTTGGCAATTAAAGCACCATCGGTTTCCTGGTCATTAGCATAAATACGGAATTCATAATTACCGGTAGTTGGGATAGGGTTTAAAGCAAAAGAACACCCAGTTAGATTAGTCAGTTTGGGGTCAGCCCCAGCAGTTTTAGTACAGCTGTTGGTATAAACCCAACTGTTGCCATTGACCGTATTGGTTTTTCCATCAGTAGCGCCAACCGGAAAAAACCCGATCCAGTCTTTTGCAGTGGCGATTTCAGCTTGGGTCGGCTTGGGATAAGTTATAATTAAACCTGCCAGAATCAGACAGCAACCAATCAAAATAAAGATTTGGAGAGTAGATTTACCATTTGACATTTTATCTTGCCTTTAACGCTTCTATTTGTTGTTTTAGCAAATCTATCTCTTTTTGCTGGGCTTCAACTTTTTGGGATAGAGTTTGAATTGCTTTTACAACAGGAGGGATGAGGCCGCTATAGTTAAGGCTTTTTGTTCCGGAAACTGTTTGGGTGGTTCCATCGGGCATCTGTAGTGTGGTGGTACCACCTTCTGATACCAGCTGCGGAAATATTTTCTCAATATCCTGGGCAATTAAACCAATTTGTTCCGCCTTTGTATAATCCGGGCTTAGCCAATTAAAGGTAACCGGTTTAAGCTGATTAATGGATGCGAGCCCGCCGCTTTCGGCCAGAGGAGTGATATTAGTTTTGAGGCGGCGGTCAGAAGTTTGGTTGTTGGTGACTGCATATTCATTGCCGTTTGCATCAACATGAAAAACGGATGAGTTATTCTTTCCAATTTCAAAAAGCCAATTTACATAGCCTGCAGGGGCATTTATTTGTAGCAAAGAGACACCATAAGCATTTGTTCCATCGCCTACAAAAATACCAGTGCTAGCTCCGGAAGCGTTTACGGCCAGCTTCGCCCCGGGATTGGCTGTCCCAACACCTACCCTGCCGCCTTGAGTGATGACCATTTTGAGCGTTGGCTGGTTGGTGTCATCGTCGGTTGCTTTTGTCAAGAAACCAATAGCGCCACGTTGTCCCGTAGCTCCTTGGAGGCTAAAGTCTATAGTTGACCCCGCGATTGGATTTGTACTGTACCAGCCGCCAAAACGCGCAAGTTGTGCACCACCTTGCCCATCAATGCTTGCACCATCAGTTCTAGTTTGAATTCCAAATCTCGAGGTAGAACCGCTGGTAAGACCCTGAAATGTAACTTGCGGATTGTTAATCCCAATTCCCACCTTGCCGTCAATAGAGACAGGACCGGTAACGGTTTGGTAAGGCGAGGAGGGAGCTTGAGCCAGGACAGAAGAAATAAAGCTGTTGCAACCTGTCTGATCAGGACTGGCAGGATCGGTGCAGAATTTATTGTCGATTAAAAGAGGATTGCCAATGCCGGCTATTTGACCGGGTAATTTGTTAGTCATAGAGGCAATGGCAAATCCAATCACGGCAAAACATAATCCTAAAAATAGTAGCCTAAGAATTCTCATGTTACTTAACTATAACTTGCATTATCCGGAAATGTCAAATTATCTTGGCCCTCCCGGGGCATTTATCCTGGTATTGGAATGGACATCCCCGGTAACCTGTATCCAGGGTGTGGCAGCAGTACTGCATTGGTAGCAGAAACCCCTGGTGGGATTGGCATTTATTCTGCACCAGGCATTATACCCAAGTTCCGCGCCCGGTACCCCTGCAAGCCCGGCATTATGCTG
>DOWS01000024.1:0-18108 GCA_003519445.1 Candidatus Daviesbacteria bacterium
ATGGAGTTTTGAAACGGGTTCATCATACCGGGTCTTAATCTTCGGTTCGGCGATCTTTCCAAAAATTCCCTTGCAGTCATTTTCAGGCCTAAATTTTCAAGTTGATGGTAAAGGACATTTTGCGACCCTCCGGGAAGCAGACCAACAGGCCGAACTTCTTTCCTGTCATGCATCATCTGCAGGAAAGACCTAATTGAACCGTCACCCCCTGCAAGTATTATCCTGCGCGGAAAAGGTTGATATATCCGGGAAGGAGGGATGATATCACAAAAGCTGTGACCCGCGGGTAGAAGCCATAGCATACCCGTTGCCCTTTCTATTATTGGTTTGGGGGCATGGGGATTAGCATATATGCCAAGTTCAAGTACAGCCATAGTTCAGGATTGTATCATAATTTAAACCTTCTGTCTGAAAGATAAGGATTAGGCGCTCTTTTTATGGAAGTAGAGTTTAGTAATACACCCCGTTGCAGGGTAAAACTACCAAATTTATTATTGATTTGATCCATCACCTCATTGATTACTTCTTTTTTCAGGAAATTCAGGTTACATGGGGTTTGCGATTTTAAATTAGATACAGATACCCCGATCATTCTAATTCTATCTTTAGTCCAGATATTTTGAAATATCCCCCAAGCACTTTGAAATATTTCCAGACCGTCATTGGTATGCGGGGTCGTAGTTTGCATACTATCGCTACGGAATACACCTGGGGGGTGGATTAGGTAGGCACCTAGGGTATCAGATCCATATCTGAACCAACAACTGATTGTTTTACCGATCAGATTTTTGGATCGGAGGCGCATTGCCACCATTTCGCAAAGTTTTAATAAAATCTGTTTAATTTCCTGCGGATCATTTGTATCATGATAAATAGTGTGTCTGTGGCCTATTGATTTAACCTCTTCACGCTCATAAAACGGCACAATTTCTGAATGGTCTATGCCGCGAGCCGCATTATATAAAAATTGCCCATAACTTTTAAATGAAGCTAACAATGCTGGCAGGGGCGCTTTTCTTAAAGAGCAAAAATCAAAAATACCCATATTATTCAACCTTTTTTTAATTCTTGAACCAATGCCGCAAATTTCATCAAGTTCTACTTTATCTAAAGCTTGTATGGCAGTTTGTTGATCGGGAATCATTACCAACCCATCAGGTTTCTGCAAAGATCCGGCCAGTTTAGCCATCAGTTTGTTATAGGAAATTCCGATTGAACAGGTAATATACTCTCCTATTTCAGATTTAATTCTTCTCTTAATTTCTTTAGCTATTTCCACTGTGCCTTCTAAAAAACATTCATCAATCGAAAATACCTCTAAGTTTGGGGAGTAATCTTTTAAAATATTTAAAAACCTTTTGGTACACTCCAGATATTTATCCGAATCCCCCTGCACCAGAATAATATCGGGACAAAGCTTGTGGGCTTCCCAGATTTGCATGCCGGTTTTAACCCCGTATTTTTTAGCCTCAACAGAAGCTGCTCCCAAAACAGTCCGCTCCATTCTGTCCCCGCCCGTCACCCCTACAGGTTTGCCTCGTAATCTAGGATTAGCCTGCTGTTCCACAGTGGCAAAATATGAATTAAAATCAATATGTATTATGCTTCGCATAGTAGTCGTCAGCTGTCAGTTTTCAGTCGTCAGATGTTTTTTAGTCTGATAGCTGAAGACTGATGACTGATAGCTATTCTTCTTCTACTGCCTCCAAAAACCACCTCATTTTAGAAACATCAAATTTTAATCTGTAGAAATTTCCTCCACCGGATACTGAAAAATGATAAAATACACTACTGCCATTTTTGCTGGTATGGACTAAATTAATTTTGTCTATTTTAATTTTGCGGCCATGCCAGAAAAACAAGTGAGGTTTTATGAGATTTTTTTCAAAAAGAACCCAAACATTAATAGCTTCTTTAATTTCCGTCATAATATTTTTTATATACCCAAATATAACCCAAAGTCAAGAACCAGTTCCCAATAATAAATTTGGTATACACATTATTTCTGCTACACCGGATGAGTCATCACCTGCTGCCAGTTTAGTTAATACTAATGGAGACTGGGGATATATTACTTTTCTCATAGAAAGCAAAGACAGAAATGAAAATAAATGGCAGGAGTTTTTTAATGATTTACGCCGCCGGCACTTAATTCCCATTGTCAGGCTGGCTACAAAACCGGTTAATGAGCACTGGGAGCGGCCATACGAGAAAGAATACGAAGCCTGGGCTGATTTTTTGGATAAGCTAAACTGGCCTGTCAAAAACAGGTATGTGGTAATTTACAACGAGCCAAACCATGCCAAGGAATGGGGAAATTTCACTGACCCCAAAAATTACGCGCAAGTTCTGGATCAGATTGTCACAGCGCTTAAAAACAAAAATCAAGACTTTTTTGTACTCAATGCCGGTTTGGATCAGGCCGCCCCTCATCAGCCTCCCCAATATTATGATGAAGAATTATTTTTGAAGGAAATGGAAAAAACAGTACCGGGAATTTTTAATAAACTGGACGGGTGGAGCTCTCATTCTTATCCCAATCCTGCTTTTGTGGGGTCACCTAATGCCTATGGCCGCGGTACTGTAAGAGGCTGGATGTGGGAACTGCAAGTTCTCCGAAATCTAGGACTGACTAAAAATCTGCCTGTATTTATTACTGAAACAGGCTGGAAAAGGAATAAGGGGTTAAGTTCGGAGATTATTGGAGAGTATTTACAAATTGCTTTTTTAAATGCCTGGAGCAGTAATCAAATTATGGCTGTCACCCCATTTTTATTAAATTATCAGGAACCTTTGTTTGAGGACTTTTCCTTTAAAAATCCCACCAACGGATATTATCCCCAATATGAGAAAATTCAAGGTATGCCTAAAATTTCGGGTCAGCCTGTTCAGGAAAACAAAGCTGAACTTCTGCAAGGCGAGATCTACTCATCAATAGTCTCCGGACAGGATTATCAGATTTTGCTAAAATTCAAAAATACAGGCCAAAGCATCTGGAATAGCAAAGTCAAGCTGGTAACCATTCAAGGAGGGAAAGAGCTGGGAATTGAAAATGTGACAGTTGATAAAGCGGTTGAGCCGGGACAGGAATACTCGTTTAACCTGAAACTTAAAGCCCCGGATAGCGGCATATTTAAGGTGGCTTTGAATTTGTTTAATGAAGAAAAGCAATTTGACTCGCCAAACCTGGAATTTACCACAGAAGTTAAGGCTCCGGTTATTTTAGTCATTAAATCAGGCTTAAAATGGAAAAAAGATTTTTCCGGGAATTATTTTTTAACAGTATCGGGCCCAATAGGAGAAAAAGTGATGACAGTAAATCTTAACAAAGAGCTGGAAGCCAGGTTCCTGCTGCCGGATTATGCTTTTGATTTTACGCTGGAGCGACCCTATTATCATCTTGTCCGATTAAGACAAACATTAAAACCGGGGGTTAATATCCTGGATTTTGGATCTCTTCAACCAGACATTTTAACCGCAATTTTAAAACCAAAACAATTTTTGCTATATTTTGATCTATTTCGTCCCAGTTGACAGAAGGTAACCAGCAGTGTAAAGTGATAAAACCTGTTTAAATCAAGTCGCAAGACAAGATTTACATTAGCTTTAGAACTAGTATAAACAGGTTTTCTAAGAAAGTCCTCGCAAGGGGGCTTTTTTAGTGGTACGATATACATACCAAATTAAGATAATTTATAGGATTCCCCATTTTGGCCACTTTCACCATGGATAATATCATTATAGTGACCTGCGGGGTTATGGCTTCCTGCAACAATAACATCTTCATCTTTTTCCCTGACTAACACAAACTTAATATAACCTCTCCAGATTATTGCATCTCTCATTTTTTTTATTGCCTCCTCCATTAAATTTTCAGCTAATTGTCTGTCTATATCCCTAGAATAGAGCGGTTCAATAACTAAAGTTGGTTGCTCTCTATAAAAAGTGCCCAACATAATTATTTTCCTAGCCTTGGGGCGGCTAAAACCGGCCTCATAAATTTCACCTGAAGGAAGTTCAATTTTAACCTTATTCTTACCTTCGTCAATCTCCACCTTGGCACTATTTAATACATCATCCGGTAAATCAAGACGGGAGGATAATTCAACAATACATAAAGCTTTAATATGGCTATCAAATACATAGCCAAGCAGTGCTTTATTAAGCTCTCCTGTAGATTCAAAATTCTGACACGAGGATGAAACAGGATACTTGCCTATTTCTAGAAGGGTTTTTGGGTGATCTGTATAAAATGTCAGGTAGGTATGCCTTTGGGATTCTACCTCCTCCTCTTGTTCTAAAATCCTGTTAAGCTGATCTCTAATAAACTGATCCATATCAAGAGATACTAATTCAAGGTTATAGAGCTCTGGCCATTTGTCCTTGATGTTTGAAATTAACCTGTCTAGACTTGAATAGATTTCAGTCGGACTCTTTCTATCGAAAAACATTGTTTTAAAAAACTGCGACAGGGCTATTAACTGAGTTATATGCTCACTGGATAAGCTTGAAGCTAATTCCTGTCTAAATTGGCCAAAATTAACGGGTTCCTTTTCACTCGATAAATAATTACCTAGCACCTTAATTACCAATTTTCTTTGATCATATGAAAGATTGCTTAATTCCTCCAGCCGGAATAACTGATCAAAATGGAAATGACCTTCTTCTGATAATCTTACCCTCAATTCATGCTGGAGAGATGCTCGATCTATCTCATTATGCTCTCTTTTTGTTTCTAAAACAGTATTAAAATGCGGGAATTTTCCACGCCATAAATTAAGGAGGCGGATCTTTTCAGCATTATTTCTTGCTCTTATCATTGGTTTAAGCTGCTCTCGGGTTAAACCGTTTGTTAGATCATATCTTTTAGCCGCATAAGTTCCCTTTATCATGCTCTCTATGATATTGCCCAGAAGAGGTAAACCTTCAGGGTAAATTGATTGATAATGTAAAGCCAAGGTTAAAAGAGAGCCGATTTCCTGATTCCATGATTCAGCAAAATTTTGAAATTCCTGAAAGGTGATTCCTTTATCCTTTAAACCCACAATGCCAAGAAATCGATCAAGCGCTTCTTGTTCGGTCTTTCGCAGTTCTGATCCTACCCCAAGCATAAATCCGGTGCTAAACTGTAGAGTATTTGGCAGAACGTGATATTTCTCCTGTAATGCTTTAAGATTATCTATATGGGATGATAGTAGTGCTTTTCCTCCCAATTCCTCTGGCACTCTATTTAAAAGATCTAGTGTTCTAAACCATCGGATCAGTCGTTCATTGAAATCTTGAATTATCTTTAATTCGACCCTTGGTCTAAATGGCAGCGCAAGATTTTTGAATAATCCCGGGTATTCGTTAGCCAATCTAACAAATACAGGAGAGAGTGTTTCTTGTTGTTGATTGGTTAGATTCCAGCTCTTTATTACCAGCGGGTCAATGCCTAAAATAAAACCCGCTGCCAGTATAGGTAAATCATCCGCTTTCTCAAGAATTAACAGCGAAAGAGGGTTATTTGGATCTGTTAAAAAAGCTCCAAGTATACTCACATAGTCATCCCTTAAGCGATTATCGGAAATTCTTTTTAGTGTTGACCTAATTTTTTCTTTTAGACTGACTGGAAGTTTCGCCTCGGGAGCATTATGTGGGTTGCTAAAAAACTCTAGCAGACTGGTATACTTGTACTTATCCTTAGCAACTAATAGGATGGCTTTATCAACCAGATCCTCATATCCAACCTGATTTGAAGGTTCAGTAAAATACTCTACAAGATCAGCAGCTGCTTCTCTATCTCCTCTTAAAACTAAATCATGGCTTTCTTCAAATACCCTCTTGAACTGTTCTTCTCTTCCAATCCTATTTTCGGGAAAGCGGAAAAATGCTAAGAAATACTTTCTTCTATAACGATCTCTTTCTGCAGCAATTTTTGCTAATACTCTTTCTACTAAATCTTTTTGGCCTACCTGATTTTCAGGAAACTTAATAAAGTCTAAAAGAAATTCAGAAAAAATAGAATCCGTAGACAACTCTTCTTGAACAACAACTGCCAATGTTTTATTAAAAAGATCCTCTCGGCCGTGTCGATTTTGGGGATTCTCGAAGAATTTTATAAGCATATTTGCAACTCCATAAGGATGTCCTCCCTGAAGGTTGTGACTTGCTTCATCTAAAGTTTCCTCCATCATCTTCTCTCTGCCAATTTGATTGGCAGGGTTTGTAAGAAATACCAAACTGTCAGGATCGTTTTTGAAATACTCCATGTTATGTAGCGCATGTTTAAAACGCTCGGGATAACGCTGTTGATTCATAGGATCGTTGAAAAATTTATAAAGCATCCATAATTGATCATCGTAGTACTCAAGAGCAAAATCAGCTATCATATATCTATACAACCTTTGTCTCTCTGCCGGCATATTTTGCTCTGGGGATGTAACTTGAGAAACTGATTCCAGGATTCTGTCTTGCCTGCTGGGATGTGGGGCGGCTACCAAATGAGATAGGATTATATATGATTCGTTGTTTGGCAATATATGAGGATTAGCTAGAAAACTACGGGCTCGGGGTGAAATCTGATTGTATCTGTCCCAGTCTATTTGCTCACCTTGGGCAAGATTTGACATCAAATCTCTTACTTGTAATGAGGTCTGGCCGTAATCAACAACAGCTGCTCTTTCTTCAACCTTTCTAGAAGTATCTTGTGCGGCCTCCATATCTGGAATAATTATACCCTACTTATACTTTTTAGTGGTAGAATATACTAACGGTGGCTGTAGCTCAAAAGTAGAGCGTCTGTTTGTGGAACAGAAAGTAGCGGGAGCGTTACCCGTCAGCCACCCCAATCAAACTGTAAGTATTAAATCATCTGAAGCAACAATTGTGGCTGGGAATATTTTTTTAGCTCTTTCTTTTGCTTCCAGTCTACTCTCCTGCGTAGGATATTCTACCGGGTCAAAATGGGTTAAAATTAGTTTTCCCACTCCTGAATCTCTAGCAATCTCTGCTGCTTGCTCCGGTCCAACATGCCCCCAAATTTTGGCTGAAGGTTTATCTATTGCAAAGCTGCATTCATGGATAAGCACATCTGCTTTTTCAGCTAGCTTGTAGCTTCCGGTACTAATTCCACAATCTCCGGAATAAGCAATTATCTTTCCCTCTAATTCAACACGGAAGCCATGATCTCTATAGCCATGAAATTGCTCAATTACAGTTACGGGAAATGTTATATTATGATTTCCTTCTGATAATTCATGCAACCTAATTGATTTAATCCTTTTAGTGTATGGCTTATTAACTAATATTTCAAAATCCCTCTTCCTGCCTGCTCCTACGAAAACATCTATTCCTTGGGGGAAGTCAAATTTACTTAAAGTATGTAAACCTTCAACATGATCCAGATGAAAATGGCTGATAAATAAGAAAATTGGCTTTTGCTGTTTAATATAATCCCCTATTTTATGAAATCCGTTTCCGGCATCTAAAATAATATATCCTTCACTACTATCTATAAGAATACAAGGGGTGTTTCCTGTTGGAGTTGTATACCAACCATTAGTTCCCAAAAAAACTATCTTCATATACATTAAGTGAAGCAGAAAATAACAAACTATGCAAGAGCAAATCCCTAAAACTTGACTTGAGGATATGTAAATGTTACTTTTTAAATACCCAGTATTTTGCATTTGGGGGCAAAATTTGGTATAATATATAAATAATCAAATATGGAATACTTATCACTTGTGCCTGCTACAGCTCTAGGCTATCTCACATTTAGAGCAACCACACATCCTTTTTCCAGATTCAGAAGAAGAATGCCTAATATCAAAGTTAAAAGAGTACAGGTTTTTCCTGTAATCAGGGTGCGCATGTTTGACAGATGGGTTCATCTTCACCATTGGATGAGTTTTTCTTTTCTTTTGGCTCTATCCGGATTTGTATCAATCGGAATTTTAGATCATGTTCTAACCAGGGGCGTATTACTGGGAGGAATCATTCAAGGATTATCCATTCCCAAGGCTCACCGAAAATTTATCTATCGCGAGCCGCAAATTAAATGCTAATAGTTATAACAGGTCCCGCATCTTCAGGCAAAGATACCATTATGCAAGCCCTTCTTAAGAAATACCCCTCAATGAAACGGGTTATTTCTACCACTACCCGGGAAAAACGCCCGGGGGAAATTGAGGGGAAAGATTATTATTTCGTCAGTAAGAACCAATTCGATCAAATGATAAAAGACGGAAAAATGCTGGAATATGTTGATTTTGCCAACAATTTTTACGGTACAACAAAAGAAGAGCTAAACCCTTTGACCCGCGGAGAAAATTTAATCTGGAGGGTTGAAACTTCAAGAGCCGCGCTGCAAACAAACGCTTTGGTGCTTTACATAGATGTGCCAAACTGGCAGGTGCTGCACAAAAGGATGAAGAAAAGAGGCATATCTGATGAGAAAATCAAAGAAAGATTAAAAAGGGATAAAGCTGATTTTGATAAATACGGATCAAATTTTAAGATTATTATTCTTAATGAAGAAGGTAAGCTGGAAGAAGCAATTAATAAGATCATTAAAATTATTAAAGATGTTCCAACCCCAGAGGTTAAATAGCTTCCAACCTAAGGATTATTCTCTAAGGTAATATGCTTAATATTAGCTAATTCTCTTTGGTAATCTGCCTGATCAAGAATAAATCTGTGATAATCCTGTTTATTTTTAAAATAATCTAAAATAAATTTTGTTTGCACAAAATTACCGTCCCTGAATTCATCTTTTAGATATATTTCTAAAGAGGACCAAGGATAGTCTAGTAGGTTCTCGGGCTCAACTAAATATCCTGTGGACGGATTAAGGTGGATATATCTGGAAACATGAATTAGCTGCTCATCACTTTCAATTCTTACGGCTTTAAACATCGATTGGAACAAGGGTCCAACTCTATCATTTTTAATATTTAGGTATTTTGCATAACTGTTTTGTAGATTTGACATAAAGGTAGAGATACCCTTTTCAGTCAGCTGCTTCATCAGAAAATGATAATGATTTGGCATAAGACAGAAAACAAATAATTCAACAAGAAGCTTATCTTCTTTCATCAAGTCTTGTAAAATTTTATTTCTATCTTCTTTTGCTAGTTTAATAAACCGGGAATAACTCATTGGGGCATTTATAAAACGGTAATAATCAGTTAAGGATAGAAACCTTAAATAATCTCTACGAGCATAAAATATAGGAAGCCTAGCAACTCCTCTATTATAAATATGGTATATCTGATCTTTAGCGAGAATGACTTTTCTGTATGGCATATCTTCATATTGCACATAAACATTGCGAAAGATCAATAATTATCCCATGGTTGGAACATAAACAACACCCGGTGTTAAAAGCTGACTCCAAAGGCATTCGGTATGGAAAAACACTAAATACTGCTCTATTTATAAAAAGGTAAAGAAGTAATAAAATATATGTATTGTGAGAATACCTAAAATCCTTAAACCTTCCAAAAAGAAAATAATTGCCCTAGCAGTTTTAGTAACTGTTCTTTTTTTAGGATTTAATTTTTTTGGCAGCCAAAAAAAGCCTGCTCCCTTACAGTTTACTGAAGTTAAAAGACAGGATATAAAATCAGTTGTTTCATCCTCCGGCAGTTTAACAGGAACCAGTGTGGCAAATTTAAAATTCAAATCAGGAGGCAAGCTATCGTACATAAATGTAAAAGCCGGAGATTGGGTTAAGAAATATCAGGTAATTGCGGGGCTGGATACAAGGGATTTATCCATTACCCTGCAGCAAGCCCAAAATACGCTGGTAGCCAAAGATGCTGCAGCCAAAAAAGCAGAAGATGATGTGAAAAATCACGATAAAGATGAAACTTTCAGCCAAAAGGAAACCAGAACCGCAGCCCAGGTAGCCAGGGATAATGCTTTTGACAGTGTCAAATCAGCCCAAAAGGCTTTTGAGGACGCGGTAATTGTTTCCCCAATTGCCGGAGTAGTAACACAGGCAATCCAAACTGAAGGACAAAATGTGGGAAGCTCTGACCTGATTGCCCAAATAGTTGATATGTCTTCTATCTATTTTGACACGGATGTTGATGAAGCAGATATTACCAATATAGCTGTAGGGACACCCTGTGAGGTTATTTTGGACGCATATCCCAGGCAGGTTTTCAAAGGTTTGGTTGACCAGATTATACCCCAAACCAAAACTACCTCATCCGGGGCATCTGTAGTAACTGTCCGGATTATTTTAGATAATCCGGAACTTGTTTTTGTGAATGGCTTGTCAGGACAATCTTCTATTTTTTATCAGGCTTCATTTAATGCCCTGACCATCCCACAAGAGGCTTTAAGGGAGGATAACAGTGTTGTTGTAGAAGCAAATGGCAAACTGGAAAATAGAAAAGTTGAAGTTGGAATTTCATCTGATACTGAAGTAGAAATTAAAAACGGTTTGGATGAAAACGAAAAAGTCCTGCTAAATCCTCCTGCTGCAGCCGTTAGGCCGCAGAACCAATCTAATAACCCATTGGGAGGATTTTTCCGCATTTTTGGGGGCAGAGGCCGATGAGTGTAATAGTAAAATTATCAAAAGTAACAAAGATTTATCTATCCGGTGAGGTTTCTTTCCAGGCTCTTAAGGATATTGACCTGGAAGTTAAAAAAGGAGAATTTTTAGCCATTATCGGAGCTTCAGGTTCAGGCAAATCCACCATGATGAACATTATTGGCCTCTTGGATCATCCTACTTCGGGAACTTACAAACTTGATGGGCATGATACCTCCCGCCTTCAAGAAAATACTTTGGCAGAAATCAGAAATTCTAAAATAGGTTTTGTTTTCCAGTCATTTAATTTACTGGCCAGAACATCGGCTATAGATAATGTGTCTCTGCCTTTGATCTATGCCGGAGTAGACAGCGCAGAAAGATCAAAAAAAGCAAAACAAGCTCTGGAACAGGTAGGTTTAGCAGATAAATTCAGTTCTCATCCTAATCAGCTTTCAGGTGGACAACAGCAAAAAGTGGCTATTGCCAGAGCTTTAGTCAATAATCCCGAGATTATTTTGGCTGATGAGCCAACCGGTAATCTTGACACCAGATCCGGTGAAGAAGTGATGGCTATTTTTGAAAATTTACACAAAGAAGGCAAAACCATTATCATGATTACCCACGAGGAAGATATTGCCCACCATGCCAAACGCAAAATCAGGATGAAAGACGGAGAAATATGGAAACAATAAATTCGGCCCTAACAGCCATCCTTGCCAATAAACTGCGCTCGTTTCTGACTATGCTGGGCATTGTGATTGGGGTAACTTCCGTAATTTTACTGATTTCCCTAGTCACGGGCTTAAAAACCTACATTACCAACCAGATCCAGGAGTTGGGGGCAAATCTCCTGATTGTTATTCCCGGCAGGATTGGAGGGGCCAGAAGTCCGGGCGGAGTGCAGGCTAACAGGCTGGAGTTTAAGGATGCGGTTAATTTAAGAAGCAAATTAGCGAGTGAGGCGCAAGTTTCCGCAGCCATCCAGCGGAATGCTACCTTAAAATTTGGTAATAAACTGGACAAAGGTGTGGCTGTTTTCGGTGTAGAGACCACCTACCCGCAAGTGATTTCCCTGAAACTGACTGAAGGCCGTTTTTTTAACCAGTCTGACCGGAAAGTGGCAGTCATTGGCACTACTGTTAAAAATAATCTTTTTGGAGAGGGTAAAACCACTGGCCAAATTATTGATGTGGCCGGCATCAAATATACGGTGATCGGGGTATTGGGGCCAAGAGGAGCTATTTTTGGCATAGACCTGGATAATTCAATTTATATTCCCATTTCTTCTTCACAAAAGCAATTCGGCATTGACAGGTTAAATACTATTTATATTTCGGCCAACTCTGCAGACAGTGTCAAAGATGTCCAGCAAAAAGCAACTAATTTATTGAAAAAAAGGCTGTCCGAAGATGAATTTACTGTCCAGACGCAAGAACAAACCTTGTCCACTATTTCCCAGGTTACCGGAGTTTTGTCTCTGGCTTTGGGAGGCATAGCTGCCATATCTTTGATAGTTGGAGGGATTGGCATTATGAATATTATGCTGGTATCGGTGACAGAGCGAACCCGGGAAATAGGTTTAAGAAAGGCAGTAGGAGCCAAACCTAAAGACATCAGAAATCAATTTTTGATAGAAGCAATAACTTTATCAGGACTTGGAGGAATAATTGGCATTATTTTAGGAGTGGTTATTTCATTTATAATAGGCAGGTTTTTCACTACCACTGTCCCTTGGTGGTCTGTTATTTTATCTTTTGGATTTTCTACTTTAGTGGGAGTAATTTTTGGAGTCGCCCCTGCCATCCGCGCCTCTCGCCTTGACCCCATCGAAGCCCTAAGACATGAGTAGCTTGACAGAGACACTTAGTTATCATATAATAACTCATAATTATGAGACAAGAAGGGGAACAACTTTTTTCCAGAGTATTATCTCCAACAACTGAATGTGATCAGTTCGTGATATTCGGGTCAGATCAAGGGGAACTTCCTGAAGAGCAACAGCATCCCGTAGTAACCGTTACCCGTAGACCAGTATATCTTTCCTTTGCATGGACAACTTATCTAAGTGCTATGGTAGTTCTATCCAGAGCGACAGAACAGCTTGGGGTTCTACATGGTGTGTCTTTTTCATATGGACAACCCGAGTCGGCTCCCACAGCAACCTACAAAACTGCACTTCGTCGCCACATTCCGCTTCGGCCATTATCACGATTGATTGCGGCAACATCTGCATATTTAGGATTAGCTCCTGCCCAAATTGAGAAACATCTGGCTGATTTTATAAATCCCCAAGTAGCTTCCAACCCCAAGGGTTAAATAGGTTCAAACCTAGGGATTTTTTAGTTTAAGAAAAGTTTACTTTTCAAAACGACTGGCATTAAGTACTGTTAAACCAATAACCTTATTCCCTTTTTTCCGCCTGATTATTCCATCCTTATCTTGAACAGAATCATCTGCGCTTTGTGGTTTGCCAAAATTTACATATAACACATCTGCTTCTTTGTCATAATCAATAAATAATTTATCATTACCAAAACTTGCCAACTGAACCAAATCAGCAACAACCAATTTTGATGAGTTAATTATTCTTTGCTCCATATAACCTTTCTTTGAAACAACCAGCGGATATCGGTTGTTAAATAAGCTGTTAAAATAAATCCGTCGCTTTCGCCTATCTCTTTATATGGTATCACAAACCAGGATTTGCTTCCAGCTTTTTTCTTAATTGCCAAAAGCTCATCCAGGTCTCCTTTTAAGATAAATTCCGGATTTTCAACTACAGATATTATTGTTTTAAGGTCTTGAGATTTAATTTCCAAATGCGAGGTAATAATATGACTCCAGCGTTCCTGTGTTAATCTAATTGATATACCATTTTTGGATAATACAGTTAATATGATCACAATTAAAATGATAACATACCCTGAATAGTAGCTTCCCACTTCGTATGTGGGAATGTGTTTGTAATTAATTATGAATAGGGTATGATTTTTCCTAGCTTAAAAGAGACTACTTATCCTTCTTCAAGTTTATAATCGATACATTTCCTCGCAGCTTGCTGCGGGGTAGTTTATTAAGAAATATTTAATATATTAGCATTATCTCCGTTTACTACCCATTGAGGTCTTCCCATCAAAAAATCTGGGCGAGGATCATTTAATTCTGCTTCTATTACAGCATATTCACTTTCGCCTAATTTTTTAGCCTTATCCTGACCATACAATCTTGCATTATTAGCAACTTCTTCATCCCAAAAATATATACCAAAACCTCCTTCCGCATCCCTTTGATCTTTAAATCCACCTCTCATAATTTCTCTTCCTAAACTTGCAGATGTTCCATGATAGCCTTTCACTACTCCTCCCTGTCTTTCTTTTTTTGCGATCATACGATTTAAACTATCTAATTGTTCTTGGCTTTGTGGACCTCTAACTTGCGGTTCTCTGTAAGCTTCACCTATACTCATACAGTTAAATTATATCATGCAGTATTATATCAGATCTGCATATTCTTGCGGAGTGAGCCATTGGGCTTCGGGGATGACTTTGTAGTTGGGGTTTTTAACAAGAGTGGGTTTGCCGTCCTTCTCAATACAATAATAAGCAAAGCCGTGAAGTTTTTTAAGAGGTTCATAATCGGCATGGCCGGGCAAAGAGACAGGATCTGCTTCCTCAAAATTAACAGGGGAATCATCTGCTGTCACCAACCACTCCTTGCCTGTATTTACCACCAAATGACCCATGCCAGAGGGAATAAACACACTATCCCCCACCTTTACAGAAATAGCATAGAAGGTTTCAATCTCATCATCTTTATCCTGTTTTCTTTTTTGCAGAAGCACTATCCCTTCCCCCTGAATAATCCAATAAGTTTCATCAAGCTTACCCACATGATAATGGCCATAGGTCTTAATGTATTCCCCCCCAACTATACCTGTCTCCCAAACAGTAATATTTTTTTTATCCTTGCCGCCCCTGATCATGTAATAGTGGATTTCCGGGCCTGCCGCATCAGGATACAGAAGCACTTCTTTCATCTTTTCATGTGTTCTTTCGGCAAATGGTTTAAGCATATTTATTTAATTAGGTTATTCCAGTCTGCGCTAAATCTTTCAATACCAACATCAGTCAATTCATGATTTATATCAAAGTCCTGTTCAGCCCACTGCCTTAAGACTTTTAAGGGAGCAGTAATAATATCACTCCCCAAACTCTTTGCCTTAAGAAAATGACTAAGATTTCTAACACTGGCTGTTAAAACCTCAACATGCCCGCCTCCGCGTGGCCGTAGCCCGCTTCGGCGAGGCGAAGGCCCGTCTCCCTGCCTGTACATTTCCAGGATATTTCTGACCAAATCCATGCCGTTTTCTCCAATATCATCAAGCCTGCCTACAAAAGGGGAAATAAACACAGCTCCTTTTTTGGCACCTAAAGTGGCAGCATATACAGCAGCAGCCTGTTCCTGGGTAAAACATAAAGTCATATTAACTTTCATTCCTTCGGCGATAGATTTTTGGGCAGCTTCCAAACCCGCCTTGGTGATCGAGTATTTGATATGGGCATTGGGAATCCAGGAAAACATTTCTTTACCCTGTTTAAACATTTCATCAGCAGTAGTAGATTTATCGGCATAAACTTCAATTGAAACCGAACCGTTTGGAATTAAAGCGGAAATTTGTTCAACAATTGATCTGTAAAAAGAAAAAATTTCCTCTTTTGTAAATTTTTTCCCGGCTGTCGCCGGATTTTTGGCAATTAATGTAGGATTGGTGGTCTGGCCGTCTAAAAAGCCCAAAAGAGCAATTGCCTGTTTTGTTTCCTCAACATCACCACTATCTAGAAATATTTTCATGGACTTTCCTAACTATAGCATCACTGCCAATTTCTTCATAGTCTAAAAGCTCCTGGGGTTTCCCGCTTTTGGGCATTTTTTTAACTGCCAGGGCATATATTTTAGCTCCTGTTTGGGACAAAGCAGCGCAAACAGCTTCCCCTAATCCTCCTTCAAGATGATGATCCTCAACTGTAATTATAGCTTTTGTTTCCTCCGCGGCTTTTTTTAAGCTGGCAAGGTCTAAAGGTTTAATACTGTACAAATCTATTACCCGAACAAATATGTTACTCTTTTTAAGCATTTCATAAGCCTCCAAAGCCTCATGCAAAGCAATACCAGCTGCCACTATAGTCATCACATCTTTTTGGCTTTTTCGTAAAACTTTACTGCCTCCAATAGGAAACTGTTCGTTATTTTTATAAATTACCGGAGTTTCTTTCCTAGTAGTACGCAGATATACATTGCCAAAATGCTTTACAGACTCCTCAACTAACTTCTCTGTTGATACACCATCTGAAGGATAGAGCACCACACTGCCTATTATGACCCTAAACATAGCCAAATCTTCCAATCCCATTTGCGAAAACCCGTCTTCTCCGATAGAAACCCCCGCGTGAGATCCCACAAATTTAATATTGGTTTTGGCATATTGGGCCATTCTGATCTGGTCAAAGGCGCGGGTAAAAAAAGCGGCAAAAGTGGAAATAAAAGGGATTTTACCCCTACGGGCCAAACCCATGGCCACACCTACCATGTTTTGTTCAGCAATAAACATTTCAAAATAGTTTTTAGGATATGTTTTGGCAAATAAATCCGCATAAGTGGAATTGCTGGTTTCCCCATCCAAAACCACTATACTTGGGTATTTTGGAAAAAGCCTGACTAAAGCATTACCATAAGCTTTTCTTGTTGCTATCATTTCTCCTTTAGAATAATTCATAGTTCTTTAAGCGCCTTTTCCAGATCCTCTGCTGACAGAGCCTTGCCATGCCAGCCTTCTTTATTCTCCAAAAAAGAAACTCCCTTTCCTTTAATAGTTTTAGCTATAATCATGACAGGTTTATCCTTTGTTTTTATGGCTTTTTTAAATGCCCTAGTTATTTCATTAATACTATGGCCGTTTTTCACCACAATAGTCTCCCAGCCAAAAGAGCTAATTCTTTTTTTGTATGTTACAACATCATATCCCAGCATAGTTTCCCTGCTCTGGCCTAACCTGTTCACATCCAAAATCCCGATAAGATTATTAAGTTTATAAAAAGAGGCAAGCTGCATTGCCTCCCAAACCGACCCTTCTGCCATTTCACTATCCCCAAGCAGAACATAAGTTTTATAATTAACTTTATCTAAATATTTTCCGTTTAAAGCCATACCCACGCCTACGGACAAGCCCTGACCAAGAGAACCTGTTGGTACTTCTGTAAAAGGAAACTCCATAGAAGGGTGGCCTTCCAAAGGGCTGCCAAATTGGCGGAGGGTCAATAATTCTTCTTCTGATACTACTCCTGCTGCAACGTATAGTGAGTAAAATAAAGGCGAAGCATGGCCCTTGGAAAAAATCAACCTGTCATTTGTCGGCTTATCAATATTTTTAAAATCAAAATGAAAAAACCCTCCAAAAAAGAGGGTAACAGTCAGCTCTACGGCTGAAAGTGAGGATGTGGGATGGCCTGAACCGGCTTTTGTAGTTGAGGTAAGAATATAGAACCTCACCAGTTTGGCCAGTTGCTTTAAATCTTTGGTTTCCATATGTTAGAATTGGGAAATGACACAACCCAAGCCGGAAATCATACCTGCTATTTTAAGCCAAACCATTGAGCAATTTCAAGAGGATCTTCAAAAACTTATCAACTCGAAAAATTTAAGCAGCGGTTGGGTGCATGTTGATTTTATGGATAACCAGCTTGTCCCAAATCAAAGCATTTTACCGGAAGATCTGGTCGGGGTAAATTTTGGAAACTTAAAAAAAGAAGCACACTTAATGGTAAAAAATCCAGAAACATGGATTAAAAAACTGCTTGATTTAGGATTTGAAAGAATAATTATCCATATGGAATCGCAGGGAAATATTGCTGCATACCTTAAACTAATCAAAAATGCTGGAGCAAAAGCAGTGTTAGCCATCAATCCTGAAACATCAATTGAGAAATTTAATGAATTTGTTTTATCAGCCGATGGAGTAATGGTGATGGGAGTACACCCGGGTTTTCAAGGGCAATCATTTGTTCCCGAAACTATTGATAAAATATCAAAAATCAAATCTCAAATCTAAATCTTAAATTTTCAAATCTATAAAAGATTTTAGTTTTGAGTTGTGGTTTTGCGTTTTGAGATTTGAGTTTTATTCGTTCCCACAGTTTAATGGATATTTCCTCTCGTAGTTTAATGGATAGAATATCTCCCTCCGNNATATCAAAAATCAAATCTCAAAACTGGCCGGTTAAAATTGAGGTTGACGGGGCAGTCAAAGACACTAATGCCAAACAAATTTTGCAGGCCGGAGCAGACACTTTAATATCCGGTTCCTATTTAATCAAGGGGGATCCTGACCAGAATTTGGCCAACCTGCTTAAAGCTTGCATATAAGCGGCCAAGCGAAGTGAAACCTTTTCCCTTCTGTAAATTTCCCAGACTTTTTCAAATGCTTCATTCATGGCTTTTTTAAGCTTTTCTTCAACTTTTATCTTTGACCAGCTCTCGTTTTTAATATTCTGCAGCCATTCAAAATAAGATACTGTAACTCC
>DOWS01000024.1:18238-18487 GCA_003519445.1 Candidatus Daviesbacteria bacterium
TCAAAATAAGATACTGTAACTCCACCTGCATTTGCCAAAACATCAGGCACCACTAACACTCCTCTTTTTTGTAAAATACTGTCTGCTTCCTGACTGGTTGGTCCATTAGCCATTTCCAGAATAATTTTGGCTTTGATGCGATGAGCATTTTCTTTGGTAATAGCATTTTCCAGGGCGGCCGGCACTAAAATATCAACAGCCAGTTCCAGCAGCGCCTCTTTGGGAACAAGCTTCTTTTTATTAAATATA
>DOWS01000003.1 GCA_003519445.1 Candidatus Daviesbacteria bacterium
TTAGCAGCGGTTCTACTTTTTTAAGATAAACTATATTGTATTTGGGGAAATACAAAAAGGTGGCAGGGGCATCTTCCAGAAGGGTTTTTTGAAAATCAACATATTTTTGTTTTCTCTCTTCCTGCGTTAGTGCTTTTCTGCCGTCTTCCAAATCTTTATCCACCCTGGCTGATGAATATTTAGTCAAATTGGTTTTTTCTTGTGTAGAGTGCCAGAGGAAATACTGATCAGGATCTTCCGGTATGCTTTGGGTAATTAAAAGAGCCTGGAAATTTTGGGGGATACCGGCTTCCAAACGAAGTTTAGTGTCAAATCCCAACTTTTTCCATTCTGCTGCAACTAACTTACCCACCTCTTCTAAACTTGTTGTGGTGGTTAATACAAGCTCCTGCTTCAGTTTTTCCAGAGAAAGAGCTGATTTGGCCCTTTCAAGCGCAGCTTCCGCCTCTTTTGGATTTGACAAATACTTTTTGGCATCCGGATCAAAAGCCCAGGACTTTGGAGGATACGGATTATTGGCTATTTCCTCTTCATCAATTTGAGGCGCAGAATAACTCAATGCCTGCCTCATAGAGCGGCTGGATAGAAGCGGATCCTTGATATAATATAAAATAGTCACAATTTTGCTAAAATCAATTTTTTGCTTTAAAACTATTTGTGGATTTTCTTCCTGCGGAAACGGATTGGACAATCCCATTAGAACCTGTACTTCTCCAATATTAAAACCCCAACCAGCTACTTTTTCACTGGGATAAAAGCGGATAATAATTTGAGGAAGACCCTTTTGCAAAGGCTCAAGAAAGATTTTGGTAATAAAAATTCTGCTTTTTTCTATTTTGGAAATTCTATAAGGTCCAATGCCAATTTTCGTACTTTTTTTAAAAACCGGGTTTGTTAAAAGACTGGGGAAAGGAGAATAAGAGTCTTTTAGCTTAAAGGAAATTGTGTACTCATCAGGTATACTCATTTCCGCATCAGGGATATTAAACTCAAAATCATTGGCAGTTAAAAAAGTATTATCGCTCCATTTTAAATTTTCTTTAATCTTAAATTTAAAAATAGTGCCGTTGTTATTTACTTCCCTACTTGAAACAAGTTCCATAAAACCAACAGACAAAAGGCTGGTGACCTCCACCGGCATATCATGTTCCTGATAAGTTCCAACCATGCCTATCCGTAAAATACTGGAACCTGGAAAAAAATTAAATTTAGCCTGCACTAATCCCAAAAGCAATATGAACAAGAATGGAATAAAAATCCATTTCCACCATCTTGCAATTAAATGCACGAAAATTAGCACAAGGATTTTAAAAGCCTTAAAGTTTAAATTTAAAATAGCCATTAGATAAAAAGGCCAAGCAGGGCAAGGAGTATGAAAAACAAGGAAAATAAGATTGTTCCTTTAAACAGCAGTTTTTCCGCACCTCTTTTGGTTCTATAAAATGAAAAATCCCCTCCAAAGCCGCTGCCTAATCCTGTCCCCTTTTGTTGAATAATAATTATCAAAATAAGCACAATGCCTAAAATAATTTGTACAATATAAATGCCTGTTTTCATAGGTTTTGATCATTATACAACAAACTTTAAGTTAATCCATCACCCAATGAAGAAAATTAGTAATAACCCCTATGAGAAACGAAGCTAAAACAGCCACCAAAAGAGGAGATAAGCTAACGCTTGGTATAATAAAACCATTAGTAGAAAATCCGGGAAAATTATAGGGAATTAAGCGGAAACTGGAAACCAGGGTAGTTAAAACATAAAGGGCAACTACATTTGTAATCCAGGAAAAAAACCCCAAAGTCATCAGGTTTAGCGGCAAAAGCAGGATTTTTAAAATAGGCACCAAAATCATATTGATCAGGGCAAATACCAAAGCTCCTATCAGCAAAGATTGAATTCCACCAGTAAACATAAGGCCCTTAACTACCTGGGTGGTAATCCAAAGCGCAACCAGATTAATAAGATAAAAGCGCAGTAATCTTTTCATGTAAGTATTATTTTATCATGTAATTTCCGGTGATAGCTAAGGGCAAACCTGTGGGCTTCGTCACGGAGTTTTTGCAATAGTTTTAAGGCAGGAGATTTTCTTGGTAGTTTTATGATTGGGCCTTCAGGAGGATATAGCCATTCCAATCTTTTAGCCAGTCCAAAAACGGGAATTTCTAAATCAACTGCATTTGCCTGACCGCGTCCACCATCGACTATAATTAAATCCGGCAAGAGCCAATCATTTCTTAATCTTCTTTGAATTATTTCCCTCATCATTCCAACATCATTTGGCTTGTTTTCTGTTCTGATTTTGAATTTTCTATACTGGCTCTTGTCTATTTCCCCATTGGTTAAAACTACCATGGAACCTACTGCTTCTTTACCGGAAATATTGGAAATATCATATCCTTCTATTCTTTCGGGGATTTTTTTTAGACCTAAAACTTTTTGGAGTTCTTGTAAGGCTAGTTTTTTTTCATCCTCAAGAAAATTTGGATTGTCAAGATATGAAAAAACTCTTTGTGACTGGGTTAAATAAAAAATCCCATCAATGGTTTTTTTTATTTTCCCGGCCTTTTCAAAATTTTGCTTTTTAGCCTCATCCAACATTTCTTTGTTTAACTCTTGAATTAAATTTTCTTTTTTACCGTCCAAAAACTTTATAAATCTATTGATAATTTTTCTGTAATCTTCCTGGGTTATTTCGCCAATGCAAGCTCCTGAACAAAGATTAAGATGATAATAAAAACACGCTTTTCTTCCTCCATTGCACCAAGGAAAAACTTTTCTCAAACTCCCAAGAGTATTTTTAACTGTAGTAGATGAAGGAAAGGGCCCAAAAAAATTCAATGAGTCTTTTAGTTCATGTTTTCTGGCAGTGATAATTTTTGGGTATGTTTCCTTGGTAACTTTAATATATAAATAATCTTTATCATCAATTAGCCTGATATTAAATCTGGGTAAGTATTTTTTAATTAAATTAGCTTCTAAAATTAAAGCTTCCAGTTCTGATTCAACTACCATAGTTTGAACATCATCAATTTTACTCACCAAATTTTTTATGCGGACACCTCTAAGGTGTACGCCTGAAAAATATGAAGCAATCCGGCTTTTTAAATCAATGGCTTTGCCAACATAGATAATTTGTCCGGTTTTATCTTTAAATAAGTAAACTCCGGGTTTACGGGGAATTCTTTTTAGGTTTATTTTTGAGTTTAACATTAACAGGTGAGATTTTAAGCACTCTGCGGCGGATAATCAAGCCTCCCAAAATAGAAAAATAAATTACTGCGCCAAAACCAACAAGGCCAAAAACTACAAAAGGAGTTGAACCAAAAGCAAAAAAAGGGCTGATAGAGATTTCTTTGGTATATTTTTGGCCGGCTACTGTAACAGTTACACGATCTTCGTATGAATCAAATATTGATTTGGTTCTCACATTAAATTCAAAATTAGCCTCTCCGTATGCGGGAATAGGTCCAGTAGATCTAGTAGATACATCCAGCATATTTAATCTGTCGCTTGAAACCAACATGCCTGTTGTGGCAAATAAAGCATTACCCTGATTGATAAGCTTAACCTTCATTTTACCGGGTAAGCCTGCCAAAATAGTGCCGGGCGTTTCAATTTTCACATCTATTTGCGGTTTTCCCAAAAAATCGTTTTCCGAAAGAGTAACTTTAACATCACGGCTATCTGCTCCCTCATATTTATACGACCCGGCAGGCACCGGAGAAGTGGAGGATGAGCCCTTAATGGAAAAAACAAAATGATTTAGGTCCAGACGGGAGAAATAATCAACCCCCCCTGTGGTATTTTCCCAGGTTGGATCAACCATTACCCAGCCGCGGATTTCATCAAAATACTCGGGCCAGGCATGCAAAATATCCCTGTTTAAAGACAAAGGCCGTAAACTGGGGTTAGCAGAATAGGCATACCCGTCAAGCTCCCGCGCCGGTATGCCTGCAGCCCTGGCCAGAGTAATAAAAAGATCTGTAAATTCCATACAAACTGCCGAGCCGGGGTTATTTAAAACAGTTAAGGCTCCAAATCTTTCAATATCAGCATTTAATCTTGATGAATCATATTTTAATGAATCAACTACGAATCTATAAATAAGTTTAACCTTTTCTTTTGCTTCGCTGTGCTCTTTACCAGCCAAAATTTCAGCCAGTTTTGAGGTTATTTGAGGATGATCCCTTTCCCAGTATTTATCAACAGAAGTATATTTTTTCCTTAATTCTCCGTCTAACACAGGATTTTTATTCTTAGAACTGACATAGAGCTTGGCAGATCCTATTACTTTCACATCCATTTTTTGACCGCGGGTTAACCTATACCAGGCCAAATAATTTCCGTCCGCATCTACTGTCACATTTAAGGGTTTTGGTTCTATTCTTTGAAACAAAACATCCTGAAAAGCGCTGTCCGGAGGCAATGCAATATTGGTTAAAACAGGCATCAGGTTGGAGTTTTCCAGATGATAGATTAAATCAAAATCAAAAAGTTGTTTGGTGCCAAAACTGGCTAAAACTCCGGAGTTTGCAAGCTGGTTTTTTTCAAAAGTCAAAAATATTTTTCCGTATTGCAGGGTCTGTGTTTTTGGCTGGGGGCTGATTAAGGTTGGTTCCCCAAAGCCTTGGGGGACCTGAATTGTTAAATTATAGCTTTCCAGATTGTCTGCGGGGGATATTTTTGGGGCTCTAATTTCCCAAACCTTACCAATTTTCTCGGCAAAATCCTTGGATTTAAACTGCAAGGTCCAAGGTAAAATCTTATCCAACCCTGCTACCTGTTGGTTGAATTTAACCGCAATCGTGGTGGAGCTACCCTGTTTTTCGCTCGTAACTTCCATGGCTCCACTTTCATCAGAAGCTTTGATATCGGAAATTTCTGTTGCGCCAATAGTTAACTTAAATTGGTTGGCATAGTATTGAGAGGTAAGATTTCTTAAAGTAATCTTTTGGGTAACAGTGGCTGTTCCATCCAAGCCAATGTCATAAATTACATTGTATGAGGTGGCAAAACTAGCCTCTTCTTTTGGCTGTTCCTCAGCAGACAAAATAGCAGCCGGAAATAAATAGAAATACAATATAAATGCAATAAAAACCAAAATTTTCTTAACCACTTGATTTATTGTAACAATTCTAAATAATTTTAGCCAATTAGCTTGACACCTTAGAGGTGTACGCATAAAATAAAATTATGCCGGGACGAATTATTCCTCTTGTAACTGGTCAGTTTTATCATATTTTCAACAGAGGTAGTGATAAACGCAATATTTTTTTACAAAGCAGGGATTATAAAAGGTTCCAGTATACATTTTATTACTACCAATATGCTGGTCCAAAGAGAAGATTTTCCAAATTGTCAAAGTTAGATTTTAAAAATTTCCAACCTGATCCTGCTAAAAAATTAGTTGAGATAATTGCTTACTGTTTAATGCCCAACCACTTTCATTTTTTAATAAAGCAGTTAAAGGATGGTGGCATTCCTAATTTTATGAGCAGTTTATGTAACAGTTATACTAAATATTTTAATATAAAAAACCGCCGGGTTGGTCCGCTTCTGCAAGGAAAATATCAAAATGTGCTGATAGAAAGCGAGGAACAGTTATTACATGTCTCAAGATATATTCACCTTAATCCAATAGTTTCCGGTATCACGAAAAACCTTATTAATTATCAATGGTCTTCTTATCCTGAATATATTGCGGGATATAACCATTTTTGCCAGCCAAAAGAAGTGTTGAGTTTATTTCCTTCTCCCCGGAAATACCAGGAGTTTGTAGACAATCAAATTGATTATGCTACTACTTTGGAGATTATCAAACATCAGGTTATTGATATTAATGGCTAGTTTGTGCGGACACCTTAGAGGTGTACGCACTATAAAATTTTGGCCAAATATTGGCCGGTGTAGGAGGATTTGATTTTACTTAAATCATGAGGGGTGCCTTGGGCTACTACTTTACCTCCTAAATCCCCGCCTTCAGGGCCTAAATCTATTATCCAATCCGTATTTTTAATCACATCAAGATTATGTTCTATGATAATCACGGTATTTCCAAAATTCACCAGTTTGCGGAGTATTGCCAGTAATCTTTCAATATCTGCAAAATGCAAACCAGTTGTTGGCTCATCCAAAATATATAAAGTATGGCCGGTTGGCCTTTTAGATAGCTCTGAAGATAGCTTTATTCTTTGGGCCTCTCCTCCGGATAAAGTGGGGGCAGGCTGGCCTAATCTGATATAACCTAAGCCCACATCAAAAAGCACCTGCAATTTATTTTTAATCTGGGGAATATTTTCAAAAAATTTTAAAGCCTCTTCCACTGTCATTTCCAGCACTTCGGATATATTTTTATCTTTAAAATGGATTTCCAAAGCCTCCCTGTTATATCTTTTGCCATTGCAGGCCTCACAAGTTACATAAACATCAGGCATAAACTGCATTTCAATTTTTAAATTGCCTTCACCCTCACAAACCTCACACCTGCCACCCTTGACATTAAAACTGAATCTGCCCGGTTTATAACCTCTGATTTTGGCTTCCGGAGACATGGAAAATAAATCACGGATAAAAGTAAAAGCCCCGGTATAAGTGGCAGGATTAGAGCGTGGGGTCCTGCCAATCGGGCTCTGGTCAACTAATACTACTTTGTCAATATTTTCCACACCCTCCAAACTATGATGCAAACCCGGTTTTTCCCTTGATTTATAAATTTTCTGGGCCAAAGCTTTAAATAAAATATCATGAATTAGGGTGGATTTGCCAGAACCGGAAACTCCTGTAATAGCAATAAATTGGCCTAGGGGAAAAGAAACATTAATATTTTTTAAATTATGCTCGGAGGCTCCTAATATCCTCAATAATCTGTCATTCGACAGAGATCCTTCGACTCGTCCGCCTTCGGCGAGACTTCGCTCAGGATGACCTACGGTCACTTTTTTCTTACCTGATAAATATTTTCCTGTTAAAGAATGGGGATTTTTTTTAATTTGATCAGGAGTGCCTATGGCCACAATTTCTCCTCCATGCTCCCCTGCCCCGGGCCCAATCTCCACCATTAAATCAGCATTTTCCATGGTCTCGGCGTCATGCTCGTTCACTATTACCGTATTACCCAGATCCCGCAGTCTTTTTAAGGTTTCTATCAACCTGGAATTGTCCCGTTGATGAAGGCCAATAGACGGTTCATCCAAAACATATAGCACACCTGAAAGTCCTGACCCAATCTGGGAAGCCAGACGAATCCTTTGAGCCTCACCTCCGGCCAAAGTCATGGCAGCCCTATCTAGGGTTAGATAATCAAGCCCCACATCAACCAAGAATTGCAGCCGTGCAATAATTTCTTTCAAAATTGGTTTGGAAATTTGTTTTTCACGCTCGGACAGCACATTTAATTTTTTAAACCAATCTAAAGCTTCTTTTATTGACTGGGTGCATACCTCGGCAATATTTAATTTGTCTATGGTGATAGCCAAAGATTCATTTTTCAAGCGGGCGCCACCACATTGCTGGCATATTTCTGATACCATAAATTTTTCAATTTCACTTCTCACAAAATCAGACTCTGTTTCCTTGTATCTTTTTTCCAAATAAGGAATTAAACCTTCAAAATTGCTGTCAAAATGAGTCCATTTGCCTAACCTGTTTTTTCCCTCAACTCTAAATACTTCCTGCTCTGCTCCAAAAAGCAAGATTTTTTTAGCTTCATCCGTGAAATTTCCCAATCTGGTATTTAAATCAAAGCCATAGTTTGCTCCCACTGATTCTATGATTCTGGTAAACCATGTTTCATGGGTAGCCAGTTTAGCCCAAGGCAAAATTCCTCCTTCGGCAATGGATAAAATAGGGTTTAAAACCAAGCTAGGTTCTATTTTCAAAATGTGACCCAGTCCGGTACATTTTGGGCAAGCTCCGTGGGGTGAATTAAAAGAAAAAGTCCGTGGTTCAATTTCCGGCAAGGATAAATTATCAACAGGGCAGGCAAATCTTTCCGAATATAAATGATCCTGCATTTTTTTAGGGTTTTGGGGGAATTCCAAAGAAGCATCCAAAACATCGCAAATTACTACAGATCCTTCACCCATTTTTAGCGCTGTTTCAATACTTTGTGATAATCTTGAGTAAGTATTTTGTTCATGTATACTTTCTTTACTCAAAACAATCCTATCAACTACTAAATCAATAGTATGTTTGTTGGTCTTAATTAAGACTAAATCATCTGAAAGATCCCTAGCTTGTCCATCAACCCTGACTTTGGAAAAGCCTTTTTTCTTTAAGTCTTCAAAAAGCTGGGAATACTCCCCTTTTCTGTCTTTGACTATTGGAGCCAGAATCATAATTCTTCTGGTTTTTTTTGTTTCTTGTATCTTGTTACTTGTTACTTGTTCAGCTATTTGCTGAACACTCATTTGGCTAATTTCCCTGCTACAAATAGGGCAATGAGGATGGCCTACCCGGGCAAATAAAAGCCTCATGTAATCATAAATTTCCGTAGTTGTTCCCACAGTTGATCGTGGGTTATGCGAAGCTGACTTTTGGTCAATGGAAATGGCAGGAGACAAGCCTTCAATATTATCAACATCGGGTTTGTCCATCACCCCTAAAAATTGGCGGGCATAAGCGGACAGAGACTCAACATATCTTCTCTGGCCCTCGGCATAGAGAGTATCAAAAGAAAGAGATGACTTGCCTGATCCGGAAATTCCAGTAATAACAATAAGTTTATTTTTAGGAAGCTCAAGGTCAATATTTTTTAAATTGTGCTCCCTAGCACCCCGTATAATTATTTTGTCACTAGACATAGGAATGTGTAATTTTACCAGTTCTGGCAAAATTTTGGAAGTCCTAAAACGGCTTTGTTATATTTGAAATGGCATAAAATATAGGATATACTTTCGCATTATGAAGCCCGAAATCCTAACTATACAAAAAAAGGATGATTTTTATTTGTGGTTGGATTCAAAAGTGCCAAGATTTAGATATAAAAGAATTACTATAGATCCTACTATATTTGTACTTGGATTATCAGCAACTATGGCTTCTGGCATTTTTTTAAATAGTCTTCCTACAGATTTAAGGTATTATCAATCTTTAATTGCTGGTATGGTTTACTGGATTAGTGCTGCCATTGATGATGAGACAAGTAGACGTCTAGTTAATTCTATAAATAGATTTGAACAGCAATCAGGAGTAACATCTCCCTTTATAGAAAGTAATCCTTTTGCTTCCGAAAGACCTACATTGGATTTTTTCTCTAGCTTTCATATGAGGGCCATAGATGCAGTTGCATGTACTCTAAGCATTTTAGTACCTACGGCTGGTATAGGAATAGGTATAGTAAAATTATATGCAGGTTTCAGTAATTATCGCGCGGAATCATTTCATGAGAGAAGATTAAAGGATTATACTTAATTTCCTAGTCCAGCATTTTGGCTCTTGTATTTTTACGGCAATTGTGGTAATATACAAACATAACAAGTTACCAGCGACGCCTCGGCGGGGTTTTTATTTTTAAGTATTGTAATATCAATAAAATTTACATATAATTTTTATGTGGCTTCAGGTGATGTTTATTTTAAAATTAAAACACCACTTGGGGTAATAATCAGGACAACCAAGAAATACTGGCAAACTATTATTACCATAAAGCATCCCAGTATCTCAAAGTATGAGAAAGAGGTAAGGGTAACGCTTAAAAGTCCTGACCGGATTAGCAAAAGTAAACAGGATAAAAGAGTACATTTGTATTATAAAAGTCTTGGTAAATTAAATATCTGCGTAGTTGCTGATCATGTAACAGAAACAGAGGGTTATATTATCACTGCATATTTAACAGACCGTATTAAAGAAGGAGAACAAATATATGTCAAAAGTTAAAATATATTATGATGAAAAGGGTAAATCATTAAGTGTTTGGTTTGATGACCCTAAAAAAGAAAGTTTAAGTGAAGAAGTGGGCGATGGTGTAATTTTAAGTAAGGATAAAATGGGTAGAGTTATTGGATTTGAAAAGTTATATGTTGACTTTCCAAAGAAAAAAGCCTCATCAGCTTACCCCAGAATTATAGAAGTTCCTGTATTTTCCGGATTCGGATTAACTGCTTAATTCTTTAATTTGATCACGTAGTCTAGCTGCTTCTTCGAAATCTAATAACTCTGCTGATTGTTTCATTTGGGCTTCCAGATTTTTAATCATCTTTTTTCTTTCATTTATTGGAATATCTTCCACAGTCAAATCCTTTTTCCCTAAGGTTTCTTCCAGTTCCTCCACTTTTTCAATTAATCTATCCCTAAGGGGTTTAATAATACTTTTTGGAATAATGCCATATTTTTTATTGTAAGTTTCCTGCACTTTTCGCCGGCGGTCTACCTCATCAATGGCTGCTTTCATGGATCCAGTTATAGTATCTGCATACATAATCACCTTGCCATTTATATGCCTTGCAGCCCGTCCCATGACTTGAATCAAGGAAGTACGCGAACGCAAAAAACCCTCCTTATCCGCATCTAAAATAGCAACCAATGATACTTCCGGCAAATCCAAGCCTTCACGAAGAAGATTAATACCCACTAAAACATCATATTTACCCAAACGGAGCGAGTGTAAAATATCTGTCCTTTCCAAGGTTTTAATATCAGAGTGCAAATAATTAACTTTAATCCCCCTCTCTTTAAGATAATCAGCCAAATCTTCAGCAGTCCTTTTGGTTAAAGTAGTAACTAAAGTTCGCTCACCTGCAGATATTCTTTTTTCTATTTCAGAAATTAAATTCTCTATCTGACCTGTAATTAGTCTAATACTAATTTTTGGATCTAATAACCCCGTTGGCCTGATCAGCTGTTCTACAACTTGGCTGGACAAAGATAGCTCATATTCATCAGGAGTGGCCGAGGTATAAATAACTTGTTTAATTCTTCTTTGAAATTCATCAAATTTTAAGGGCCGGTTATCCAAAGCAGAAGGTAATCTAAATCCAAACTCTATTAAAGTTTCTTTTCTGGACCTGTCCCCATTATACATACCCCTAATTTGAGGCAAGGAAATATGTGATTCATCAATAATAACTAAATAGTCTTGTGGAAAATAATTAAGAAGCGTGTATGGAGGCTCGCCTGATTTTCTGCCGTCAAAATATCTGGAATAATTTTCAATGCCGTTGCAATATCCATATTGCCTGATCATTTCCAAATCATAATTGGTTTTTTGTTCAAGTCTTTGAGCTTCTACCAACGCGTTTTTTCTTTTTAGTTCTTCTAACCTGATTTCCAGATCATTTTCAATCTGCTTAATCCCGGGTTTTAACCTCTGCTCTGGAGTAATATAATGCTTGGCAGGGTAAATAACCTGTGTTCCTTTTAAAATTTCTGTATTACCTGTAACTATTTCTAACCTACTTGCTTTTTCTACTCTGTCTTCTAAAAACTGCAACCTGAAACCTTGATCCATATATGATGGAAAAATATCCAGAGTATCCCCCCTGACTCTGTAAGTTCCTCTTTTAAAATCAATATCCGATCTTTCGTAGTACATTTTCTGCAGGATTTTCATGACTTGTGGCATGGTAGTTTTCATACCTTGGCCTATTTCCAAAATAGCTTGACCATACTCAATTGGTGAACCAAGGTTATAAATGCAGGAAACAGAAGCAACCACAATAACATCTCTTCTGGTTAATAAAGATGCTGTGGTGGAAAGGCGCAATTTTTCTATTTCTTCATTAATGGAGGCATCTTTTTCAATATAAGTGTCACTTTGGGGAATATATGCTTCCGGCTGGTAATAATCATAATAGGAAACAAAATACTCAACTGCATTTTTAGGAAACAAACTTTTAAATTCCTGTGCCAGCTGTCCTGCCAAAGTTTTATTATGGGAAATAATCAAAGTGGGCCGCTGGACTTTTTGAATCACATTAGCCATAGTAAAAGTTTTCCCGGACCCGGTGACTCCCAAAAGAACCTGATGTTCAAATCCCTTTTCCAAACCATTTACTAATTTAGAAATTGCCTGCGGCTGATCCCCTGTTGCCTTAAAATCAGATATAATCTTAAACTTTCCCATAACATTTAATTCTACCACGCTGATACAGTTTTACCCAGTTGACAGTTTCGGGTTAAGTTTGATAATGTTTAGGGTACTATATGCCGATTACTCTTTACCGCAGACAAAAACAGATTCTGGATTTTATCAAACAATATATCAACAAATACGGCTTTGCTCCCACCCTCTCCAATATTGCCGAAGCAATCGGCGTTTCCTCTTTGGCAACAGTTCACGAACATCTTGGTTCAATGGTAAAAAAAGGGGTCATCAAAAAATATGAAGGAGCAGTCCGCGGCATTGAGGTGGTAGATCAGAAAATTTCCCAAGCTCTAGCCGGCATTGAACTGCCAATTTTAGGTTTTATCGCTGCCGGATCTCCTATCATGACCTATACCGATCCTGATGCCACCCTGAACATCCCTCCGGCCATGATTTCCGGCAAAAAAAGATCATTTGTGCTGCAGGTCAAAGGCGATTCCATGATTGAAGACGGCATTTTGGACGGTGATTTTGTCATAATCGAGGAACAACTGGAAGCTTTTGACGGAGATATAGTGGTAGCTCTTCTTAATAATGGCCTGGCCACTTTGAAACGGTTTTTCAAGGAACCAAATCGCATACGCCTTGAACCTGCTAACTCTTCCATGTCCCCAATTTATTCAACAGATGTAAAAATTCAGGGCAAATGTGTGGGGGTTATCCGCAGGTTTAATTGACAACAAAAGTACAATTCCTTAACTTTTGTTGTCATCCTGAGCGAAGCGATAGCTGAGTCGAAGGATCTTTCTTTTTCTGTTATACTATTCTTCATGCATTTTGATCTTGCTTCTTTAATACAGACTATTGGCTATTTTGGAGTTTTTGCTATTGTTTTTTTGGAATCAGGCATGATGGTGGGTTTTTTCTTCCCCGGTGACTCACTTCTTTTTACAGCAGGATTTTTAGCCTCTCAAGGTTTTTTGGATATCAAAATTTTAATTGTCGGCTGCTTTATAGCTGCTATAACCGGAGACAGCATTGGTTATTATATCGGCAAAAAACTGGGCCCTAAAATCTTCACCAAAAACAATTCTTTGCTTTTTCAGAAAAAACATCTGGAACGGGCCCAACAATTTTATGATAAGCACGGTGGTAAAACTATTATTTTGGCCAGATTTATTCCTGTTATCCGCGCTTTTGCCCCGGTGGTGGCGGGTGTTGGCACCATGAATTATAAAAGATTTGTGTTTTTTAATTTTCTCGGGGCAGTTTTGTGGGCAATTATAATTCCCCTTCTTGGCTTTTATCTTGGAAGTGCTATCCCAGATGTAGATAAGTATTTATTACCTATTGTAGGGCTTATTATAGTAGCATCGGTGCTACCTGCCATACACCATGTCATAATTAACAGGGGAAAATAATGCTTTATTTAGTAGCCACACCTATTGGAAATTTAAAAGATATTACTTTAAGAGCACTTGAAGCCCTCAAAGCTGCTGACGCTATAATTTGTGAGGATACCAGAAGAACTTCGATTCTTTTAAATAATTATCAAATAAAAAAGCCTCTAATAGTCTTAAATGATTATAATGAACACAAAAATGTATCACGAATAATAAATTTACTCAATGAAAGTCAAAATTTAGCTTTGGTCTCGGATGCAGGCACGCCACTCATATCTGATCCCGGATATAAACTGGTTAGAGAATGCCTAAAAAACAATATAAAAATTGACTCTCTACCGGGACCATCATCAGTAATCACAGCCCTAACTCTGTCAAGCCTGCCACCTGACAAATTTTTCTTTTTAGGCTATTTGCCGGAAAAGCCGGGCAGAAGAACAAAAGTTTTGAAAGAACTTTTACCAAATACTACTTATATTATTTTTATTGCTCCTCATAAGCTAATAAGAGTTTTAGGAGAAATGCAGAAGATTTATTGGGATATTGATGTTTGTCTGGCTCATGAATTAACCAAAATCCACCAAAGTATAGAAACCAAAAAAATTAGTGAGTGGCTGGAAGAGTTAGTTAGACCCAAGGGAGAATATGTTCTTCTTTTCAACTTGATACAGTAAATCCCGAACCGGTAGGGCTTCATAGCGTTCCACTACTACCCCGTAAACACCTTTTTCCACCAGAAAATCCAAAACTTCAGGGTATAAAACAATGCTTCCTGCTGCTAAAAATCGTTTTTTTGATTTATGCAAGAGTTTTAAGCCGTCTCCCAAAAATTTAAGCAGACCCCCAACCTGCCTTTTATAAAACGACAGTTCCGCCTCCGTATGATCAAAGCCGGAAAAATGGGCTATCAACTCATCCATATTTAAGACTACACCGTCCACTCCTGCTAAAAGATATTCTTCCAGATTAATAATATTTTCAGGAGTTGCCACTTCCATCCAAATCTGCAGAGAATTTTTTCTCATTAATTTTTTAACAGCCAGTTCTCTTTTTATTTGAATCAATTCCTCTACTGATCTAACAAACGGCACCACAATATGCACATTATTTAAGTTTTTTTTGTGTCTGACAAAATCCAACGCATCAAGCAGAGGATCCAATAAGCTTTTTTGATGCAGCAAACGAAGAGCACCCCGTACTTTCCCCATACCCTCGGATTTATCAGCCAATTTAAGCAGTATGGGCAAATCAGGAAAAGTTATAGCGGATTCAACCAGTTTCCATAGCAAATCTTCAAACGACTCTTTAGGTTTATTCAGATCAAGTATTTTTTCAGAAGCTATGTAAATACCATCACAATCTTCCATTGGTTGACCGGAGAATACCTTCACTGCGCTCTTCTTCCTGTCATTCTGAGTGATTAGCGAAGAATCTCTCAACTCGTTTGAGTCTCGCATACGCGAGGGATCCTTCACTGCGTTCAGGATGACAGGGGGAGTATATTGCAATACTTTCACAAGTTTCACTCCCCCATCCACCACCCACTCAAATTCATGAGGAATAAATAATTTTTTATTGGCCTCCATAACTATCTCATCCAGCTTTTTCAAATCATCCGGACGAAGCTTTCCATGCTTAACCGATATTACCGAATCATCCTGCAAACTATCAAAATACGCGCTTCCATAAGCTTCCGGCTTTTTTACAAAAATAACTACTTGCGGATCCAAATCCTCTGTAATACCTTGATAAAAACCATCTTTCCAAAGTCTTTGTTTAACCTGATCAAGCCATATTCCTAAAAGATCCAGCCAGAGATCTTTTACAGATTTAATTATCTTGCCACTCAAAAAAAATTGTTTATGTTTTCCCGCTTCTTTGGCTAAAATTTCCGGAACAGGAGTAGAGTTTATTTCTCTTTTCACCAAGTTCAGCGACTGTTCAAAGATTTCCTTATGTCCAAAATCAAAATGTTCCAGAACTGTTTTAAGATGAAGTTCGGGGGGCGTTACCGCAACACCAGCTGCAACAGGCAACCCAGCCCGTGCCAGCTTACCCAAAGCAACATTCAGCTTGCCAAAAATTAAGGCATCATTATTACTTAAAAGTTTTATGGGCAGAATTTCCAGCATATTTACTGATTAAGACTTAATTTATCACCAATTTTAATTTTTAGTCTTGAAATAGTCCCTGCATTAACTTCTAAAACCTTATCTACAGGCTCTTTTGGCACATAAATAGGCAAATCAGCATCTTTTTGTCCGGTCTGTGCCGGAGACACATTTTCCAGAAAATCCACAACCTGACCACCTTTAATCCAGATAAAATCCAAAGGAAAACTTACTCCTTTCATCCAAAAAGGATATTTGTCTTCTTTAGGAAAAATAAAAAGCATTCCAGTTCCCTCTGCCAATGAAGCCCTGCCTCCCAAACCCTTGCTTCTTTTGGGCTGCGTGTCGGCGATTTCCACTTTAAGCTTGGCTTCATTAACAATTACTTCACCAAATTTTGCCTGCTGCGGAAGAAAAGGAAGAGTTGTAATTTTGCCGATAAAAATTGCCACAGCTATAAGTATTAAAACCAGGAGCATAACAGACTGGATTAAAAACTTTTTCATATTTTCCCTGTATTTCTACCATATCACTACAAACACTTTTCCCACAAGCCTTTTTTTTCCATTCTGGCCTGTTTTTGCGCTTCCAAAAACTGGTCTGTAAACTTTACATCCGGGGGGATAGTTAAAACCTGACCATAACCTTCCCTGATCAGATAATCATTAACAAAAAGCATTGTGCCGTCTTCCAAAGGCAAATAAACAAAACGGAGTAATCTACCGTATTTGTCCTGATCCGTAATATCTTTTTCCAAAATCACCCTTTTGCCTTCCAGTAATTCCTTGATTTTATTTGAGGCTTCTTTGCCAAAACACTGTACAGGTTTTCTCGGGTCTTTGGTTTCCGGGGTATCAACCCCCAGTAATCTCACTCTTTTTTCACCTTCAATCTCTATGGTATCCCCATCTATAACTTTGGTAACAAGTATTCCGGAAGAGGTAATCTCTGGTTTGGAAACTTCTGTAGTCACAGGTTCAATAATATCTCCCCTGAAAGAAAACAAAAATAACAAGCCTAGGACCAATATAGCTATGGTAAATATGATAAGAAGCTTGGTGTTTTGAAACATATTCTAATCCACCCGGTCCATAACATAATAATAGCAAATTGAAGATAAATTTAGTAAAATACATTCATGGTCCGGTAGCTCAGTGGGTTCTGCACGCAGTGCGAACGATCCGTCAGTGACGGATCAGGAAGAGCAGAAGCAGCCGCGATGGCGGCTCAAGGATTAAATGCTAAGTTTAAAATTATAGTAGTTTTTTTATAGATAAAGTTTGGTCCGGTAGCTCAGTGGTAGAGCAGAAGCCTTTTAAGCTTTTGGTCCTGGGTTCGAATCCCAGCCGGATCACAGGATGATATAAGTGTTTTAACACAAATTTAGCTTCGAGATCTTAGCCATTGTAAATCGTCTAATATTCGTCTATAATACGTCTATATGTTTAATCCTCGTTATACAATTACGGATAATCTACTGGCAAATATTAAAAGAGTTTATACTCTAGTGAATGAATTAAATAACAGACGGTTTCCTCATGTTGTATTGGTAGAACTTGAAAAAACCGCAAGAGCTGTTTCAACTTATGCATCAACCAGTATAGAAGGTAATCCATTACCCTTAACAGAAGTTAAAAAAATTCTTAAGTCTAAACCTGCACACATTGGAGATAGCGAGAAAGAAGTTTTAAACTACAATAAAGCACTACAGGATTTAAATGAAAAACTTGAAAAGGCACAGGTAAAATTATCTCTTGATCTGATATTAAAAATTCAAAAGCAAGTGACCGTTGGACTATTGCCTAAATTTGAATCCGGAAAATTGCGAGAAAAACCTGTAGTCGTAAACGATCCAAGAACCAGAAAAGTTATATATTTACCTCCTGATGCAAAAGATGTTAGTAAACTTATGGGGGATCTTATCGGATTTGTAAATAGCAGCAGAGATAAAATAGACTCACTTATTTTAGCCGGTATTTTTCATAAGCAGATGGTAATTATTCACCCGTTTATGGATGGGAACGGAAGAACAACCCGCCTTGCCACAAAAGTACTTTTAGCTGAAATGGGATTAAATACTTTTAACCTCTTTAGCTTTGAAAATTACTACAACAAAAATGTTACTAAATATTTTCAAACTGTAGGAGAATTTGGTAATTATTATGAATTAGTAGATAAGGTTGATTTTACTTCTTGGCTAGGTTACTTTACAGAAGGAATCATTGATGAGCTCTTAAGGGTTCAAAAACTGCTTCCAGAAGTTGGAATAAGTCCAGAAACTAAACTTCAACCTCATCATCTCAAAATACTTGAGTTTATTAATGAAAAAGGATTTATTGCTGACCGGGACTGCGCAAAATTAGTTAACCGTGCAAAAGCAACACGAGCACTGGATTTTAAAAAGTTAATAGGTTTGGGGTTAATCAGTAGAAGAGCTAAAGGAAGAGCAACCTATTATGTTCTAAAGGGAAAATAACTTCTCTAAAAAAACTTTTACCTTTTGGTCCAGATTATGAGGGGTGGAATTATCTATACCTAACCCAAAACAAACAG
>DOWS01000029.1 GCA_003519445.1 Candidatus Daviesbacteria bacterium
CCCCCTTAAAATCTCCCAGATATTCAAATCTTCTACCAACACTGCTGTAGCTTGATAAACTTTGTTTGATTTTCAAAGGGTTAATTCCTAAAAGCAGACCCACCTGAAAAGCTAAAGAAGCATTTAAAATATTAAAATCTCCGGGTATTTGCAATGAAAAATTAATCAGTTTGGGATTTGGTTTATCAAAAACTTTTTTGGATTTTTTTTTGAATTTTTCAAAACTTTTTTTAACTGCTACAAAATCTTTAAAATATTCCGGATGATCCATCTCAATATTGGTGACAACAGTAATATCCGGTTTCAGGTGGAGGAAATTATCATTAAACTCATCTGCCTCAACCACAAAATACCTCCCCTTGCCTACTCTAAAATTAGATTTCCACCATGGAGCTATTGCCCCAAGTTCTACAGTTGGATCAAGACCTGCATCTTCTAAAAGTTTGGCAATCATAGCAGTTGTTGTTNNATCCATTTCAATATTGGTCACCACGGCAATATCCGGCTTGAAATTTAAAAAATTGTCATTATATTCATCTGCCTCGCAAACAAAATATTTTCCTTGTCCTATCCTAAAATTAGCTTTCCATTTGAAAACTTCTGCTCCCAATTCTACTGTTGGATCTAAACCAGCGTCTTCCAGCAGAGTACCAATCATAGCAGTGGTGGTGGTTTTGCCATGGGTGCCTGATATTGCAATAACAAATTTTTGTCTTTGCAAATATTTGCCCATAAACTCCTGCCAGGTCATAATGGGAATTCCCAGTTTTTTGGCTTCTAAAAGCTCTGGATTTTGTGGATCTAAAGAAAAAATAGCAGGGGTGACTGCTAAAATATCAATATTTTTTAGATGGTTTGGTGAATGGCCGTTGAGTTCTTTATCACAGCCGGAAACGACATAACCTTGACTGCGGGCAATTTCCGCCGCCGCCGACGCCCCACTCCCTGCAACCCCTAAAAAATGAATCTTCATTAAATATATTTTAACATCTCGATGACATTTTTTAATGTGTGTGACGGGAAATTGGCTATTCTTAAATGATTTAGTTTGTTATCTCCATAACCTGCCCCAATAATAAAGCCTTTTTTTGCTAGCTTTTTCCTTAATCTTTCTGATTCGCCTTTAACATCTATTACCAAAGTGGTAGGAGATCTAAACTTGTGATTTTTGATAAAAGGCTGATATTTTTTGTGGTTATCAAAAAAATTATATAAAGCCTCTGCTTTTTTATCAGTATTTTCCCTGATTTTTTTCAAACTAATTTTTAACATATCCTTGATAACCTGATTTAACAAATAAATGCTTAAAACATTAGGGGTTTCAGGGGTTTGAAAATCCTTGGCTTTTTCCGAAAGATTTTTTAAACTATGATAACTGCCCGTAACTATACCCTTTTTTATTAATTTTTCTGTTTTTTCCAAAGCTTTTGGGCTAACTATCATTATTCCAAGTCCTGCCGGTAAACCAAAACCTTTTTGAACAGAGAAAAAAGCCACATCAATATATTTATAATCTATATCAACATAAGGGATGGAGGAAACTATATCTATGGCAATTAATTTTTCAGGATATTTCTTTTTAAGATTATAGATATCCTCCATTGGGATCCAGAATCCGGTTGAGGTATCGTTTTGGGTAATGCAGATAAGTTCGGTTTCCTTGGGGATTTTTGAATAAAGCAGGTCGCTTTTTAAAACATTTTTTCCAAGCTCTGCGGCAAAATTTGCCCAGGCTTTTCCAAAAGAGCCGGTGATAATATGAAAGGAAGTTTTTTCCGTTAGTCCCATGATGGTTCTTTCCATTGCCTCCAGCGCAGAGGAGACAAAAAAGATTTGATAACTTTCCGGAATATTCAAAAGCGTTTTTAAATTATTAGTTGTTTGTTTGAACAATTCTTTAAAATCAGCCCCCCTGTGATTTAAAGAAGGAATATTGATTTTTAAAGCTTGATTTAAATGCTTATATAGCGTGGGATAAACCTGTGACGGGCCAACAGTAAAGTATATTTTTTTCATATTAATAAAGTATTCTAAATCTAATGGTATCCGGAATCTTTTGTAACTTTCTTAAAACATCCTGATTATATCTTTTATTTACATCTGTAATTACATATCCAACAGCAGCGTTAGTTTTTAAGTATTGTCCGTTAATATTTATGTTTTCATCTGCCAAAATTTTATTAATTTGGGCTAAAATGCCCGGCACATTTTTATGTAAGTGTAAAAGCCTGTGTAAATTGCCTTGTTTGGGGAGCTGGATATCAGGTAGGTTTACAGAAAGATAAGTGTTTCCCGTATTAATAAAATCAATAATTTTTCCTGAAACATACCCCCCTATTTGTTTTTGGGCTTCCTGGGTTGAACCGGCAATATGCGGGGTAAGAATTACATTTGGCAAATTTTGCAGTAAAGACTTAAAAGGCTCATCTCTGCTTTTGGGTTCTGCCGGAAACACATCCAAAGCAGCCCCCTTTATTTTTCCGGCTTTTAAAAATTTAGCCAAAGCATTGATATCTACAACAAATCCCCTGCTTAAATTAATAAAAATAGCGTTATTTTTCATAAGAGAAAATTCTTTTTCTCCAATAAGATTAGTATTTGATCTATCTCCGCTAACATGGATAGAGATAATGTCTGAAGATTTTAACAGTTCATGTAAAGTTTTCACTCTTTGGGCGTTTCCCAAAGGAAGTTGTTCCAGCAGGTCGTAGTAAATAACTTTCATCCCCAAAGCCTCTGCCACTACAGACAGTTGAGAGCCAATATGGCCGTATCCAACTATGCCCAATGTTTTACTCCGCAACTCATTGGAGCTTTCAGCAGATTTATCCCAAATTCCCATATGCAATTTATTATTTTTATCTATTACTCCCCTGATTAACATAATCATTTCACCGATCGCGAGTTCTACCACCGAACGGGTATTTTGAAAAGGAGCGTTAAATACAGCTATACCAGACTTTGTTAGGGCATCTAAATCCATTTGATCAACGCCTATGCAAAAAGCTCCCACCACTTTTAATTTATTGGCATTTTGCAAAACTTTTTGAGTTATACTTGTTTTAGATCTAATGCCCAAAACCGAGACATCCTTTATTTTTTCCCGTAATTCTTTTTCATCAAGAGCTGTTTTAAGAAGTTCCACCAGGTAACCTTCTTTTTCCAAAGCGAGCTGTGCGGAAGTTTCAATATTTTCCAAAAGCAAGGCTTTAATTTTGGATTTTGGGTAAGATAAAGACATAGGCAATTTATTCACAAATAAAAATTCATCAAAGCTTCCAACTATTTGATCTGCTTTTTTGCTAACAACCTCTCTATTAATATTTTCTACAAAGGCTATAAATTTTTTGGCAGCGCCCAAATTTTTAATTTGTAAGTCGGTGAACCCATCGCCAATAACAGTAATGTCTCCCTTAAGATTTAAAGTTTTAACAGCCTTAACTTTGCCGTTATTTCTTGATAAAGGATTTTTAGTATCAAAGCCCAACACGATACCTTTTTTGTCAAATCTAAAAGTATTGGCAAGGATATGATTTTCCAGTATGCCAAGTTTGCTAGCTACCGGAGTGACAAATTCTTGAAAACCGCCGGTGATTATATAAATGCGGTCTTTGAAGGTTTTGAAAAAATGTTTATTCCGCAAAACAGACGGAGAAATTTTCTTTTTTAGAACTTTTGCTAAAGATTCAAGGTGAGATTTATTAATTCTTAATAAGTTTAATCTTTTCTTTAAGCTTTCTGAAAAACCAATTTTTCCCTCCATTCCTAAATTGGTAATTGTTTTAATTTCTTCAAGGATTTCTTCTTTTTGAAGATTGTCCTTTAAAACGATTTGAGCCAGCTCCTCCAACCCCTCTGTTTGGATAATAGTTGAATCAAAATCAATAATGAAATATTGCTCTTCCATTTAAGCAAGGGCATTATATATCAAGTGTGGCCATCTTCGCATGGGTCTGGATAAAGCGTTTGCGAGGTGGGACTTCATCGCCCATGAGCATGGTAAAAACTTCATCTGCTGCTACAACATCTTCATTGGTAACTTGTTTTAAAACCCTGTTTTCCGGGTTCATGGTAGTTTCCCAAAGCTGGTCCGGGTTCATTTCTCCTAAACCTTTATAACGCGAGATGATAGACCCATCCCCTATTTTTTTCAGGACAGTTTCTTTTTCTTCGTCCGAATAAGCATAATTTAGCTCTTTGCCTTTTTGGATTTTATAAAGAGGAGGTTGGGCGATATACATATAGCCTTTGGTAATAATTTCCGGCAAATACCTGAAAAAGAAGGTTAGGAGCAGTGTGCGGATATGTTCTCCGTCTACATCTGCATCAGTCATGATAATAATCCGGTGATAGCGGGTTCTGCCATAATCAACCGTATCCCCTATGCCTGTGCCTAAAGCAATTACCAAAGCCTTAATTTCCTCAAATTCCAGGATTTTATCCAAACGGGCCCGTTCCGTATTTAAAATTTTCCCCCTAAGAGGCAAAATAGCCTGGAATTTTCTATCCCGGCCTTGTTTGGCTGAACCTCCTGCCGAATCTCCTTCCACTATGTATAATTCCGATTCTGCAGGGTCCCTGTTTTGGCAATCTGCCAGTTTTCCGGGTAAAGTCATGCCCTCCAAAGCGCCTTTTCTAATCACTGCGTCTTTGGCTGCCCGGGCGGCGGCCCTGGCTCTTGCTGCCAGCATCACTTTTTCCAAAATAGCCCGGCCATCAGAGGGATTTTCTTCAAAAAAAACATCCAAACCTTCTTTGACAACTTGAGCCACAATTGGCTGCAACTCGGCATTACCCAGTTTTTCCTTGGTTTGGCTTTCAAACTGAATTCGCTCGCTATCCATTTTGATGGAAATAACTGCTGTTAATCCCTCTTTAACATCCTCGCCGGTTAAATTTTCATCTTTTTCTTTTAAAGCTTCTGATTTTCTGGCATAATCATTAATAGCTCTAGTCAGGGCAATTCTAAAGCCTGTTAAGTGGCTGCCGCCCTCTGTGGTAGGCACAACATTGGCAAAGCTCTCCACATTCTCCACAAAACTGTCATTGTATTGGATGGCTGTTTCAACATCAACGCCCTCTATAACTCTATGGATCAAAATCGGCTCGGGGTGAACCAAGGCTTTGTTTCTGTTTAAGTGTTTAATTAAAGTGGCAAGGCCTGATTGAAAATAGAAATGCCGTTCTATGTTTGATCTTTCATCAGAGATATGAAAGAAAATGCCTGCTACCAGGTAGGCTACTTGCTTAATTTGTTTTTCCAGTCTGTCAAAATCCGGGGTGGTAGTGGTGGTAAAAATACTCTTGTCAGCCAGAAAACTAACCATAGTGCCTGATTTGGCGATCCATTTAAAATTGGATTTAAAAGGCAAAACAGGATTTTTTTCCATTAAGGCAACTTTGGATCTGGGCTTGCCTTTTTCATATTCCTGAAAATACTGCTTGCCGTCTCTTCTTACTTCTGCTCTTGCATAATCTGACAAAGCATTTACTGCTGAAACTCCTACTCCATGCAGACCCGTTGAAACCTTATAACCTCCCTCACCAAACTTGCCTCCGGCATGAAGGGTGGTCATGATGACCTCGAGTGCGGATTTGCCTACTTTGGGGTGAATTTCCACAGGAATGCCCCGGCCGTCATCTGCTACAGTTATATAATCATCTTCGTGCAAAGTCACCCAGATATTTTTGGCATAGCCTGCCAAAGCTTCGTCAATTGAGTTGTCAACTACTTCTTTGATCAAATGATGCAGGCCGCGCAAATCCGTTGAGCCAACATACATACCCGGCCGCTTTCTGACCGGCTCCAACCCTTCCAACACCTGTATTTGCTCTGCTGAATATTTACTGGAATCTTTAACCATAGAGGTAACTCTAGTTTAACACACACAGGGGTTATTTTCATTGAACAATATAGATATTTCGCCATCCAGGTTCATTTCTTATTAATCCTCTATAAAAACTTCTTGCTTCCATTTGAGTATCGAGGGGAATTAATTCTGTAGATAGTCCAGTAATTCTTTTTGCAAGCCTAGTTGTTGAGAATTTATAAAGTCCCCTTACAAGATTATCATGATTAAGTCGTCCGTACCAAGAAAGATAGTCATATCTATTGATTGGGTCAGTTGTTGGTGCAAATAGTATTAATACTGGTACGGGAATATTTACACCGCTTTGTTCTGTTAACATTTTATAGTAATGAAACTCTGATCTGATTCCATTACTGTGAGCTTGGCCATAAGTATCTAAATTTCCTTCCAAGACATCACGAATATCTGGGGCTAAAGGATCCAAACCAAGCCTTCTAAGCACTCTTATCTCTTCTCTTTCATGAATATAAAATGCATTACTTAGAGGTAATCCTTGATAAAGTGCGGCATAGTATCTTTCATCCTGTGGACTTCCAGCAAGTGCGCTATTAAATGTAGCATATTGTTCTACTTCGGAATAATCTATGGGACTTAGCTCGAAATAATCCCTGCCAAATTTCATCATGAAAAGGATTATAGCAGAATAACTATATCAAAGTATATCTATGAGGCCGAAAATGGTGTCAATGTATCCCACCTAGAGGGTGGACTGCTTGGTACCTATTCTTTTAGGGTATTTTGACCATGCCGTGCCGCTCTACACCCAGAACAGGTAAAACAGTATCAATACTTCTACAGACAGGCAGGTCTTGGATGGCCTGCAAAGCCCTTGCCAAACTTAATCCAGAACATGGATTTAAGATAACGGCCACTTGGGTGGTGGGACTACCCTTTTCCAGTTCAGGTTGTCTAAATTCATGAATATTAATCTCTTCTCTGGCTAATGGATCTAAAATCTCGGATAAAACAGAGGGTTGGTCGTCGATTGTCAAGCGAATATAGCGGGCCAGCTCTAGTTCATCAAAAGGTAGCACTCTTATGTCTATGGGATAGAATTCGGGAAAGGTGGCAGATGGATTAGAGAATAATGCTACTCCGTTACTAACTTTATCTGCCAGAGGATGATTTTGGGGAAGTAAAACCGGATTGATCCATGCCTCGAATTTCCCAGCAGCAATTTCTTGGAGACAAGCAAATTTAGGGATTAAGGTAAAACCGAATTCGCTGGCAAAAGCAGAATCGACTTCGGCAGGATCTTGGAGATTTTCGGAAATTTCCTCCGGTCGTAAAGGGCGGATGGAGAATACACGATTGGCCAATTGTCCCAGATGCTCTCTTGTCACAGCACTTCCCGAAAATCTAATTTGTACTGATGATAATTTGTCTCTGATACTCCAATTTGCATATTCAAGCCATTCTTGGAGATTAATCCCCACTTGGGGGGCATATATAGCTTGAACTAAAAACTCTGGTTTTGCCATTACCCCATAGTAGCAGAAGGAGGTGTTGAAGTCAAGTTTGCGACACTTGGGATTTAGAATTATTCAAAATAAGCTCTCAATCGTTCTTGAATGGAAGGATCACCTCTTAACTTTCCCAAAGCTTCTCTTTTAATTCTACCGACTGTCCAGCGCGAACGTCCAATTTCTCTGCCTATTGCTTTTTGAGGATGCCTTATACCATCATTAAGACCTTCACTTAATCTTACAACAAGTGTTTCGCGAGGCGTGAGCTTTGCTTCTAATATTTCCGATACCTCTTCTATTAAGAGTTTACCCCCCTGTTTTTGTTGCTCTTGTCGTTCTCTATTCGCCATTATAGTTCTAATACTACATCTCCTAACTTCATTTGTCAAACTACGAAGCTTTTTTTGGCATTTTGAGCATTATTTTTCTATGTTATAATTACTTAAATGAATATCAAAAAGTTAGATTATCTGATTAAGTTGACATATGATAAAACCTACAAAGGCTATGTAGCTGATGTGGTTAATTTATATGGCTGTATGTCTCAAGGTAAAACCAAAAAAGAGGCTTTGGAAAATGCGGAAAAGGCCATTAAAGCTTATATGGAGGCTATTACTAAACAAAATAAGAGTACTCAATTTACCAGCAGAGCAGTTGATATACCCTTTCTTTATTAAATGCCTAAATTAACCAATATCTCCGGCAAAAAAGCAGTTCAAGTTTTCCTTAAGTTCGGTTATATCCATGTCCATACCTCCGGGGATCATGCGATTTTGCAAAAACCAGCCTCTCCATCATTATCAATCCCTCTTCATAAAGAAGTTGCTCCATTTTTACTGCGGTCTCAAATCAAAAAGGCCAATATCAATTTGTCAAATTTTATTAAGGCTTTAAAATAGCTTGGCACCTATTCTTTTTTTGGCATTTTGAGGAGCAGGTATTCCAGAATTCCCCTTAAATTCACATTTTGTTTGGCCCACTGCTCTGCTTGTAAAAGTTCCTTTGTAAACTCTAAATTGGCAGGTAATTTTTGGTGGAAATAATTTAATAAGCCTTGCAAAAATTCTTTTCTGTCTTTTAATTTTTCTATGTATTCAAAGCGTTCTTCAGTAAAAGAGTTAAGTAATTTTTCAATATCCTCTGCATAATCCTTAATTCTTAATTCTTTATTCTTANNAAAACCGAGGGCTGCTCGTCTCTGTACTTGCGGCCCTCTTAACTTTGCCAAAAACAAAACAAGATCAACCGATTTGACCCTGTATAACCATCGTCTTATCCCTTAGTTTCAATTAATCCCAATCACCCAATTTCTTTATTCTTAATTCTTTATTCTTAATTCTGATTATTTCACATCTGGATAAAATAGTGGGTAAAAGATTAGCATCTGATGGAGCTGCCAAAATCAGAATAGCTTCTTCCGGAGGTTCTTCCAGAGTTTTAAGCAGGGCATTTTGGGCTTCTGTAGTCATCACCGAAGCATCCTCTATAATTACAGTCCTGCCCTTGGCGGAATAGGGTTTCAGGGAAAAATGCTCTTTGATTTTTCTGGCCTCCCCTATCCCCATTTTCTCCCCTGCCTTAAAATAAAGCGTGTCAGGATGATTGATATTAATATCTGAAATATCTGCAGCCGGAATAAAAAGTTTTGCAATCATTTATGCGTCAGTTGAGAGTTCCCTCCATCTCCTCCATCCCAGTTCCACCCCCAGTTGTAACTGGGTCGCTTCTTGTTCTGTCATTCCATCCGCAGTGACTTGTAAAAGGTCATGAGTGACATCTTGCAAGATATTTACTGACATTCTGGTTGAATAATCGATTTTAAGCATTCTTTCTCTTAGCAGTGGTAAATGCCTGGTGAAAAACCTTCGATAATCATCGGCTTCCGGCTTGGGTATGGGAACAACCAGATTACGAAACTCTTGCGGAGACCGTATTCTGGTTTCTTCAAACCACAAATTAAAAATGGCCCTCATAACCCAGCCTAAACCCCGAATAGTTGGCGAAGGAATGATAAAATCCTCTCCAACGAACATGCTTTGTATCTCCCGACGGAGAGTAGACCATGTTCTTCCCAGCAGATCACCTGCCGGGAATACGCTGTCTCTGTCCGGGGGAAGTTGTTGAGAAACTATTAAGTACTCCTGTTCGATTTGTCTTACTTCCATCTTGTGGTAAACCTTTACAACCAGCTGTATTATATACCATAATAAGAGTATGCCCAATCAAACTGCCCAAATTGAAGATATTTTATTTAAGCAAGGTTTACTCACTGCTGATCAGCTTTCCGCAGTCAAACTGGAAAGCATTAATTCCGGGGCAAGTGCTGATAAAATCTTACTCCAGCATAATTTGGTGACTCTGGACAAAATTACCCAGGCCAAAGCAGAACTTTTAAATATACCTTTTGTGAAAGTGACTGATAAAGCTATTGCAGTTGATACGCTAAATCTTATTCCGGAAGCTGCTGCCCGCCGCTACAGCATTATTCCTTTTGATAAGGCGGGTGATGAGCTGTTGGTGGCTATGGCCGACCCTCTTGATATCCAGATAATCCAGTTTATCGAAAAAAGATCTGGTATGAGGGTTAAGCCGTATCTTGCGCTTCCCGAAGATATTTTAAAAGCTGTTACAGATCAATATGGTCAAAATTTAACTTCAGATGTTACTTCTGCTTTAAACGAGGTGGCATCGGTTAAGACAGATAAAGACCTTGTTGAGGGTCCGGAAATTTTACGGGAAACTCCTGTAACCAATATTGTTAATCAGCTTTTGGAATATGCCATGAAAACCCGCGCTTCTGATATTCATATTGAACCGGAGGAAGATAGAACCCGGGTTAGATACAGAATTGACGGTATTTTAGTTGAGAAAATATTGCTCCCAAAAGTGGTACACGAAGCTCTGATTTCCAGAATTAAGATTTTGGCTGTTTTAAAAATTGACGAAAAGCGGTTGCCTCAAGATGGTAGGTTTACTTTTAGTTTGGGACAAAAAGTGGTTGATTTAAGAATCTCTATAATTCCAACTGTTTTTGGGGAAAAAGTGGTGATTAGGTTATTGCCAAAAACAACCGAAGCCCCGACACTGCTAGAGCTTGGTTTAAGAGGCAGTTCTTTAAAAAGCCTGGAATCCCAATTGCTGCGGGCTCACGGCATTATTTTAATCTGCGGCCCCACAGGTTCGGGTAAAACCACCACTTTGTATTCAATCCTGACTAAGATTTCTACCACCAAGGTTAATATTCTTACTGTTGAAGATCCGGTGGAATATCAAATTCACGGAGTTAATCAGGTTCAGGTTAATACTGCGATCGGACTAACATTTGCTTCGGCGCTCCGTTCATTTTTGCGCCAGGATCCCAATATTATTATGGTGGGTGAAATCCGCGACAATGAAACAGCAGAACTGGCAATACAGGCTGCTTTGACAGGCCATCAGGTTTTTTCTACCGTGCACACCAATTCTGCTTCCGGTGCTCCTCCAAGGCTTTTGGATATGGAAGTAGAACCTTTTCTTTTGACTTCGGCTCTAAACGCTATTGTGGGTCAGCGGGTGGTGCGTAAGATTTGTATCCGCTGTAGGGAGGAATTTAGCGCAGCGCCGGAGGTGGACGAAAATATAAAATCCGTTTTGGGTAATTTGATTCCAATTTCTATTAAAAATTCTCCAACTCCCATGAAACTGTATAAAGGCAAAGGATGTAATTTCTGTGCCAATACCGGTTATTTGGGCAGACTTGGTATTTTTGAGGTGTTGGTTATTTCCGAGTCAATAGCCAAGCTCATTTTGGAACATTCCTCATCTTCTTCTATAGAACAGGAAGCAGTCAAGCGGGGCATGATTACTTTGAAACAAGACGGGTATTTAAAAGTGCTTGAAGGGGTAACTACCATGGAGGAGGTATTGCGGGTAGCACAAGATTAGCATGAATATACAGCAATTATTAGATCTAACTATTCAAAAGCAGGCGTCGGATTTGCATTTATCAGTGGGGTTTCCTCCTGTTTTAAGGATTCACGGCGATCTAATGCCTATTCCCGGAGAAGAGACAGTAACTCCGGAGAGAATTGAAGAATTAATTATGCCGCTGTTGTCCCCTGTTCAGAAAAATATTTATGCCCAGGTTTTTGAACTTGATTTTTCTTTTGAATTTGAGGGTAAAGGCAGGTTCAGGGTAAATTTGTACAGGCAAAAAGGTTTTCCTGCGGCAGCCTTGCGGCTTATCCCCCTTTCCATACCGGCCTTGGAAAGCATTGGATTACCGCCTGTTTTATCAAAATTAGCTGATTTAAAACAGGCTTTTGTTTTGGTAACAGGTCCAACAGGCCATGGTAAATCTACCACTCTGGCTTCTTTCATAAATAAAATTAATTTTTCAAGAGCGGCGCATGTCATCACTATTGAAGACCCGATAGAATATGTTTATCCTCCGGGTAAATCATTGATAGACCAGCGGGAGATGTATCGGGATACCCGCTCCTGGGGTAATGCGTTGCGCTCGGCTCTGCGGGAAGATCCGGATGTGGTTTTAATCGGTGAGATGAGAGATCTGGAGACCATTGCCTCGGCCATGACTATTGCCGAAACCGGCCACCTGGTTTTTGCCACTTTGCACACCAATTCTGCCGCGCAATCCGTGGATCGGATTATTGATGTTTTTCCCGAGATCCAACAGCCGCAAATCAGGTTACAGCTTGCAGCCACCCTGGAAGCTGTTATTTCGCTGCGTCTTGTTCCAACTATTGAACCGGGCAGGACATTGGCAACAGAGGTGCTTTTTGCTACTCCCGCAGTGAGAAATATTATCAGGGAGGGAAAATCACATATGATAGATAATTTGATAGAAACCTCGGCAGAGCTTGGAATGCAAACTTTGGAACGGTCTTTGGTAGAGTTGGTTAGGAAGGGTAAGATTTCCCAGGAAGTAGCTTTGCGGTTTGCCCTGCGGCCGGAACTGCTCAATAAATTACTTAAGTAATATGGAATTCATTTATAAGGCAAAAGATCAGCAGGGAGAGGAAAAGACTGGTGATATTCAGGCTCCTGATATTCATACATCTGCCCAAATGTTACGGAAAAAAGGGTTAATTGTTATTTCCATTACTCCTAAAACCCCTCCTATTGGCATTTTTTTGGATAGGATTTTTAACAGGGTAAGTTTTGGAGAGCTGGTGATTATCACGAGACAGCTTGCCACTATGATTTCTGCGGGATTGGTACTTTCCGAAGCAATTGATATTTTGGAGGAGCAACAGAGCAGCAAAACCTTAAAAAAGGTTTTGCTTGAGATTTCACAGGATATTAAGGGCGGATTTACTTTTGCCCAAGCTTTGTCCCGTCATCCGGATGTTTTTCCCCGAATATATACTAATCTAATTAAAAGCGGAGAAGCTTCGGGAAAGCTGGATACGGTGTTGAAGCAAATGGCCAATGGTTTGGAAAAAGACCGTGAATTTAAAGCCAGAATTAAAGGAGCTATGATTTATCCGGTTGTTGTTTTAAGCATGATGGTAGCGGTGATGATTATTATGATGATATTTGTTATCCCCAAACTGACTTCGCTATACCAGCAAAGCACTATTGAGCTACCTTTGCCAACGAAAATACTAATTACCACATCTGATCTTTTTGTTAATTTCTGGTGGGTGGGAATAAGTTTAATTATTGGTTTGGTTGTTGCTATAAACAGATGGAGTAAAACTTTAACAGGTGGAATATTTATGGCAAGGCTTATTTTAAAAATTCCTGTTGTGGGAAAAGTTATCACTAATGTTGCTTTGACTAATTTTACCCGGACATTCGGGCTTTTAACCTCTGCAGGTATTCCCTTATTGGATTCAATTGCCATTGTTGAGGATTTGACTGATAACCAGATTTTCAAGAAAGCTTTAAAAGACGCTTATTTGGGAGTAGAAAAAGGTTTGCCGCTTTCCAGTTTACTTACCGCATCTGTTTTTCCAAAAATAGTCAGCCAGATGGTTAGGGTTGGTGAGGAAACAGGTAAAATAGATGAGATCTTTTTTAAACTGGCAGATTATTTTGAGGAGGAATCGGATCATCTTCTGAAAAATTTAACAGTAGCTATTGAACCAATAGTGCTAATTGTTTTAGGTATAGGAGTGGCATTTTTGGTTATATCAATTATTTTGCCCATTTACAAGCTGACAACATCATTTTAAATGGGCTCTTGACTAATGGTATAAAGTTGTGAATACAATAGATGAAAGGAGGTGAGAAAATTTGAAAAAACCTGCTCAAGTTTTACATAAAGGATTTACTTTAGTAGAACTTTTGGTTGTTATTGCAATTATTGCCATTTTGGCAGCAGTAGTGGTGTTAATCATTAACCCGCTGGAGTTGACTAAAAGAGGCCGGGATGCGGCCAGATTGACTGATTTAGCAAACCTGCAAAGCGCCATTAATATTGCTGTTCAAGAGGCAACTGGTTCGAGTACACAAGCAGTGCTTTGTAAGGATGGGTCATATCCATGTACAGGATTAAGTAATGCGGCTATCGGTACTCCTAGAGTTTCAAATGGTGCAGGCTGGGTTAAGGTGGATTTAAGTTCATCAAAGAGCGTTTCAGTTCCAACTTTGCCAGCTGATCCTTTGAATAGTACTGCTTACCACTACACCTATTGCGCTAATAGTGATGCATGGGAAATAAATGCGGTATTGGAATCTGACCAGCAAAAGGGAAAAATGGCAACAGATGGTGGTCCCGATGTTGCCGATAATGGAACAGATGCAAATGGAAGATATGAGGTTGGATCTAATTTAGCATTGATTCAGCCATCTGGGGGAAGTTGTACATACTAAAGTGGGAATAATAGGTTTTATAACCGGAATGGTTTTAGGGAGTTTTACGAAAGCTTTGGCTGATCGAAGTCTGAGCAACAGTATATTTTGGGGAAGGTCGTACTGTCTTTGGTGTAAACATAAATTACACTGGTATGACCTTTTTCCAATTTTGTCTTTTTTGTTTCTTCGCGGGAAATGCCACTATTGCCATAAAGCTATTGGCATAGAGTATTTATTGGTGGAAGTGGTAATGGGAGTTTTGATAGGATTTCTCTTTTGGCAAAGTTTACAGAGTCTTCAGCTTTCAGTCTTCAGCTTTCAGTCTTTAATTGCTCTATTTGATCTTTTCTTTAAGATTTTTTTCATTTGTGTTTTAGTTGTACTTTTTTTAACTGACCTGAAAAAAATGTTTATTCCCGACCGGATAATTTTGCCTGCCATAAAGATAAGTATAATTTTTATTATTTTTATAACAATTATAAAAGTTGTTTTTTTGTATTACACCTTAAACCAAACCCGTTTAGGTCAATTATTGCTACCTCCTCATAGTGATTATTTTCAAAGACATGCCATGATTACTGCCGAGCCGCTTGTCTGGGCAGTTGTTAGCGGCCTTTTAATTGCGGGATTTTTTTACGGTTTGATTTTAATTACTAAAGGTAAGGGTATGGGCGGAGGGGATGTGAAATTGGGAGCTTTTATGGGACTTGGACTTGGTTTCCCTGCTTCTTTGTTGGCTGTGATAACGGCTTTTCTGATTGGAGCAATTTATTCCATAATTTTAATTCTGCTTGGCAAAAAGCGTTTTGGGCAAAATATTGCTTTTGGGCCGTTTCTGGTAATAGGATCATTGGTGGCTCTTTTTTGGGGAAAAGAAATTTTAGATTGGTATTTGCATCTGGGTACTTGACAAGTTCTCAGTAATGATTAAATATAGATATATACATGAAAAAATCTGCCCGAGGGTTTACCCTTGTTGAACTTCTGGTTGTTGTAGCTATAATTGCTGTTTTATCCGTGATTGGTATCACTATTTTTACCGGAGTTCAAAAAAATGCCAGAGATGCTAGAAGAAAAGAAGATATTAGTGCAATCAGCAAGGCTTTGGAGGCACATGTTAATACTACAACTAATCAATATTGTACCGGTGCTGCAGGAGTTTATTGTGCCCCTGCAGGAACTTGGTTCGCATCAGGTGTAATTCCCAAAGATCCTTCAACTGCTGTTGATTATGCTGGTTTACCTGCTAACGGAGCTGCTACTTATAATGTTTGCGCTACTCTTGAAGCAGGTGGAACATCTTGCTTGGCCAATCAACAGTGAGAAAAGGTTTTACCTTAATTGAGCTTCTGATAGTAATTTCCATTATTTCCATACTTTCTGCTATTGGAATGGTTGCTTATTCCAGTGTGGTAAGACAGGGACGGGATAGTAAAAGACAATCAGACTTGCGTTCTATCCAGTCTGCTTTGGAACAATATCATAATGACCAAGGTTTTTATCCTACTGGTGCTGAAATTTCTTTTGGAGGTCCCTTTACGCCATATATGAATACAATTCCTACTGATCCAACTGGTACTCCGCAATATAGCTATACGGCTTTGCCTTCAGGATGCGATAATTCTGCAACCAAGTGCAATGGTTATTGTCTTTATGCCAAGCTGGAAAACTCCAATCCGGGAATAGGCAGTTGTCCTGTCAGCGGGACAGCCAATTTTGCAGTTACTCCCCCTTAACTCTTATGATATGATGATTATATGCGCGGGTTTACCTTAATTGAGCTTATGATTGTTATTTCCATAATGGCATTACTAGGAGCATTTACTATAGCCAATTACAGATCGTTTGGAGAAGATAAAGATTTGGAAAATGCCGCATTGGATGTTGTAAGCCTTATCAGGACTGCCCAAACCAACGCAACAACTAATCTAAAATGTGTTAATGACGGAGGTATTTGGCAGATAGAATATATTACCGGTAGTCCAGAAATAAAGCTTAATTGTAAAGAGCCTTTAGCAGATTTTATTAAGAAAAAAACACTTCAACTAAAGACAAATATTCAAGTAGATTCAGTAATCGGTAGTCCCCCTATTGCTTGTACAGGTTTAACAATCAACTTCAAACCTATTAATGGCCAAATAGAATTGGGAGGCGATGAAGCGTGTGACTCATTGACAGCAACCCTAAAAAATACCACAAGACCAGGCACCAAAAATGTAATAATAGAAAAAGGAGGTAAGATTTATGTTAACTAACAAGGGACAAACTTTAATTGAGGTAATTGTGGTTGCTATGGTGGGGATATTGGTGGTTACTGCTTTAACTTTTGCAGTTATTTTTTCGCTGCGTAATGCCAGCTTTGCCAAAAACCAATCCCAGGCCACCAAACTGGCCCAGGAAGGTATTGAGAGGGTGAGAGGTTTGCGCGATCGAAACGGAGCGGTTGATTATATCCGGGCCGACGGCAGCCACACCGGCAATTTCAACGATCTTTGGGTAATCAGCTTTAGCTGCCCGGCCAACTGCCACTTTTATTTTAACGGCACTACCCTGACGGGTGGTACCTCTTCGAATTCCGAGCCAATTACCTTGAATTTCCAAAGACAAATTTTGATAGAAGATCAAGCCGCGGATCAAAAGAAAGTCACGGCCCTGGTCCGCTGGAGCGATTTTGCAGGTTCGCATGAATCTAGATTAACCACTATCTTAAGGAAGCTATGAACAAAGGTTTTACTTTAGTTGAAATGATAATGGTGATGGCCATAGTGGCTATTGTGGGAGTAATTCTGGTGATGATTTTTGCCAATACCCTGCGGGGCAGCAGTAAAGCCCAAATACTCTCGGTGATCAAACAAAATGGCCAGGCAGTTCTTGGAACAATGGATAATGCTATTAGAAACGCGGATAATGTGGTTTGTCCCCCAGATAGCACACCCACAGATACTTTAGTAGTTGTTAAAAATGGGATTTATACCAGATTTAGATTTATAAATAATTCTATTGAGAAAGACAACCCGACGGATTTTACGACTACTACTTGTTCGGATCTGTCTGTTTCTCCTGTGAATTTGACAGATACGGATCCCAAAACAGGGGTTTCAGTGCAAAGCGGTTCTTTCTTCCGCAGCCGGCAAGCCGGCTCCAAAGATGCAATCACCGTGAAATTTGACTTAAACGGGGGCGTACAGGCTCCCGAGGTGATTTCCGGTCAAATTGATCCGGTGAATATTCAGACAACTATTCAATTAAGATAATAATAAAATTTGACAAATGAAATATAAAGAAGGATAGTTAAAGTATGGAGCCAACAGCAGGTATTGTTACTCCCCCTTTTTATAAAAGTAAAAAATTTATTATTTTACTTTTTGTTGTTATTTCAATTTTAATCCCTGTGGGAGCCTATATTTTAAAAACATATTTTCTAAAAACCCCTGACCAAACCTTACCCCGGCAATCCATCCAAACTCCATCTGAATCCACTCTTAAAGAAAACTCATCCCCCATTTCCTTTGATATCCTCCAAAACCCCATGGTTTATGAATGGAGGGGATCAGTAGAAGGAGTCTTGGTTGAGAAAACCGATAATTCCATCACCCTTGATAGCAGTGGCAACAAACTGGTTATTACTGTTCAGCCAAGCTCCCAGGATATTACCGGCACCAAGTTTTACAGGAAGCAGTCACAACCTGATGATCAAGGGGTTCTGTTTACCGAAGTTGGTCTTGATGGTATTCCACTCGGAACCAAACTACATGGGGACTTTTTTGTCTTTCCCCATAATAAAAATGAATTAATTGGCAGTTCGTTTAATATTGTGGAATAGTAGATTTGACAAATGTAAATGATTTATGGTATCCTATAAATAATATACACAACTATGTATCCTGAAAGATTCAGAGTAGTACATCAGGAAGGAATAGCCTTAATAAGACGGACTGGAAGATTCTTAAAAAGACATGTTGATCATGCCGCAGCCGCTGCGGGAGCTTCATTATTGGCTGCCTGTGCTTCTGCACCTGAATCTCGTGCTACCAGTGGTCCACCTGCCACCCCTGCATCAGTAGCTACCCAGGAAGCTACTTCTGCTACTGAAGCCCCACCAACTCAACCTCCAGAACCAACAAATACTCCAAAACCGGCTGAATCTACAGCTACTCCCAGACCTCCTGAACAACCAACTAGACCACCATTCACTATAAACACTCCATTCCCTAAAGACCGAGTTTATGACGGTCGGGTCTATATTGAGAAAGATGGAGGATTACGCGAGAATAAAGGCTATGCCACATTTATGGCTACTTTGACACAAGAGTTAGGTGGAGTATTTTCCTATGTTATTGATGCTACTTGTCCTCCAGGAAGTCCTGAAAGGCAAATTAGATCAAGAGGAAATATTAAAGTAGACGCTAGAAGTTTTTTAAACCGTGGTTTCGCCCAAAAAAGTCGATTCGGAGAACAGCTTGAGGGTATTTTAATCAGAGAGGGGGCGGTATCTGGAGACCTCACTTTCCCTCCTCACTTTACTGAATATCATCCGTGTGGAATAGGCAAAGTTCAGTGGGCAACATCTGCGAAGGGAGAAGGGACGAGTGATTATTTAGGATTTTATGTTGGACTTTTCAAACAGGCAGGCTTAAGAGAAGGTTTAACCACGCAAGAAGCCTTGGTAGAGATTGAAAAAGATATAGGCGGAGTAAAACTGCCTCAAGCCTCAAAATAAAATCCATTCAGCTTGACAAGAATAGTACCTCCCGCTTACAGTAAAGTTATGCAGTGGAAAACTTTCTCTTTCCTGTTACTTGCTTCTCTTGTGATTGTGTTGGTGATGTTGTTACTTAATTTCCTGGGATTAATTAGGATACCCTTTCTCTCGCTACCCCTTGGATATGTTAAAGCAACTGAATTAACAAAGCAGTTTAAAAACTTCCAGACCAGACAAAGCATTAACATTCAATTAAGCGGTGTGCTTGAGCAAAAAGACACTAACAGCTGGACTTTGGGCAAAGACGGCCAACAAATTACTGTTACCAATGAGTCTGCCAGTCCACCCAACTATCTTCGCCGGCCCACTGCCGGCAACATCACTGAAGTAATCAGCAGTTCAGAGATACCGGTTGGTTCTACTGTAACCCTGACCTTAACCATTGATCCTGACTCCGGTAAACTGACAGTTATGAATATCATTATTGACTGATGAATAAAAAAATATTTGGATTTCTTTTTGCCATCATTGTATTTATAGTCTTGTTTCTTCCCCAAAAAGCATTGGCTGATTCTCATTGTGGCGATGGTTATCCGGAATGCGCTAATGATTGCACTGCCTGCTGGGTTAACTCGGACTGCAGTTATGGAGGCTGCTGGGAAGATACAAATTGTGGGAACTGCTATGTCCCCCCACCCCCTCCAGCCTGTGAACCATTTACGGAATGCAGGCGTCCAACATATAGTGATAACTGGTGTTGTAATAATGTCAATCAAAGTTCGACCGATTTTCCCAAAGGTAATAATGTTTGTAACTGGGAATATACTTGGTATTGGAACTCAAGCTGTGAGTGTGTCCGACGCGGTGATGCTGAGTCGAGGGGTCATGATTGTACTACCCGTCCTGCCTGTGGAATATGTTTAAGGGGCCAGACTGAAACAGAAACCAGGTTTAATACCAATTGTGCTACCTCCACCTGTGGAGGAGGTAACCAAACCTGTGCCCAGGAGGTGGACAGACAGGAAAGATATAGAACCTGCAATGATGATTGCGGAGGCTGGAGGGCCTGGAGCGACTGGAGCACAGTTGATTCCTACCCTCAATGCCCGGGCAATAATGCCTGCGGTACAAGTACCCAATCCGGTTCCTCCTGTTATTCCCCTGTCGGCCATACCCATACCTATGGCTGCAGCAATAACTCCTGTACCCATACGGATAATCCCGCAGACTCAACTGATCCAAATTGTGGAGGCCAGTGTTCTGCTCCCCCTCCACCCCCTCCACCCCCTCCACCTCCGTCCTCTCCGCCAAATCCACCAGGCTGTACTTCCATTTCTTTAACTGTCTCCCCAAATACTGTTAACCCTAACTCCTCTTTGGAATTTAGGGTTAACTCTTCTTATGCATACCAAAATACCAGCATCAATATGGGAGGAGGGGCTAGTGAAACAGGTTTTGGTTGCTGTGACCCGCAATATACCTGGAGATGGTTTGCCCGTTCTTCTTCTCCCGGCAACTATACAGCCAGGTTTTCCGGTTTTAAGCCCGGAGTAGGCACCTGTACTGCCACTGCCTCATATACTGTTTCAGGCGGTTCCTGCAATGTTTCCTGGAGTGTATCCAATCCCAACCCTCCTGCCAATTCCTTTATCCAGGTTAAAGTAAGGGGTTTATCTGATTCCCAGGGCTGGTCAAATGTTGGACTTTATCTTGATAATACTCCTAGTGGTTCCTGGGGAGGTATTGAAAATCCCTGGCCCACTTTTGTCTACAACAATGTCCCGGCCGGCGCCGGTGGAGGTCATACTTTGCAGTTTAGAACCAACAATGGCTCCAGAGCGTGCGTTCCTACTCAAACTTTTACCACCCAATCCACCACCCCCACTAACCTGGCAGTTACAGGGGTGCCTAGCTGTGCCAGCAGTCCATATAATGCTACTTTTAACTGGCAAAATACCAATTCCACCTTATGGTTGGATATAGCAGATAATCCGGGCTTTAATGGCCTTGCCAATAAAAATGTCAGCAACCTAACTACTACTACTTCAGCAGGTTTTACTTTAACTCCGGGCATAACCTACTACTGGAGGTTGTGGAATGGTTCTGTCCATACCACAGGCCCCAGTTTTTCTGCCCCTTC
>DOWS01000049.1 GCA_003519445.1 Candidatus Daviesbacteria bacterium
CCAACTTGCAATTATGGGATAGTAGTGATAGAATTAGCTTGTTAAATGAAATACGACGGACAAATTGCTGAACTTAAAAACCTGCTGCCTGCTGCCAAAAATATTTTAATTGCTCTCCCTGCGGGGGCTGATACTGATAGATTATCAGCAGCTTTGTCTCTTTTTCTGGTTTTTGAAGCTCAAGGCAAACAAGTAAGCATTGTTTGCGAAGATACTATGACAGTAGCCCAATCCCATCTTTTTGGAGTTGATCATGTACAAAAAACCCTTCCCCAAACAGAAGGGGGCAATTTGACTTTGACTTTGGAAGGTGTGGCCTCGCCTGACGGGACAGTGCCTGCTTTGGAGAAACTGGACTGGTATGCGGAAAACAGTAACCTAAATCTGGTTTTTCATGTTTTAGCGGGCCAGACTTTTCAACCGGCCAAAATTGTCCCCCGTTATCAGGGTAGCGGTTTTGATCTTGTTTTTGTGATCGGAGCCGCCAATCTGGACAGTCTGGGCAGTATTTACCGGCAAAATGCCCAAATCTATTCGGGCGTTCATATAGTCAACATTGACAATCAAGGCAACACAGGTTTTGGCACTACCAATGTGGTGGACACCAATGCTGCTTCTGTTTCCGAAGTAGTGACTTTTCTGCTGCAGGATTTAGGAATGGTTTTGGACGGGGATATTGCAAGCAATTTGCTGGCGGGTATTTTTGCCTCAACAGATAATTTAGTTAGTCCCAAAGTTAATGCCGATACTTATATGGCTGTTGCCAATTGTTTGCGGGTGGGAGGGAAAAAGCCGGGTGCAATGCCGGGTCAGCAGATCGCAGGAACAATTATTGGCGGAATGAGCGGACCTGTACCGGATTTAAGTGCGCTTATACCTCCCCCGGTTGTATCTTCTCCGCAACCATCTCCTGAAGAGCGGCCTGCGGCAGAGGGAGTGGTATCAGAAACTCCTGAACCTGAATGGTTAACCCCCAAAATCTTCAAAGGAACATCATTGGGGTAAACAAATATGCCTTTAGAAACTGTGACTGAAGAACAATTTAGAAGTGTTTTTGGTGATGTTCCAGAACTGACGCAACCCTCTGTATTCTCTGAAGGCGATCAAAAGATTATTGTTCCCTTTGACCGATTTCAAATAGAAGATCATGGATCCCGTCATAAAATAGGTATTTTAGAAACATCTCCATACGACGCTTCTGCTTGTGATCGTAATGATGATACCCTCTCTTATCCTGATGCTTCAAATTTGATTAGAGTCAGATACGACAGTTTGTATGGATTAAGAGCCAGAACATGGCAAGTTTTGCGAAGAATCACCCGGGATGCCTGGAGCGAAGAAAAAGAAGAACCGGAATTAATACTGCTGTTTAGCGACATGAAATATGATTGTGGTTCGGTCAGCATTTTTTATCGGTCCATGCCAGCTTCATTTTTCCACGCTAATTATGATCTTTTACTTAGGAACCCAAATTCACATAGGGTATCTATTGAGGTAAGGTCTAACTCTCTTGATCTGGAAGAAAAACCTCCTATTGCTCAAATACTTTATTCTCCAAATGATCAAGAACCCATTATTCGGGGGGAGTTTGTGAACGCTGAATATGATGAAGCACTCAATAACGGGGTTGAGGAGCGTAAAGGTAAGCTTTCAGGTGAGTGGAATCACCCGTACACTGTTTTTCTGTGTGAATTTATCATAGGTTTAAGACTCGGGAGTATCCAATTTCAGGATAAACAAAGCGGTAACCTGCGCCAGTTTCACCGGGAAGCAAAACTGAATCCTCCCAGACCATATCCGCTCAAGGGTTCACCGTATACAGCAGGAGTTTATTTTGGTTATCGGAATGATTTAGTTAGGGGTGGGTTGGGACATCGCAGATTAAGCTTTGCACGAATGAATAGACAAACAGGGGAAGAATGGGTATTATCTGTGCCGGATTGGATTAATAGCCGCCATTTTATGAATGATTTATCAGGAAAGCCGTTCGGAGATTTTTTCTTGACTTATCCGGTGGTTTTTGGGGTTAGAAGACTAGGTCAAGAAGATCAATGGTGTGTAACTTTAGGAAACCATGATGAGGAACAAAAAATTTTGGATTGCGTATCTTAAAGTTTTATGTTATACTGCGCCCAACATTAAAAGGACTACTTTGGCGTCAAAGTTGTTCCAAAAGAAAGGATACGATGCCACTTGATCCAAAAATTAAACAAAAGATAATTAAAGAGTTTGCAACCAAGTCGGGTGATACAGGTTCTCCTGAAGTGCAGGTAGCGCTTTTAACAGAGCAGATTAAACATTTAACTTTGCATTTAAAAGAACATACTCATGATATTCACTCCCGCAGGGGACTTTTGTCCATGGTTAACAAAAGAAGAAGGCTGCTTCAATATCTGGTGAAAAAAGATCACGAAAGATATAAAGCGGCGATTGAAAAATTGGGGTTAACAAAATAGTTTGATTTATGGTATAATAATTGTGTAAGAGTGATTTGGGGATTGCAAAGAGATAATTAAATTAATTAATTGTTTCTTCCACAGTTTCCAAATACTCACTTCTTGTTAGGTATATGAATAAAGTTATTACAAAAGAGATAGATTTAAATGGTAGAAAACTTAAACTGGAAACAGGCAAGCTGGCTTTGCAGGCAGATGCTTCAGTGGTTGCTTCATGGGGTGAAACAGTGGTTTTGGCAACAGTTGTAACACAGCCACAAGTAGTAGATGCCGGGTATTTTCCTCTTTCTGTTGAGTTTGTGGAAAAACATTATGCAGGCGGGCGGATTTCTTCTTCCAGATTTATCAAAAGAGAAGCCAGGCCTTCGGAAGAAGCTGTTTTAACCGGCCGTTTAATTGACCGTTCCATCCGCCCCTTTTTCCCCAAAGAATTCCGGAGTGAAGTCCAGGTAATTGTGACAGTTTTATCAATTGATCAAATCAATGACCCGGACATTTTGGGCTTGATTGCCGCATCAGCCGCTCTTTCTATTTCTTCAGTTCCCTGGCATGGGCCTTTGGGTGTGGCCAGAATTGGTGAAATAGAAGGTAAACTACTGGTTAATCCCACCATTGACGAACTGGTAAATTCCAATCTTGATTTATTCGTAGCCTCAACCCGCGAAACAGTAGCCATGATTGAAACTAAAGCCAAACAGGTTTCGGATAAGGTTATTTTTAATGCAATTAAAGAAGCCCATGCAAGCGCCCAACCAATTATTTCTTTGATTGAGGAATTTGTAAAAGAAGCAGGCAAAGAAAAAATAGCTTATTCAACACTGGCTGAAGATGTTGAAGAAGCATTGCTTAAAGAAGTTAAACAAGTTACAAAAGAGCGGATTGAACAGGCTTTATTTGATGAAAAAACTGCCTGGCATGATTCTATGGCAGATCAAATTAAAGCAGAGCTGACCACCAAATACACTGAAGTTTTAACTCCATTAATTATTTCCGGAGTATTTGACAAAGTGGCCAAAGAAATTATGAATGATTTAGTTTTGGGTCAGGGGAAAAGAGTAGACGGAAGAGCCATGGATGAAGTAAGACCTATTGAAATAGAAGTAGGAGTTTTGCCCCGCACTCACGGATCAGCCTTGTTTTCCAGAGGTGATTCGCAAATATTATCAGTAGTAACTTTGGGAGCCCCTTCTTTGGGCCAAACAATTGAAGGCATGGAAGGTGAGAGGATAAAGCGATTTATGCATTATTACAACATGGGCATTAATCCTTTTTCAACAGGAGAAGTTAAAAGAATTGGGCCTCCAACAAGGCGTGATATTGGTCACGGGGCTCTTGGTGAAAAATCTCTGGAGCAGGTTATCCCAACAAAAGAACAATTTCCTTATGCCATAAGGATTGTGTCAGAAGTTTTAGGGGCCAATGCTTCTACTTCGCAAGCAGCTATTTGCGCAGCCTCCCTTGCTTTATTTAATGCAGGAGTGCCTATTGAACCAGTAGCCGGGATTGCAATTGGCTTAATAAGCGATCCGGCAAAGCCGGATAAATTTCAAACTTTAACTGACATGAGAGCAGTGGAGGATTTTTATGGAGAAATGGATTTTAAAATTGCAGGCACAAAAAATGGCATTACAGGTATCCAGATGGATACTAAGCTGGAAGGGATTTCTTTTGAGATAATAGAGCAGTCTTTGAAGCAGGCTAAAGCTGCCCGGGAGTTAATTCTGGCAAAAATGAAAGAAGTAATGCCCGAAGCAGGAAAACTATCTCCGCATGCCCCAAGAGTGGAAATTTTGCATATAAAACCTGAAAGCATAGGACTTTTAATCGGGCCGGGAGGCAAAAATATCAATGGCATTATTTCAAAAACCGGAGCGCAGATTGATGTTGAAGATGACGGTACGGTGATGGTTTCCGGTACTAAATCTGAAGGTGTGGATCAGGCCATGGCAGCAATTGAAGGCATGTTTAAAACAGTTAATGTGGGAGATGAATTTACGGGTAAAGTAGTCCGTCTGGTGCCTTTTGGGGTTTTTGTGGAAATTGCCCCGGGTAAAGACGGATTAGTGCATGTGTCGGAAATGTCTACGGGTTTTGTGGGAAAACCTGAAGATGTTGTTTCCGAGGGACAGGAAGTTAAAGTTAGGGTTAAGGGAGTTGATACGGATGGTAAAGTGTCTTTGTCCATGCTTTTTGGCGCGGATATAAAGCCTGAAACAGAAAGGCGGCCTGCTCGTCCATCAGGAGGCGGGGGCTTTAGACCAAGAACTTCTTTTAGTGACAGGCCTAGGTTTGGCGGAGGGTTTAATAGAAGCGGCTTTGACCGCAACCGCGGAGGCAGGCCTGCCCGCCGAAGCTTTGACAGATAAATCTCCTTCGTATAGAATAAGAAACAGAATGGATGCTGCCCAAGAACAACTGGAAAACCTTAAACAAAAAATTAGCCAAGTCTCCTTGCCCCAGGAAGTTCAAGAGAAATTACTTAATTTACTAAAATTCCCGGGAACAGGAGCTGAATTTGAAAAATTGGTTTCCTATATTGATTTTGCCACCTCCCTGCCTTTTAACAAATCAAGCCAGGATATTTTGGATTTACCAAGAGCCAGAGAGATCCTGGATAAAAATCACTATGGTTTGCAATCTTTGAAAGACAGGGTTTTAGAATATTTGTCGGTTTTAATTTTGCACGCCAAAAGCAAAAATACTGCAAGTTTTCATGCCCCGATTCTGCTGTTTGTTGGGTTGGTGGGAACAGGCAAGACTTCCATTGCTTATTCTATTGCCGAGGCTCTGGGGAGGAAAATTGTGAGAGTGCCTTTTGGAGGCTTGGGTGATGCGGCCAGCTTAAGGGGGCAATCAAAAATCCGTCCTGATAGCGAACCCGGGCAGATTATTAAAGCTATTAAACATGCTCAAATTAAAAATCCGGTGATACTTTTAGATGAGATAGATAGAGTAGCAGAGGAGGGTAGAGTTGGCATAATGGGGGTTTTGGTAGAACTTTTAGACCCTGCCCAAAATCAGGCTTTTACCGATCATTTTCTGGATTTTGCTTTTGACCTGTCGCAGGTTTTATTTATAGCCACAGCCAATAATACCGGTAATATTGCCACGGCAGTAATGGATAGGTTAGAGCCAATTCAGATGCCTTCATATTCCGACGAAGAAAAAACAACAATTGGCAAAAATTATCTTTTGCCGAAAGCGCTGCAGGAAGCGGGCATAGACAGTAAACTCATTAGCATTGAAGAGGCAACTTGGCCTAATATTATCAGGCCTTTGGGTTTTGACGGAGGGATCAGATCGCTGCAGCGATCTTTGCAGGCAATTTGCAGAAAAGTGGCCAGAAAAGCAGTGGAGGGAGAAATTGGGCCATTTAAGATTAATCAAGAAAATTTGGGGGAGTATTTATCATTATGAAACCATTTAATAATCAAACACTTAAACTTATTCCTCTTGGAGGTGTAGGTGATGTCACCAAAAACATGTATGTGTATGAATATGGAAATGATATTATAATTGTTGATTGTGGGGTGGGGTTTCCGGATGAGGCTATGCCGGGCGTGGATTTGGTAATTCCCGATATTTCTTATTTAAGAGAAAAAAAAGATAAAATCAGAGGTATTATTATCACACACGGCCATGAAGACCATATTGGAGCCCTGCCTTTTATTCACCCTCAACTGCAAGTGCCTATCTATACCCAAAGATTAACAGCAGGATTAATCAAAGGTAAATTTATTGAACATAATCTGCCCAAAGACCAGATTGTGGAAGTTGGTATAAATCAGAAATTAAGCCTGGGGGTATTTAATGTCTCTTTTTATCAGGTTTCCCATTCAATTCCGGATTCAACAGGTATAGTTATCAGAACTCCTGTGGGGCTGATTATCCACCAGGCAGATTTTAAGATTGACTGGACGCCTATTTCGGGTCAAAAGACTGATGTAGGGGCTGTGGCAAATTTAGGCAGAGAGGGAGTGCTTTTGCTTTTAATTGACTGTTTAAGAATAGAAAAGCCCGGGTTTAACAAATCAGAACAATCAATTGAGGCTTCATTTGAAAAAGCGGCGATGGAAACTACCGGGAGCTTGCTGATTACTATGACTTCATCCAATGTTTCCAGAATGCAGCAGGCAGTTAATGTGGCGCAAAGATTAGGCAGGAAACTGGCAGTGGCGGGTAGAAGCTTTGAAAAGAATTTTCAGTTGGCCAGAGATCTGGGATATTTAAAAGTTCCGCCAAACATTGTGATTGCTTCGGATGCCATAAACTCTTTTGCTTCCTCAAAAACAATAGTTTTAATTGCCGGATCTCAAGGTCAACCGGATTCGGCGCTCTCCCGGGTGGCCAACGAAGAACATAAACAAATAAGAATTAAAGAAGGTGATAGCGTAATTTTTTCGGCCGACCCCATTCCTTCCACAGAATCTGCACAAAATGCTTTAATTGATAAGCTTTCAAGCTTAGGAGCTAATGTCTATTATTCTGCCGTAAATTCAGACTTGCATGTTAGTGGGCATGCAGCTTCGGAGGAATTAAAGCTGATGGTTAATCTGGCAAAACCCCGCTATTTGCTGCCTATTGGCGGAACCGCCAGACATATAAAAATGTTCTCGCAGGTTTTTCAGGGTATGGGTTATGATAAAAATAAGATTTTACAACTGGAAGAGGGAGATATTGTAGAAATAGGAAGGGATAATCTGAAGCTAACTGGAAGATTGGAACTGCAAAATATTTATGTTGACGGATTGGGTATTGGGGATGTGGGGCATGTGATTTTACGGGACCGGAGGTTAATGAGCGAAGAAGGGGTTGTAGTAGTGGTAGTGCCGCTTGATCAGCATACTGGTAAAGTGGCAGGAGAACCGGATATTATTTCCCGGGGCTTTGTTTTTGAAAATATGGCCGAAGATTTGTTGCAGGATGCCAGGGAAACCGTCAGCAGAAGTTTGGAGCAGCATGTTAAAAAATCCCCGGACTGGCGTTTTATCCGCAAAAAGATTGAGGATGATTTAGGCAATCTTTTTTATCAGATGACTGAAAGAAGACCATTGATTTTGCCGGTGGTAGTGGAAGTTTAAAACTATGAGTTATAAATGTTATAATAGTTATAATCAGTATAATAATTATACAAAAAAATGAGAAGAAGACGCCGTTCTATTTACAGATTACCCAGATTAAGACTTAAACACAAAGCCATTGCGGCTGTGGCATCTCTGGTGTCGATAATTCTGGCAGTTTTATCAACTGTGGCGCTAACAACAGATACAACTATTTTGTCTTTTTGGAGGCGGTTTTTATATTCTCTTTTAGGTTGGACCAGTATCTTTTCTCCTGTTTTATTTTTGCTTTCGGGTCTAGTTTTATCAAAAGCCCGCTGGCGCATTGCCCAGATGAATGTTTTACTGGGAATTATGTTGTTGGTTTTATCTTTATCAGGAATGACCGGCGCTTTCAAAGCGGATTTGGCAGGATCAATAGGTTTGAATTTATGGACACAGTCGTCTGCTTTAATAACTCCACCCGGAGCTTTTATCCTCTTGATCTTGATATTTATAGTTGGACTGGTAGTTTTATTCAATGCTTCTTTAGGCCAGATTTTTGGCATATTTGACTTGATATTTAAATTCTTCAAAAAAATGGTTTGGCAGCCGGTTTTTAACAGACCAAGGACATTTGAAGCAAAAAATGTGCCGATAAAATTGTCCGGAGTTGACGACCGGATAAAGCCTAAATTGTCTGTTGGGCCCCGTGAGGCAGCTTTGGCTGATGCTTTGGTGCAAAATGTGGCAGGACAGGCAAAAGTTTGGAAATATCCGCCTTTATCTTTGCTTTCTGAAAAAATAGGATCTGTGGCCGAGAGGGGAGATGTAAAAAAGAATGCCGCCATTATTGAAAAAACCCTGGATTCATTTGGAGTTCAGGCCAGAGTAGCTGAAGTTAATGGAGGGCCAGCTGTGACCCAATATGCTTTGGAAATTTCAGCAGGAACCAAAATTTCCAAAATTGCCAATCTGCAGCATGATCTGGCATTAGCCCTGGCTACTCCCACAGGAACTGTCAGAATCGAAGCTCCAATTCCGGGTAAATCTTTAGTGGGAATTGAAGTACCTAATCATTCTTTGGAGATTGTAGGGCTAAAGAGTGTTTTGGCATCAGAGCAAATGCAAGCGCATAAATCAAAGCTGGCAGTTGTTTTGGGCAAAGATACAGCTTCTAAAGGAGTGGTGGTGGATTTGGACAGGATGCCCCATGTATTAATTGCAGGAACAACCGGTTCAGGTAAGTCCGTGTTAATTAATTCTTTTATTGGCTCGCTGCTTTTCCGCAATTCTCCGGATGAGTTGAAAATGATTTTGATTGATCCGAAAAGAGTGGAGTTGACTAACTACAATGGTATCCCCCATCTTTTGACGCCGGTGATTACCGAACCGGAAAAGATTTTATCGTCTTTGAAATGGGCAATGGCAGAGATGGACAGAAGATATAAATTATTTCAATCAGTGGGAGTAAGAAATATTGCAGGGTATAATGAGATGTCGGGGTTTCAGGCCCTTCCCTATATTGTTATTATTGTTGATGAGCTGGCAGATCTGATGATGTTTGCGCCGGTTGAAATTGAAGACGCCATTACCAGAATTGCTCAACTGGCCAGAGCCACAGGAATTCATCTGGTGGTGGCAACACAAAGACCCTCTGTTGATGTTATTACCGGTTTAATCAAGGCTAATATTCCCTGTAGGATTGCTTTTAATGTTTCATCAATGATTGACTCGCGGGTTATCCTTGATACTCCCGGGGCGGAAAAACTGCTGGGACGGGGAGACATGTTGTTTTTGCCTCCTGATGCTTCCAAACCGGTTCGCATTCAGGGAGTGCTGGTTCAGGATGAAGAGATTAACAATTTAATAAAATATCTTAAGAATACCGGAATTGCGCCGGAGTATACGGCAGAGGTAACTGAAATGCCCATAGGACGTTGGGGTAAAGGAGGCGGCAGTGGATCGGATAGAGATGAATTATTTGAAGAGGCTGTGAGAACCGTTTGTCAATATGACCGGGCTTCTGCCTCACTGCTGCAGCGGAGACTTAAGGTAGGTTATGCCAGGGCTGCCAGGATTTTGGATGAGTTGGAAGAGATGGGGATTGTGGGAGTTGGAGAGGGTTCCAAACCCAGGGATGTTTTAGTCCGTAATGCCGAAGAATACTTTGCCGCCCAAAGTGCCCAAACTTCAGATTAGCCCAACGAAGAATTTACAAAAGTAGTACAATATTGATGTATTAAAATAATGAAAATGTCATCATCTAAACTCGAGAAAACGATATCCGTATATTTTGACGAAGAGACAATTTTTGCTATAGAAAAAGTGGCAAGACAAAGGGATATTAGTATCTCTACTGCCGCAAAAATGTTACTCCTTGAGCGACTTAGTCAGATGAAAGCTATTTAATGTCAGGGAAAACTATTGCTACTATTTATTTCTATATTATTTCAGCCGCATCTTTGGCTTTAATCGTGATTGGGATTTTTAATGCTGTTAATTTTGGAATAAATTCTACCCAATATGAAAAATATCCGTTACATTATCCCCAAGGGAGTTGTGAGGGTTACCCTTACAAATTTGGTCCGTACCCAGCAATGGAAACAAGAGTGGCCACGCCTTCTGCTGATGAATTAGAAAAACAAAAGCAGGATTGTTTAAAACAGGAAAATGCCTTAAGTAAACAGCAAAAAATTGATGATTTAAAAAATTCCATAACATTTACTTTGATTGGAACAGTTTTGTTTTTAATCCATTTTCCCCTGGCCAGAAAGCAATCAAGGAGTTAGAATCTAGTGATTAGAGTCAAGAGTCTAGATCAAATTATTAAATTTCTTAAAGAAGGGAAGATTGGAGTTATGCCAACTGATACTATTTATGGAATTGTGGGGTCAGCATTAAATCCCGAAACTGTTGAGAAAATTTATACTCTGCGAAAAAGATCAAAAAACAAGCCTTTTATTATTTTAATTTCCTCCATAAATGATTTAAAAAAATTTGATATTAAATTATCTAAAGAGCAAGAAGTTTTTTTGCAAAAGATTTGGCCAAATCCTGTAAGTGTAGTTTTACATAATTTGGCTTTTAGAATGCCAAAAAATAAAAAATTGCTGGCGCTGTTGCGGGAGGTTGGACCTTTGGTTGCCCCATCTGCTAATATTGAAGGTGAACCTCCTGCGCAAAATATTGATGAGGCAAAAAAATATTTTGGAAATAGAGTTGATTTTTATCTGGACGGGGGTAAAATAGAATCCAGTCCATCAACATTGATAAAACTTGCCAGTGATGGCTTATACCATATCTTAAGACAGGGAGCTTTCCAAAAATTCCCAAAAGATCTATAATTTGTTTATGGATGAGTTGACTCATAAATTTGTGGCAGTTTTGAATAAAAAAATTCCCATTCCAAATTTAATGAATTCCTTGGGACATATGGCAGCAGGACTTGGTGGTTCTGCTCCAAATTTAGAGGAAATGAGATTTGACAGTTATTTTGATAAAGATGGCGGGGAACACAAAAGTATTTCAGATAATCCTTTTATTATTCTATCAGCTGATAATTCCAATCAAATCAGATCTTTAAGGCTGGAGTTAATTAACGCGGGTATCCATTTTGTGGATTTTACTTCCACCATGACTGTGGGGACATATTTACAGTAACAGGAAAGAACCAAGCAAACTCCAGAAGTAGAACTGGAATATTATGGAATTTGTTTATTTGGCCCCAAAGAAACTATTAATAATCTAACCAAAAAATTCTCTTTGTGGAGATAAATTAAGAATATTTTTGCAGTAGCTGGGTTTTAATCAGCAAAAAAGGGTAAAATTTTAGCTAAGCTAGCCTCATAGATTTTAAAAAATCCGCAGGTGTCAACCTATTCCACCCCAAGGGTG
>DOWS01000014.1 GCA_003519445.1 Candidatus Daviesbacteria bacterium
TTCTCTGCCACAATCTCTTCAAATCTCTTTTCTGCCTGCTCCGGCGAACTAAATTCACCGGATGAGGCTATTGCCTCAACTGTTTCCTCGTAAGACCCGTCCGGCCCTTTTTCCGCGAGAGCTTGGCTTCTATTGCCTGCGTGCTCGCCGGGCAAAAATGCGGCCACCAAACTTCCCGCAATGGTAGATAGTTTGGCATTTTTAACCGAAGCAAAAGCCAGCTTGACTGCCTGTTTAATCTCAAACCTTCTTACTACCGAAGCTTTTTCATCTTCCAGAAAGAGCCTTTTTTCCGTTTCTTCCTCCTCTTCCTCCAACTCATCTACAGGCTCTTCTACTTTTTTCTCCATCACAACTTCCTCAACTTGCTCCTCTTGTAAAACTGGTTGAGGAAAAATAGCAGGAGCTGCTTGATAAACAGTTTTTGTGGCTGGTTTTGATGCAGTTTTGGCTGCAAGCTCCAAGACCGGAGAAACAACAGGCTGTAAAAGTAATTCTGGATTCGGTTCAGGTATAACCAAAGGTACAATCATAGGTTCGATCCTTGGAAGAACCACAGGTTCAATTACAGGTTTTCGCGCTTCAGATATGATTGTTTCAGCTTTTTCCCAAGCAGAAACTGCCACTTCTTCAGCCTGAGCAATCACCAAAGGCTGGGTTGGAGCAATTGTTCCTCCTATATCAATAGTAGTTATATCAGATGCGTTCATAGGCCTAAATCCTTCCAAAGATCTGACCGGCCCTTCATTGACCACAACAGGAGCTGCAGCCCCTGCCACACCAACTCCACCTGATCCACCTTCAACGCTCATGTATTCCTTTCTGTTAACAGCTTATACTTAAGCGCTGCGAAGTGCTTGATTAAATCCTGATAAAATCCTAACGGAATTAACCTCACTTTCTCCAAAAAGCTGTTTTGGATAATCTCTGATTTGTTGCTACTCCCCAGCTTTTTGACTTGGCATAATCCTCTACTTTTTTAGCAGTTTGGATCTGCCTGACCACTTGAGCTGGTACATATTCTTTTACTTCCGCTGACATATATTTTCACCTCCTGCGAGTATTTTAGGCTATAGGCCTCTTGACTGCTTGATAATAATCTGATATAATCCTGATGAAATGGAAGCTAAATTAGGATCAAATTTTGCCCAAGATAAATTACAGGAGTTTAAAAAGCTGATTGAGGCCGGGGTTTCTTTTGTGGCCATGTCCATCCCCGGGGTAGGAGCTTCTTATTTTTTAAAATACCTGGCTTGCCAAGATTGGGCCTACTTTGTTCATGTTGACCTTTATTCCCTGCCCACTCTAAACCAGCATGAATTTTACAGAATGTTTTTAAGAGATTTAGGAGGAAAACCCTCTTCTAAGACAGACGAGCAGGTTTTTCTGGAAACCAAAGCCTTACTTAAAAAATTGGCAGATACTTATGAGAAAATAGTCATCATTTTCAGCCGTTTTGACCAGCTGAAAAACGATTTTGATGCCAATTTTCTGTCTAATTTACAGAGCCTGACAACAATCCAACCAAGCAAAATTGTTCTAATTTTTACCTCAATTAAGCCGTTGCATGAAGTTGCGCCGGATGCTATAACCGGCGGGAACTTAACTTTTTATGCCAAACACCTGTATTTTAAGCCTTATTCTAAAAATGACTTAAAAAAATTGCTTAAACTGGAACCTGAACCAACTTTCAAGGGCAATCCAGATAAATTGATTGAACTTGCAGGAGGACATAATCAGCTTTTGCACATCCTGTTAAATTCCCAAAAACAACAAAATTTGCTGTTGGACCGTTTTGTCAAAATGCAGCTAAAAGAACTTGTTGATTATTTGGATTATCAACAGAAGAAACAAATACAAAAAATAGCCTTAGGTAAACAAACAGAGATAGATGAGTATTTGTTGGGAGTTGGGATGATAACATCAAATCACCAGCTTTTTACTCCCCTGCTGGCAGATTATATAAAACAAAATATGCCGGTGAAATTACCTGTTAAAGAAAAAATTCTTTTTAATCTTTTAAGAAAAAATACGGGCAGGACTGTAAGTAAAGATGAAATATTCCAGGCAGTTTGGGAAGATGATAGTGAAAATGCTACTAACTGGGCTTTGGATGCTTTAATTTACCGGCTGCGAAAACACCCATTTATAAAATCCCAAGGCTACATCATCGAAAGCCATAAAAAAGTGGGGTATACTTTAATTCAGGCTTAACTAAAACATAGATATAAAATTAATATGCAATCATTTAAAGTAATAGCTTTTGATCTCGATGGAACTCTTCTTAATACTGATGAGCTTTATTTTCAAATACTTAAGCATGAACTGCAAAAACTAGATATCTTTATAACAGAACAAAAATATGGGCTCTTGGGTTTGGATGATTCCATATTTCATTTGGGTTTAGATAAACAAACAGCATACAAGATCAGAAGGAATGTTTTAAAAAAATATTACTCTGATCAAACTCTTAAGAAGATTAGATTTAAAAAAGGAGTTTTAAAAATTATTCATTTACTCTCAAAAAAGTATAAATTGGCAATTGCTTCAGGTGAAAAATTTGATCAAATTGAGAGATATTTGAAATACAAAAATCTGATATCTTATTTCCAATTTATAGGACACGGAAAGATGATAAAAAACAGAAAAAGTAATCCAGAATATTTTCGCATGATTGCAAATTTTTTTAAATCCAGACCTGAAGAATGTTTGATGGTGGGAGATAGTATATTCGACACCCAAGCAAGCAATACAGGATTTAATGTTGTAATTATTCCCTCAAAATTCACCAAGTATTGTGCTTTTTCAGAAAACTGTATAATTTTGGATAACATTAAGAAACTTCACCTGCTTTTGAGTGTATAAGTTCAGATACATAT
>DOWS01000015.1 GCA_003519445.1 Candidatus Daviesbacteria bacterium
AATTTGTTTTGGGGGTGCTATATGATATCTATAATTGCACTGCCTATGATAGCTATGTCCGCATAGGGCTTAATTTGTTTAATCCTTTCTTTGCTAGATATTCCAAATCCAACTGCAACAGGAATGTTAAAGTAGTTCCTGACATTTTTTAGAAAAGAGGCAATTTCCGGATCAAGATCTTTTTTAGCTCCGGTTATCCCCTGTCTGGCTGTACAATAAACAAACCCTTTGGCCACATCAGCATTTTTTTTAAGCCTTTTTGCTGTTGACGAAGGAGAAATAACTCTAATATGATATAAACCCGCTTCCAAACAATATTTCATAAAATGCTCTTCTTTCTCTTCTTCAATCGGCATATCAGGCACAATCAGACCAGATATTCCTGCTTTTTTGGCATCCAGGCAAAAATTGGCTGTGCCGTATTTAAAAACCGTATTAAAATAAGCCATAAAAAGCAAGGGGATTTTGACTTTTTTTGATAATCTGCTTGCCAGATCAAAAGCATCTTTAACTTTTGTTCCATTTTCCAAAGCCTTCTCACAAGCTCTCATAATAGTTGGACCATCAGCCAAAGGATCGGAAAAAGGAATCTGCAGTTCAATAAAATCTGCTTTTGCATCTTCCATAACTTTAGCTAAAGACTCTGTCAAATAAAGTGAAGGATACCCTACTACCACATGAGTCATCAGCCCTAACCTTTTTTCCTGTTTAATTATTGCTAACTGTTTATCAATTAAGTTCATTTTCCTCCTTAAGATAATCTTTTAAGAAATTAAAAAAGTTTTTGTCCTTAAATGCTTTTGCCACAATGAATAAATCTTTATCACCCCTACCCGAAAGATTAACTACAATTATTTGATCTTTTCTTAATTTAGGCGCCAGTTTGAGAGCCTCTGCAACCGCATGAGCAGATTCCAAAGCAGGAATTATTCCTTCTAACTCGGCGAGTAATTTAAAAGCTGCAAGAGCTTCTTTATCTGTTACAGATGTAAACTCTACCCGCCCTGTTTTTTGTAAAAAAGCTAACTGCGGCCCTATTCCCGGATAATCAAGCCCGGCGGATATGCTGTGTGTTTTTTGCAGGTTGCCATCGCTATCCTGCAGGAAATACGATTTATAACCTTCAACAACACCCATTGTTCCACCCAAAAATCTCCTTGCATGTTCTCCAACTAATTTTCCTTTCCCTCCTGCTTCTACTCCGATAAGATGCACTGAAGAATCTTTTAGAAAATCCGTAAAAGCTCCCATGGCATTGCTGCCGCCTCCAACACAAGCAATAATGTAATCAGGCAATTTCCCCTCTTCTTCCATAACCTGTTTTCTTATTTCCTTGCCGACAATGGATTGAAAATCTCTGTTTATAGTGGGAAAAGGATGGGGACCTACCACAGAACCCAAAACATAATGGGTGGTTTTTACATTTTCAATATAATCCTTCAATGTGGCATTAACCGCGTCTTTTAAAGTTTTCTGGCCAAACTTAACCGGTATAACTTCTGCTCCCAGTTGTTCCATTAAAAAAACATTCGGCCGTTGTCTGACCATATCCTTCTCACCCATATAAACCGTACAGGAAAATCCGAATTTAGCTGCCACAGTGGCTGTGGCAACACCATGTTGCCCTGCCCCTGTTTCGGCTATCAGCCGTTTTTTACCCATTCTTTTGGCAAGTAGAGCCTGGCCAATGCAATGGGTAATTTTATGGGCGCCTGTGTGGTTTAACCCTTCATTTTTAAAATAAATTCTTGCCCCGTTTAATTTTTTGGTAAGGTTTTCAGCAAATGTTAACGGGGTTGGCCTTCCGGCATAAGTTTTTAGATAATGCTTAAATTCCCTTTGGAAAGCTTTATCTTTTTTAGCCTCAAGATAAACTTTTTCCAGCTCCTCCAAAGCCGGAATTAGCATTTCCGGTACATACCTTCCCCCAAATTTTCCAAAATGTCCTTTTTTCATAAATTTACCCCTTTAACATTTTTGATAAATTCTTTAATTTTTTCTATATCCTGTACTCCTTTTGTTTCTATTCCTCCTGCTACATCAACTCCGAATGGCCTGACAGCCTTTATAACCTCTGCCACATTTTCTGCAGTTAATCCCCCCGCAAAAAAAATGGGAAACTTCGCGGCCAGTTCGGCCGCTTTTCCTAAATTTACCATTTGACCCTTTCTGTTGGACCGATCCAGTAAAAAATACCTTGTCTTTGGATTTTTTTGGCCATTGATAGATTTAATGACTGCTCCTTCGCTGCCATGTAACTGGACAAAATCTAAACCCAAATCCGAGGCAGTATTATTGACATAATCTTTTTTGGCATCTTGAAATACGCCAATAATTTTCACTTTACCTCTTATTTTATTGATGATTTTTGCGGCATTGGAGGGACTAATATATCTTTTAGAACTGGGTACAAAATTAAATCCCAAAAAATCAGCTCCGGCATCAACTGCTGCTTTAGCGCTATCCAGAGTCCTTATCCCGCAAATCTTAACCTGAACAAACATTTTTAACCCTTTAATAAATTGGTTAATGTCCTTTGTTTTCATAAGCGCCGTGCCAACTAAAACTCCTTTAGCCCCGGCATGTTTGTATTTTATAACTTCAGCTCTTGAATGAATTCCTGAAAAACCCAGTTTTATGAATTTTTGCGGAACTTTTGCCAGCAACCTGCAAGCCTTATCAACATCAACGCGCAAGGTTTTTAGATTTCGGGCATTCACCGCAATAATACTGGTATCTGTTGTTATTGCTTTTTTAAAATCCTGCTCATCGTTAATTTCCACAACAGGTTCAAGACCAATAGCTTTTGACAGCTTAACAAATCTTTTTAACTTTTGGCCTGATACAATTTTGGCAATCAAAAGTATTCTATCTGCTCCTGCGCGTTTAATTTGATAAATCTTATTCTCATCACGGACAAAATCCTTTACCAGAATTGGCAAAGATACATGTTTTTTTACTTTAACCACATCTGATAAGGCGCCTTTGAAAATGCGCGGCTCTATAATAAGAGAAATACCGTCCGCCCCTGCCTGTTCGTACTGTTTGGCACGGCTGATCAAATCCGATCTTTTGCCCAGCCGGGGCTCTGTCAAGGAGGCAAACTTAATTTCGGCAATAACTAAAATATCATCAACCATATTTTTGCGTCTCCTTAATTAAATTTTCTAAAATTGCCATTGCCTTTCCGCTGTCAATTGACTGCTCTGCCAGTAAAATTCCATCAAATATATTTTTTGTTTTTCCGGCCAGATATATGGCGGCGGCACTGTTTAAAACCACAATATCCCGAGCCGCTCCTTTTTTCCCTTTGAGAATATTTTTAATAATATTTACATTATTTTTAATATCTTTACCAGCCAGTTCATGTTTGGCGGCAAGTTTAATTCCAAATTGTTTTGGTGAAATAGTATATGTTTTTAAATCCTTGCCCTTAATTTCAAAGACTTTTGTTTTTGCGGTTGTGGTAATTTCATCCATTCCATCTTCACTGCTAACAAGCAAAAGATGGTCAAATTTTAGTTTAACTGCCACTTTTGCTAGTTTTGCGGCAATTTTAATATTAGAAACACCCAAAAGCTGTCTTTTGGTTCCGGCAGGATTTAAAAACGGGCCTAAAAAATTAAAAATAGTTCGCAGTCCCAACTCTTTTCTGATAGGCGCAATTTGTTTCATGGCAGGATGAAAATTAGGGGCAAAAAGAAAAACAAAACTTGTCTTTTTAAATACTTTTTCTGCCTGTTCTGGAGTCAAATTAATATGAACTCCCAAGGCTTCCAAGCAATCTGCGCTGCCGCATTTACTTGAAGCTGCCCTGTTGCCGTGTTTGGCAACAGGTATTCCCGCGCCTGCTACCACCAAACTTGCAGCTGTTGAGATATTAAATGTCCCTGACCTGTCTCCTCCGGTACCAACAATATCTATAGCATTTGAGGCTTTGATTTTTACCATATGTTTTCTCATAGTTTGAATAAATCCCAAAATTTCCTCAACTGTTTCCCCTTTGGTTCTAAGAGCCACCAACACTGCCGCGCTTTGAAAAGGATTTAGCTCCCCGGAGATAATTTTTTCCAACAGGAAACCGGCCTCTTTTGACAAAAGATTATAACCGTCAAGTAATTTATTTAAAAAAGGAAATTTGTTAATATTTCTTTTCCTCCTTCCGTGGCAAAAGATTCAGGATGAAATTGTATTCCTTCAACCGGATATTTCTTGTGCCGCAGTCCCATTATCTCGCCATTTGCTTCTGCAGTAATTTCTAATACTTTTGGTAAAGTTTCTTTTTCTGCAATTAAAGAATGATATCTCATCACTTCCAGATTTTGCGGCAAGCCTTTAAATACCCCTTTTCCGTCATGTTTAATAATACTTATTTTTCCGTGCATGGGCAGTCTTGCTTTAATCACTCTTCCTCCAAAATAATATGCCATGCCCTGCATCCCCAAACAAACCCCCAGTATAGGAATTTTTTTACCCAGTTTGATGATAACTTCTCCGCAAACTCCAAAATACGCGGAATCAGACGGGTCTCCCGGGCCGGGTGAAATAATTACCCTATCGTATTTTCTTTTTTTAATCCCTTCCAATGATATTTGATCATTTCTAACAACATCAATCGCAAAATCTTTTCCTGAATCTTTTAAAATCTCCCCTGCATACTGATAGAGGTTAAAAGTAAACGAATCATAATTATCAATTATCAAAATTTTCATATGGCCAAAACCTTTCTCATAGCAGCAAGTTTTCTTTGAATTTCATCATATTCTTTTTTAGGAACTGAATCATAAACAATCCCTCCGGAGGTTTGAGAATAGCCGTAGCTTCCCGCTATAAATAAAGACCTTATGGCTATAGCAAAAGTGCAATCCCCGTCAAAACCAAAATGCCCGACTGCCCCTCCATACGGACCGCGGGCTGTCCTTTCCAGGTTGTCTATAATCCTGATGGATTCTATCTTAGGCGCGCCTGAAACCGTACCTGCAGGAAAGTTATATGAAAGAGCTGAAAACATATCCTCATCCGGCTTTATTATTCCTGTTATTTCGCTTGAGATATGCTGGACAAACTTAAATTTTTTAACGCTCATTAGATCTTTTACCCTAACCGTACCAAATTGGGCGCTTCTTCCAAGATCATTTCTATGCAAATCCACCAGCATATTATGCTCTGCTCTTTCTTTGGGATCGCTTAAAAGAGCTCTGGCAAGTTTTTGGTCTTCCAGCTCATTTTTACCTCTTTGAATAGTTCCTGCCAACGGCCTGGTAATCATTTCTTTGTCACGGAGCGAAAATAATAGTTCCGGGCTGGCTCCAATAATCTTTTTTCCGCCAAACTTAAGATAATACATAAAAGGCGAGGGATTAACTTTTCTTAAGTTTTCATATATTTTTAGCGGATTTCCACTAATTTCATATTCTGTTTTAAATCCTACTTGACACTGAAAAGTATTGCCTGCCCTAATTTGAACTTTTACTTTTTCAACATTTCCGGCATGTTCTTTTTTTGTTAATTCATCGCCCAGATATTTAACCCTGATGGGAGTATTTTTGATTTTTGATTTAAGAATTTTCTTCAGGATCTTAGAGCGGTCTTTTGAGTAATAAAAATAAAAAAGTTCATTAGTTAATTTATCAAAAATCACCCCGTCTGTATAAGCCCCAAACATGAATTGGTCAAAAAGGTCATGGACTTTAACATTTAGCGAGGGTTCAAAATAATTGACAGCATCGTAGCTTAAATACCCAACTAATCCACCTGCATAATTTTTGGAAATTATATTTTGAGGCATGATTTTCCTAAGTTCTAAATAAGGATTATCTACAGAATAATTTTTTTTGTTAATTATTAAATTATTTCCCCTTGCAGAGATGATATATTCAGGGTCAAACCCGATAATTGAATATCTGGAAAATTTTCCCTCTTCCCCCAATGATTCAAAAATAAAGCATGTTGAAAACTGCTGTTCTATCTTTTGAAACAGCTTAAAAAAATCTATGTCCTGCGCAAATTTAATATACACAGGCTTTTGCGGTATTTTGATCATAAAAAAGCCCTTGCAAATCCCGAGTTTATCGGAACTTACAAGGGCCTTCTGGGCGGTGCCACCTTGATATTCTACTCATTCATGCTATGCTCCCCGGTTCCAACCATCCGGATCAACGCATGTAAACACATTTTACCAAAAAACACATATCCTGTCAAATCAAAGATTACTATAATTTTGTATAATACTAATATATGTACAACAAAATAATTCAGCTTGCCAAAGATAAAGGAGAAAAATTAACTAAATATGCAGGAAGAATAAAAGATATAGGAGTTGCCAAGAAATTCCTTACCAAACTTGATCTTGAAATTGAACGCCAATTTGCTCAATTGATCAAGAGCTTTCCCGACCATCATGTTATCTTTGCCGAAGAAGAAAATTATTCTTATGAATTTGCAGACAATGTTTGGATAATTGATCCAATCAGCAATACTTTTAATTTCATCAGGGGAATCTCCCATTATGCAATTGCAGTTAGCCATCTAATTAAAGGCAGGGTGGTATTTGCACTTATTTTGGATCCTTCTGTCAAAGAACTATTTATTGCCTTTAAAGGTAAAGGGGCAACTCTAAACGACAAAAAGATTAAGGTAAGTAACCGCTCGTCTGAAATTTTACTACTATATGAATTTTCGTCTTCTCTATTTAATTTAGACAAAGGATTAAATCTTATGAAAGATTTATCCGGTTTAGGCAAAGTTAAAAAATCATTTGGTTCTATGGCCGTGCATTACAGTTATGTGGCTTGCGGAAGGGCGGAGGGCGCGGTAACCGTTAATAGAGATATCTTTCCGGAATTTGCAGGCAAATTACTAGTTGAAGAAGCAGGTGGAAAAGTATCTGATTTTGAGGGGAAAGAAATAACGATAAATAGCAGGGGTGTTATTTTTACCAACGGCTTAATTCATCAAAAAACACTAGATATAGTAAATAGGTATGTCTAGGACCCGATACATTCAGAACGATTTATTTAACAATAAAACGGTTCATATGATGGCTCATATATTAGAGCCACAATTCGAGTATTTGACAATTTATACCGAAATCTAGTATACTTAAAAAGTTAAAGTATGAATATGAAACAGGTGGGCTTTGATTTTTTCTGGTTTTACTTTAAACTCTTGAAAGGGGAGGTTTGTTGATGTTGTAAACCAAACAACAACAAAGTCAACAATAACTCCCGGAAGGGAGTTTTTTTTGTATGAAAATTATTAAAAGAGACGATCTGTTAAAACATAAACCACTGATTATTGGCGGTCCCTGTGCCGTAGAATCCAGAATTCAGATTAATGAAGCTGCTGGAAAACTTGTCAAAATGGGCGTTAAAATTTTGCGGTGTCAACTCTGGAAACCCAGAACAGATCCTGACAGTTTTCAAGGAATTGGCCTTGCAGGACTAAAATTTCTTTTGGAAATTAAAAATAAATACAATGTCTTGATAGCCACGGAAATTACCGACAAAGACCAGATAGCAAAAACCCAAGGAGTTGCTGATATTCTTTGGGTAGGAGCTAGGAATATGCAAAATTTTGAACTGTTAAAAGCCTTGGGCAAAGACAAACGGCCGGTTATCTTAAAAAGAGGGCTTATTTCTACAATTGACGAATGGATTGGAGCAAGTAAGTATATTGGCTCGGACAGGGTGATACTTTGCGAAAGAGGAATTAGAACAGGAGCAGATTCAATGCGTTTTACTATGGACATAAACGGGTTATTAGTTGCAAAATATGACCACAATATGCCTGTGATTATAGATCCTTCCCATACAGCCGGTAGAGCTGATATGGTTCCCTATCTGGCATACGCCGGTATAGCTGCCGGGGCAGACGGAATTGTGGTTGAAGTGCATCCCCAACCGGAAAAAGCCCTGTCAGACGCCACTCAACAAATTACTCCGGAAGTTTTTAAAGAAGTTATCAGCAAAGTCAATGCAATTTATAAACTAAGGCACCAAAAAGAATTTGCCATAACCCATTTCGGAGCTAAGGAGAAAGTTCAGCCCGGGAAAAAACCCACAAAAACCCTGTTATTTTTGGCTGTTTCCGATAGAGTTGGAATACTAAAAGATATCCTGACAGTCTTTTCCGATTATGACATTAATTTAAGCAAGTTAGAGTCACAACCGGGTAAACAGGGATCCTGGGATTACGCCTTTGAAGTTGAAGCTAACAGTAACGCTTCAGAACCAAGACTTATTCAGGCACTAAGCATACTTAAAAAGTTATGCGTGATCATTAAAATCCTGGGAGAGTATTAATGGATAAAAAAATCAGGGTTTTAAATTGTTATGACATTTTTGTCGGGTCAGCACTCATTCCCAAAATTTCCCATTTGGTAAATACAGAAAAATATTCCGGAATTATTATCATTACGGATTCTGTTGTGGAAAAACATTGCTTTCCGGAATTCAAAAAATCTTTTCCAAAAGTAGAAAAAATTGTCATTTCTCCCGGCGAGAGAGCCAAAAACATTGAAACAGTCAAAAAAATTTGGCAAAAACTGCTTACTTACGGCTGCGACAGAAAATCTTTAATTATTAATTTGGGAGGTGGCACTATCCTTGATATTGGCGGTTTCGCTGCTGCCACTTACATGAGGGGGGTGGATTTTATACAAATCCCCACAACTTTACTATCCCAAGTTGATGCCAGTATCGGCGGAAAGGTAGCCGTAAATTTTGCCGGGGTAAAAAATTTAATAGGCAGTTTTAATCAGCCTGTCGCAGTTTTTTGTGATATTAATTTTTTATCAACTTTGCCTGACAGAGAATTTATTTCAGGTTTTGCAGAAGTTATAAAACACGGTTTGATAGCTAACAAAAAATATTTTGATTTTGTAACTTCAAAAAAACCGCGGGAGTTTAGCAAAAAAGATCTGGTTGAAATTATTTTGGGGTCAGTAAAAATTAAAGCCGCTATTGTTAATGAAGATGAAAAAGAAGCCGGCCAAAGAAGGCTCCTAAACTTCGGCCATACCATTGGCCATGCTATTGAGGCCTTAAGTCAGGATACAGACAGTCCCCTATTACATGGAGAAGCAATCAGCATTGGCATGGTGGTGGAGGCAAAAATATCCGGCGTCGGGGTTAGCAAAATTAAAAAGGCTTTAGCTAATGCGGGCTTGCCTGTTGACTTACCTGATTTTCCCAGGGAGGCAGTATTAGCAAAAATTAAAACGGACAAAAAAAGTGAAAAAGGGAAAATTAACTGGACATTAATCACGGGCATTGGCAAAGCAGTAATTAATCAGCCGGTCAACAGTCAAACCATCAAGAAAGCCTTAACATGAAATATCAGATAAATATCCCCGGTTCCAAAAGTTATACCAACAGGGCCTTTTTTCTGGCCAGCCTATGTGAGGAAAAAGTTCAAATTAAGAATGCTTTAATTTCAGACGACACCAAAGCCATGACAGAGTGTTTGAAAATTTTGAAAACCAAACGCGCCCATTATAATTTAAACGCCCGTCTTTCCGGGACAACCATCAGGTTTATTTTAGCTCTGTCTTGTTTAGTGCCGGGAGAAAAAATAATTTACGGTAAAGAAAGCTTAAACAGGCGCCCCATCAAAGAGCTTGTTGAAGGCTTGCAACAACTGGGAGCGAAAATTGAATATCAAAATCACGAGGGTTATCCCCCGTTAAAAATAATTTCCTCCGTTCTTGTTCCGGGAACTGTCAGAATAAGAGGGACTATCAGCAGCCAATATATTTCCGCCCTTTTAATGGTTGCCCCTCTTGTGGGTAAAGTAACAATTCAGGTGACAGGAGATCAAATTTCCAAACCATATATTGATATGACTATAGATACTATGGAAAAATTTGAGGTTAAAGTTATCAACCAAAACTACAAAAAATATATTGTCCCGGGAAATCAAAAATACCAAGCAAAGGAGTATCAGGTGGAAGGCGATTTTTCATCTGCCGGCTACTTTTTTGCCATTGCGGCACTTAACAAATTAACCATCACTTTAAAAAATCTAAATCCTTACTCAAAACAGGCAGATATAAAATTTCTTAAAATCCTGGAGGAGATGGGAAATAAAATCAAAAAAGGAAAAAATCAAATCACAATTTTTGGCAAAGGGGTTAAACCGGTTGATGTTGATATGAAAGATTACCCGGATCAGGTACAGACATTGTCTGTACTTTGCGCTTTTGCCAAAGGCGTAAGCAAAATTAAAGGGGTAAAATCTTTGCGGATTAAAGAAACCGAAAGGGTGCAGGCTTTGCAAAAAGAACTTTCCAAAATGGGCATTAAAACTCTTGCCACAAAAGATACTCTGACTATTTATGGAGGGAGTCCCCATGGAACTGTCATTGAAACTTACAATGATCACCGCATGGCCATGGCTTTTGCAGTGGCTAGTTGCAAAATACCCGGAATAATAATTAAAAATCCTGAAGTTGTCTCAAAAACTTTTCCCTCATTCTGGGATGAGTTTAAGAAAATAAAAAAACCATATGAAAATTAATTACTGTTTACCGATTATTAAATCAAAAACAGGCCAAGTTCTCGAGATGATTTCCAAAAATCAAGATTATGATTTTTTTGAAATCTGGCTTGATTATATCCAGGATTTGGATTTAAATTTTATTTTGGATTTAAAAAATAGATATGGAAAAAAAATAATCTTTCTTTTTCGAAGACAGAATTTAGAAAAACCAAAAATGGGTTTTGAAAAAAGAAAAAAAATTATGGATATTATTTCGCCGTCTTGTTTTTTAGATTTGGACATTTCCCAAAAGCAGGATTTGAAGTATTTAAAAAATAATTCCAAAAAAATTAATTTAATTCTTTCTTATCATAACTACCAAGAGACTCCTTCTGATCAAAAATTACAGGAAATAATTAAAAAAATGGTAAAACAAAACGCAGATATTTATAAAATCACTACTTTCTGCAATTCACAAGCCGACGCAATCCGTTTAGTAGATTTACTCTCTACATTAAAAGAGCAAAAAATCAAATGTATTATTTTGGGGATGGGAGAAAAAGGAGTTATTACCAGAATAGCCGGAGTCCTCCTGGGCAATGAGATAAATTATGCGCCAACAAATACTGATAATAGCAGCGCTGTTGGTCAGTTAACCAAAGATGAGTTGGAAAAAATCTTGAAAAACATTAAGATTTGTTATTTTGTGGCAGACCCGGTGGAACATTCCCTCTCCCCTCAAATGCATTATGCCGGCTACAAAGCTTTAGGGATAAACCATGACTTTATCTTTTTGCGCCGCCGGGTTAAACCCAAAGGCTTAAAAAAATTTGTGGAAGAAATAAAAAAAGATCCGAATTTTAAAGGAGCCTGTATCAGCATTCCTCATAAAATTGAAATCATGAAATATCTTGATGAAATTGATGCTGTTGCTAAAAAAATCGGGGCTGTTAATACTGTTGTTAACAAAAATGGAAGATTAACAGGTTATAACACTGATTGGCTTGGAGCGATTACGGCTTTGGAAGAAAAAACAAATATTAAGAATAAGTCAGTTGCAGTAATCGGCGCAGGTGGCGCAGCCAGAGCAATTGTTTACGGACTTATTAAAAAAGGAGCAAAGGTTAAAATTTTTAACAGATCATTGCTTCACGCAAAAAAATTGGCTAAGGATTTCGGCTGTGAGTATGGTAGATTAAATTCCCCGGAAGAAATATCAAAAATGGATACAATTATTAATGCTACACCAGTTGGCATGAATGAGGATAGAAGCCCTGTAGATAAAAAATTGATAAATAAAAATCACATTGTTTTTGATGCGGTTTACGCGCCGCATCAAACAAGGTTAATCAAAGATGCCAAACAAAAAAAAGTTCAAGTAATTTTAGGTACAGAGATGCTGCTATATCAGGGGACAGCCCAATTTGAGCTTTTTACCAACAGAAAAGCTCCGGTAGAGGCAATGAGAAAGGCTTTGACATGAGGATAGTTTTAATTGGTTTTATGGGATCAGGAAAAACCACGGTTGCCAAACTACTGGCGAAAAAATTACGGTTAAAAACTATTGATATGGATGATTTGGCTTTAAAAAAATCCGGCAGAAAAAGCATTAATGAGATTTTTGAAAAAGACGGCGAGCAGAAATTTAGAAAAATAGAATACGAAGTAGCAAAAGACATATCCAATGAGGATAAAGTTGTAATTTCTACCGGAGGAGGAGTTGTAATGGATAAATCTACCATGAATTATTTAACAAAAAACTCTTCCGTCGTATATTTAAAAACCGGTTTTGATAAAATTAAAAAGCAAGTTATGCTAAAAAAAATAAGGCCGCCTTTGTTTAAAAGTATTGTATCAGCTAAAAAGTTGCTGCAAGCAAGAGAGCCATTATATGAAAACTTTGCAAATATTGTTATTACCACCGATAATAAAAGTGTACGCAGTATTGTGAAGGAGATTATTTATGGCAGGAAATAGTTTTGGGCAATTATTTAGAATAACCACTTTTGGAGAATCCCATGGCGGGATGGTCGGGGCAGTGGTTGACGGTTGCCCTCCTAATCTTGAAATTTCAGAAGCGGAAATACAAAAAGAGCTCAACAGAAGAAAACCCGGCCAGTCATCCATTACAACCCCCAGAAAAGAAGAAGATGAGATAAAAATTATGTCAGGAGTTTTTGAAGGAAAAACTACGGGAACTCCGATTTTACTTTTGGCCAATAACAAAGATATCCGTCCTGAAGATTACCAAGAAATGAAGGAATTATTTAGACCGGGCCATGCAGACTTTACTTATACTAAAAAATATGGTTTTAGGGATTGGCACGGTTCGGGCAGGGCTTCTGCCAGAGAAACTTTAGCAAGAGTTGCTGCCGGGGCTATTGCCAAAAAATATCTCAAAGAAAAATTAGGAATTGAATTTTTAAGTTTTGTTGAACAAGTTGGTAATATAAAAACCGATATAGATTTTAATCAGGTAACTACGGCGCAAATTGAATCAAATATTGTCAGATGTCCTGATAATAAAACGGCTGAAAAAATGATTAAACTGATTGAACAGGTCAAAGCCGAGGGAGATTCTATTGGCGGTGTAATTAGGGGCGTAATTAAAAATGTGCCAATAGGGTTAGGTGAACCTGTGTTTGATAAATTACCTGCGGATTTGGCCAAAGCCATGGTTTCTATTAATGCTGTTAAGGGTTTTGAAATAGGCTCGGGTTTTGAAGGGGTAAAAATGAAAGGCTCGGAGCATAATGACCAATTTATTTCTAAAAATGGAAGAATAGATCTGAAAACTAACCATGCGGGAGGAACTTTAGGGGGAATTTCCAGCGGAGCAACCATCTATTTTAGGGTGGCATTTAAACCTGTTTCAACAATTTCAAAGCTACAAGAGACAGTAGATATCAACGGAAAAGAAGTTAATCTGGAGGCTGCAGGCAGACATGATCCCTGTGTCCTGCCGCGGGCAGTGCCAATTGTTGATGCCATGGCAGCTCTTGTGATAATGGATCTTTATTTAAGACACAAAGCTCAAAATCTATGAATGACAAGCTTGAAAAGTGGCGGAAAAAAATTGATTTTGTTGATGAAAAAATACTTGCTCTTCTCGCAAAAAGAATGAGTATTGTCAGTAAAATTGGCAAGCTTAAGAAGAAACAGAAAGTTTCTGCATTAGATAAAAGTAGATGGGAACAAGTTCTAAAATCTAGTCTTAAAAAGGGTGAAACACTGGGACTCTCAAAAGATTTAATCAAAGCTCTTTTCTCTCTTATTCATAAATACTCTATAAAGACGCAGAAAGAAGCTATTTAATGAAAGTAGCAAACAGGTTAAATTTATTTTCCGAATATATTTTCTCAAAACTTGAAAAAAAGATTACCAATAAAGTCTTAAACTTTGGCCCGGGTAATCCTGATGTTCCTCCAAACGCTCTCTACATAAATAAATATATTGAATTTATTAAAGATAAGAAGGCACATTTATATCCCGGTTTTAGTGCTAATGAGGAGTTTTCAAATGCCTTAATAAATTGGTACCAAAAAAGATTTGCCGTAGAGTTGGAAAAATCGGAACTTTTGCCTCTTCTGGGCGCAAAAGACGGGGTAAGCCATTTACCTTTGGCCTTACTTGACAGCAAAGATGAAGTATTGGTTCCGGATCCGGGCTATCCTGCTTTTACTGACCCGGCATTAATGATAGGTGGAAAAGTTGTTTACTATGATCTTCTGGAAGAAAATGATTTTAAAATTTCCATCAAAGAACTGGGGGGAAAAGTTACCAAAAAAACCAAATTTATCTGGGTTAACTTCCCTGCCAATCCCACCGGCCAAATTGCAACTCTATCTGAACTTGAAGAAATTGTTACCTTTGCCAAGTCACACAATATCCTGATAGTTTATGATAATGCTTATTCTGAAATAACTTTTGACGGCTTTAGCGCTCCCAGTATTTTACAAATTAAAGGCGCCAAAGAAATTTCCGTTGAGATCGGCTCTTTTTCCAAAACCTTTTCTTTTGCCGGGTTCCGGATGGGTTGGATTGTTGGAAACCAGAAGATTATAGCTGCGCTGGCAAAAGTTAAATCGCAAATGGACTCCGGTTTATCTCTACCTTTGCAAAAATTGGGAGCATATGCCCTTACTCATTTTGACAACAAGTGGCACAAACAAATGATTGAAAGCTATAAAAGCCGTCGCGACAAAATTGCCAAATTTTTGAAAACTTTGGGCCTTGAATTTTCTCTGCCTAAGGGCGCTTTATATATTTGGGCAAAGATTCCCCCATCTTCTAAAAATTCGGAGGATTATTGCATGAAGCTTTTGGAAGAAAAACAAATACTTCTTACCCCGGGATCTGCTTTTGGTAAAAATGGGGATCGGTATGTCAGGGTTAGTATATGTGTAAACATTGACAGGCTCTTATGAAAACAGTATCTATTGTTGGTAATGGCCGTTTTGGTAAAACGCTTTATAAACTCATTAAAGATGACTTTATTGTTAGTGTTTTTGACAAAAAAGACTCTGTAGAGAAAATTTATAACAGTGAAATTATCTTCTATTGTGTACCAATCAGCTCTTTCGAAAATGTCATTGCCTCTCACAAAAAGTATTTCAAAAAAAAACATATTTTAATTGATGTGCTGTCGGTAAAGATGCATCCGGCTGCAATTTTCAAAAAATATTTAACCGGCACTGATACACAAGCACTCCTGACGCATCCCATGTTTGGACCGGATTCCTCTAAAAAAGGCTTTGAGGGATTACCTATTATTATTGATAAATTTAGGTCAAATCCTGACACATATAATTTCTGGAAAGAGTATTTTAAAGATAAAGGGATTAATGTAATAGAGATGTCCGCCAAAGAACATGACAAACTGGCAGCAACTTCGCAGGGCTTAACCCATTTTATTGGCAGACTTCTTGAAGAAATGAGATTTAAGCCAACAAGCATTGATTCTCCCGGAACAAAAAAACTGCTTGAGGTAATAAAACAAACATGCAGCGATACCTGGCAATTGTTTACAGATCTGCAACACTTTAATCCATACACAAAACAAATGCGGATCAATTTAGGAAGCTCTTATGATAAGTTATACGATAAATTATTGCCAAGACAAATTAACCCTGACTTTATTATTTATGGAATACAGGGCGGGAAAGGAAGTTTTAATGAAGAAGCTATCAGATATTATGTGCAAAAAAACAGCATTAAAAAATTTAGAATTAAGTATTTACATACATCACAAAAAGTATTGGACTGCCTGCACAAAGGAGAGATAGACAAGGGTCAATTTGCCATACATAACGCTGTCGGAGGAATGGTGGAAGAAAGCATACAGGCAATGACCAAATATAAGTTTGTTATTGTTGACCAGTTTGCCATAAAAATTTCTCATGCCTTAATGATCAGGAAAGATACCAAATTAAATGAAATCGATACCATCATGACCCATCCGCAGGTTTTCGCCCAGTGCAAAGATACGCTTTTAAAAAAATACCCTAATTTAAAGCAAATTTCCGGCAAAGGAGAGTTGATTGATCAGGCCATTGTGACAAAGTATTTATCAGCAGGAAAATTGCCAAAAAATATGGCCACAATGGGAAGCAAAATTCTGGCCAGGATATACAATCTGAAAATTGTGGAAGATAATTTGCAGGACTCAAAAGAAAACTACACCGGCTTTCTTCTTGTCTCAAGAGCCTAAAATAATCTTAATCTTTCATCTTGCGCCTTTTGAGTCTTAATTCATGAGCTATAACCGAAACCTGTTCAATGTCCTCTAATCTATTCCCATAATCAATGTTAGTATCTATAACTCTATCAAATTTACTATCAATTCTGTCAACCTTACCCTCTAAATTATCAACTGAAATTTTTACTTCTTCCATATCTTCAGTTAGTTTAACTGTTTGATCCCACAAAGCATCTAACTTCTGATTAATTCTTTTTAGACCGGTTTTTGGGTCATTAAAGTTACCTTCCATATTTGAAAGTCTATCTTTAACCGGCTCCAAAGCAAAATCTATTTCTTCTTTAACTGCACTGCGGAGTTTATTTACATCTTCATCAGTCATTGTTTCATATTATGAAAAATTTAATTAGGTTGCAAGATACATTAAATGTATCAGAAACCTGTAAAAATTTCTTAAATTATTATCCAGTACCTTCTTTTTTTCGGTAGGTTTTCACCAACTTCTACAATATTTTCCAAAATCCCACTACTTGCTTCAATGATTTTTTGGGAACCAATGTTGCCTTCGTCACAAGTTACCAATGCCTTTGTTATGCCTAATTTCTTCGCTTTAAGAAGAGCCAGTTTTAATATTTTTTTTCCATATCCCATTTTTCTTTTAGAGGTACGGATGTAATAACCAATATGTCCTCCTATTTTTAAAAGATGGTTATTAAGCGTGTGGCGCACAGAAACCCTGCCAACAAACTCACTGCCATCAATCAGCCAAAATTCGCTGGCAGGTACCCAGCCTTCTGGTAAATTCAACCCTTTTGCTTCCCCACAGATATTTTTTACAAATTCTTCAAAAGATTCCCCAACTTTAGGTTTTCTTAAAACAACAATTCCAGTCTCTTCTCTCCCTTCCTCAAGTGCTTTCAAATAACTTTGCTTATATTTAACAGAAGGCAATATTAACTGCATTATCCCATTATACTGCTTCGCTCCAAACCACAGCTACCATTAGGGATTAGAAATAGATATAATCAACCGATGAAACCTGAAGCTATGGTTGCTCAAGAAGCATTAGTATTATTGACAAGGGATTTTGCAAAGTACCACCGAAATGTAGTTGGGATGTATTTGTTATCAATTTATGACATGGAATTAGGCAGTGCATTTAGAAGCGGGTATTATTTCGTTAGGCATATTGACGATGTCTTAGATGGAGATAGACAAGTTAGTTGTGACTCTTTAGCTTATGTTCAAAATTTACGCTCTCAAGTTGAAACAGGAAATTACAGAAATGGAAGTATAGCAACTTTAGCAGAACATGCGATAAATCTTTTGGAAAGAAAGAAAAAACCAGAGGATGATCCAAGATTAGATTTTTTAAGATCAATTGATAGTATAGTCTTTGACTACGAGAGAGCTCGAATAAGAAGAGTTTTAACTAAGGCACAACTAGAAGATTATTATTACAGGGCTTTTGATCCAGTAGTTAACCTATCTTTAATAGGTCTTACCCCTTTTTTACGATCTAGGGATATTCCCATAATGTCTTATGGCTCAGGGAGAGTTTACTCGGTAAGAGATCTTAGCATTGATTGGATAAAAGGTATTATTAATTTACCTAAAGAAGTACTAGAAAGAGCAAGGTTGACTACATCCTCAACTCTTGAAGAAATTCAAAATTCGGCTGAGGTTCAAGATTGGTTTAGCTCAGTGCTTACTGCAACAAGGTCTGAATTATTTGATTTACAAAGACAATTGAAAGCAACCCAGAATGGGGTTACCAACTTTATCTTAGGAGGAAAAATTAAACTAATGTTAAGATTTATAGATATGAGGGAACATTCACAAGCACAAATTAGCTTATTCTAACAGTCTAAAGTACTCCGATACAAACAAATCCGAACCATTTTTAAGTCGCAATCGCATTAGTCGACGCATTGGGTCGCGACTGTTGCCTGCTCGCTACGCTCGCAGGCTTCTGATTCGATATCCGCTCGGCCTTCGGCCTCGCTCTGGTATTTTTTGCAAATCACAAAGTCAATGCGCGCGATTTTTATTATTATAGTCCCGCAAGGCGGGACAGTAAAGCAAGAATATTTTTAAGACAAGGGCTGTACTAAATTCCTATCAACCCACCCACCCAAAAATATGGAAGCGGCACCCCCGCTTTTGGGCGAGTGGTCGCCACTAGGGGGCGACTCGCCGGTATCATTGGTTTTCTATTTTCTCTTTACAGTCTCTACCACGACTTCGGAACTTTAAAAAATTGCCTTCGGCGTTCCTCGTCTCCCTCTTATCTGTTTTAGTATCGCCTGCCGTTGCGGGGGTAATTCCTTTTCGCCCCCGCCGCAATTTACCAGCGAAGCTGGCAAGCTTCGCTTATACCCTTTTCTCGTGTCCCACCGCTTGCTCGCTCTCGAGAGCTCGCTACGCAACTAATTCCGATGGCTCGGGCCGAATTCTTTTAAAATCCGAAAATAATTCTCTCGGCCCTCGCGGAGGTCGGGCAGCACCCAATTTAATTATTACTAATTCCGAAGATTCCTTTTAATGGTGCTGCCCTCTTTGATGGGACTATGTACCTGAACAGGGCGGGGTCGGAGGAAGCCGCCACAAAACCAATCGGCCAATTTCCACCATTTTGGCCGATTCCCTGTGGTGAGTTTACCGAACCATGTGCTAGACTGAAGTTATGGCTGACAATTCAGACCAAACAACTCCACCGGAACCAAAACCTGAAGAAGAAAAACCAGCAGATGAAAATCCAAAGCCGGAAGTTAAAGAAGAAACCAAGTCTGAAGAGCCCGCAGTAGAAACTCCAGCTGAAACTCCACCGCCAGCAGAATCACAACCAGAATCCGAGCAAAAAGCTGAAACTCCGGAGGAAAAATCTCCCGAACAACCCCAATCTCCTGAACCTTCCCAAACTCCTGAAGTAAAAACAGAGGAACCAAAAACTGAAGAGTCAAAACCAGAACCACCAAAAGAACCGGAGGTAAAAGTTACCGAGCCAGAAAAACCAGAGGTTAATATAGAGGAAGAAGTTAAAAAACAACTTGATGAAAAAGTAGCTGAACTCCTCAAAAAAGCAAATGAGAAAAGAAAACAAAGAAGAGAAGATAACTTAAATCAAATTATTGAGTTAGCAAGGAAAAAAGAAATTAATAATCAAGATGTTAGGGATTTACTACAAGTTTCTCAATCTACTTCATCAAGCTATTTAGCTCAACTTGTTAAAAATGGTAAACTGAAATCAGAGAAAAAAGGTAAGGCAATAGTTTATACAACTTAAACCTAAAAGTTATAACGTTGTACTATACTACAACGCTACAAGAGTACTATGACAAAGCTTAGCTTAGACAAAGATAGAAAATTATTAGTTGATACCTTAAGAAAATTTAAATCCTCAAAAGATTTAAGTAATTTTATTGATGACCTTTTAACAGAAGAAGAAATTTTGGATTTAGCCCAAAGATTAAAAATTGCCAAGTTAATCTTAGAAGAAAAAACTTATGATGAGATAGCAGAAAAAGTTAGGACCTCTACCTCAACTGTTTCTAAAATTGGACAAGTTATTAAATATGGTATAGGTGGACTAAGGTGGACCCCATTGTCAATA
>DOWS01000039.1 GCA_003519445.1 Candidatus Daviesbacteria bacterium
TATCTGCAAAGCAAGAGGATATTTTGTTAGCCAATCCGGATATAATTGCCTGTTCATGAATGATAATTGGAATTGAAAAAAGCCAAGCCCATATTACTACAGGGACAGCTATATAACCCCCAAAAGATAAAACCACATCAGGTTTTTCTTTGAATAAAATAAAGGGCGCTTGTAAAAAACCTATTGGTATCTTAAAAAGCGAAGGAATCGTAAAAATAGTAAATTCTCTTTGCAGTCTTCCTGTTATAAGAGAAATAAACTTTACTCCCAGAGTTGGTAAAACCTGTGATTCCACAGACGGAGTACTGTCTCCCTCAAAGGTAGTTTTCCTTCCCACATATACCACCTCACATTGGTAATTTTTTTTTAGCTCCTCTATTGTTGCCAAAGCAGGTGTGAAGTGAGCTCCGGTGACAAGAACCTTCATGAAATTTTCTCCTTTGAGATGTTAAGCAAAATCCCAATAGCAGTCAAATTTGCTACCAGTGCAGATCCTCCGTAAGAGATAAAAGGCAAAGGAACACCTGTTAAAGGAAGCAGAGCCACCATGGAAGACAGATTAATAGCTGCTTGTACCCCCAACCAGGAAGTTAATCCGATTGCCAAAAGTCTGCCGAAACGGTCGCTACATTTTTCTGCAATTATCAAACACCGCAAAATCAAAAAGGAAAAAAGCATAATCAAAAAAATACCTCCCAGAAAACCCAGCTCTTCCCCGATAATACCAAAAATAGAATCAGTGCTGACTTCCGGTATATATTCAAATTTTTGCCTGGATTGACCCAAACCCAATCCAAACAAGCCCCCTGTTCCTAGCGCTATTAAAACTTGTGAAATATGGTAGGTAAAACCCTGGGGATCTGAAAAAGGATCCAAAAAAGCCAGAATTCTCTTACTGCGGTATGGGGAGGAAAATATCAAAGCAGAAATTCCCCCCAACGCAAAAGGCAAAAATATCAAAAAATGCCACCATAAACCTCCTGCTGCAAAATACAGTATTAAACTGCTCAATGTAAAAACCAATGTTGAACCCAAATCCTTTTGTAAAACCGCAGTAACTCCTGAAACTACTAAAATCAGGATTACAAAAGGTAATATTCGTGTTTTCTTTTCAAATAAAGATGCCAAAAAAATCGCCGCAGCCAATTTCATAATTTCTGCAGGCTGAACAGTCACCCACCCCAATCTCAACCAACGGTGAGCTCCCCCTCCGGCCACTCCCAAACCGGGAATAAAAACCGCAAGCAGTAACACAAAAGAAACTGCCAATAAAGGCAGTGCCAAAACCTTTAATTTGTGGTAGCTAAAATTGGCAAAGAAAAACATTGAAGCCACTCCCAATACAACCCATAAAAGCTGCTGCCTTATATAATAATAGCTATCCTTAAAATCTTTCAAACCCTGCACAGAAGATGCATCGTAAACCATCAATAGTCCAAACAATACTAATACTAAAACAGTTAAAAAAAGCGGCAAATCAAATGTTTTTCTTTGAGATTTAAGATGTGTAATTACTCGTCTCATATCTCATTTGGAAAGCAATGCCAACCAAAGACCAAAAATAGCAAAAAGTCCCTGCGCCAACCAAAATCTAACCACAATTTTGGGTTCTTCCCAGCCAATATATTTAAAATACATATGAATGGGGGCAACCGGTAAAACTTTTGTTTTAAATATTTTTTTAGAGAGAATTTGCAGAAGAGATGATCCGGCAATCACAACAAACATACCTCCGATTATTCCCAATGCCATAATTTTACCTGTCAGAAGTCCCACTACAGCCAGTGTTGCTCCAAAAGCAAAGGACCCGCCGTCACCCATAAAAATTCTGGCAGGCCAGACATTAAAATACAAAAAGGCAAATAATGTTCCTATCCAAATGCCTATAAAAGAAGCCAAAGTTAAATCCAGCGCTATGGAAGCAATTCCCAAAAAGGCAAATAGACAAATCAAAAGTAAACCCGCGGACAAACCATCCAATCCGTCGGAAATATTATAAGCGTTGGCAAAAGACACTATGATAAAAGCAGCAACAGGTATGTACCAAAGACCAATAACAAAATTGCCCAAGCCGGCAATATATAAGTTATTTATACCGGCCAAAAAATAAAGTGCAGTCCCAATCAAACCAGCCAGAATAAATTGAATAACAAGTAATTTTTTTCTGCCCAGACCCAAAAACTTACCTTTTCTTCTGGTAAAAATTAACTTAATATCATCCAGCAGTCCCAAGCTACCAAAAGAGATAAGCGTAAATAATAAGATTGTTAAAACAAATATATCCGGTTTTATCCTAAAGTTTAATAAATAAAAAACTATTGATAATACAGCCAGAATCAATATCAATAATATCCCCCCTCCGGAGGGAGTTTTTTCATCGGCTTTCATCAAGACATCATGGATAGGAGTTTGGGACTCATTCTTATTAATTGTTTGGCGTTGGAATTTTCTTTTTAGAAAAAAGAGCAAATCAATAAAAGGTACCATAAAAACGCTTGTTAGAATAAAAGATACTAAAACCAGTCCAAGCAAATATGGCATAAATTAATTTAAGCTCCCCCTCACTCTTTTTACCACTTCATCAAGCCTTGAAGACCGCTGTCCCTTAATCAAGCAAACATCACCGCTTCCCAAAATCTTCAGCAATTTACCAACTAACTGTGAATGTTGTAAATTTGCCTCAACTTTTTCTTCCCAGAACCCTAAATTCTTTAATTCGTCGGCAATTATCAAGGCTTCTCCTGTACTTAGAAAAACCAAATCAAGTTTTTCTTTATAAATTTTTTGCGCAACCTCGCGGTGCATCCTATCAGATGATTCCCCTAAATACTTCATCTCTCCCAAAACTAACACTCTTCTACGGGCAGGAATTTGCATCAGGGTATCTATTGCCGCTTCCACAGATAAAGGGGTTGCGTTTATAGTATCATCCAAAATAATTGAATTGTTTGGCCCATCCATAATTTGTAAATGATGCTCCAAAGGAGAAAGGGATTCCAGAGCAATTTTTATTTTGGTTAAAGGAATATTTTCCAAAACTCCGAGCAATGCTGCGGCCAAGGCGCTGTAAACATTGTGTCTTCCCAAAAAAGGAAAAATCACTTTCACTCTCTCCACTCCCAGGTTTAACTCAAAGGTAGTACTAAAATTTTCTGTTTTAATATTCCCTGCCCAAATAGTACAATTTTGGGGATCCTCTCCAAAATAAAGTACTTGACCTTTGCATTTTTCCGCCAGTTTTTTGCTGTCAATGTCACCTGCGTTTATAATTAAAGCTCCATCCTGCGGAATTTGTTCCACCAGTTTAATCATATCGTCCTGCATTTGCTTTTCTCCTCTGGTAATCAAAACCACTTTGGGTTGAATTAGTGACAGATAAAAATCCATCTGTCCCGGGATCTTAATACTTAACTCAAAAACTCCTCTTTTGGTTGTTGGGTTTAATTTTAAAATAGTTCCGGGAATAGCAATAGTAGAATCATGATAAGAATCAGTCGTGATAGTTTTATATTTGTGAGATAACACTTTCCCTGCTGCCAAAGTGGCAACTGTTTTTCCCGCAGAACCGCAAACCGCTACAAATGTTTCTCTGGAATAAAGCTTTGAGTATTTACCTGCCAAATAATTCTTAAACATATTTTTTAATATCTGCTCCTAGATTTGTTAATTTCCCTACCACATTTTCATAACCCCTTTCAATCAGTTCTATTTGATTAATTGTGCTTTCGCCTTTGGCAACCAAAGCAGCCAAAACAAGCGCCATGCCTGCTCTAATATCCGGAGTCTCTATAACCCGGCCTTTTAACTTACTAGAACCGTAAACAAGGCTTCTGTGAGGATCAGCCAATGTAATTTGAGCGCCCATAGAAATCAGTTTATCCACAAAAAACATCCTGGATTCATACATCCAATCATGACAAAGAGTAACACCTTTGCTTTGTGTCGCCAAAACTATAGCAACACTCATCAAATCCGAAGGAAATCCGGGCCAAATATTGGTAATAATTTTAACAGGCGAGATAAGTTTATCTGCGCTGACAACAAGATAATTATCATGTGTTTCTATTTTAACCCCAAATCTTTTTAACGGCTCCAAAACAGGGTCTAAATTACTTTTATCTAAACCAAAGATTTTTATTTTACCTCCTGTGATGGCCGAAGCAACAGCATATGTTCCCACTTCAATATAATCTATCCCTATTTTGAATTTGGTTCCTGACAGCTTATCAACTCCATCAATCAAAAGCGTATCTGTCCCAACTCCTTTAATTGAAGCTCCCATTTGCAAAAGCATTTTACATAAATCCTCTACATGGGGTTCTTTGGGACAATTTTTTAAAACTACCTTTTTTTTACCTAAAACAGAAGCAAGAATAAGATTTTCGCAGGCTGTCACCGAAGCCTCTTGTAAAAAAATACTGACTGCAGTATTTTCCTGCTCTACAAAACGCAATGAATACTCTAGATCGCTTTTTGTTAAAACAGCTCCAATGCTTTTAAAAGCTTCCAGATGGGTATTTATGCTCCGCTTACCAATTATGTCTCCCCCTGGATGATAGAAAGTTACTTTATTTTTCCTTGCCAGAATTGCCCCTACCAAAACAATTGATCCCCGGAGCTTAATCATAAACTCTTTTGGTAAAACATAGCTTTTGAGATCTTTAGAATTTATAACCAGTGTGGTCTTCCGTCTATCTACTTTCACACCCAAAGAGTTAAGAATTTGTATCAAAACCTGTGTATCAGCAAGATCTGCCACATTTTCCAAAATAACTTCATCCTGTGTTAATAAAGCCGCGGCCACACAGGGAAAAATGGCATTTTTGTTGCCGGAAACTTCAATTTCACCTTCTAATTTTCTCCCTCCTTGAATAATATATTTCATTTTGCTTTTATCCTGAATATTGCCGATAAAACTATATGCTTTTTTAAGCTTAACTCACTTGCAGGTATTTCTTCAATTTGAGACGAAGTTAATATTTTAATACTTTTGATCCTATTTTGCAAAGTTTTGCTTAAAAAAAGATTTCCGCCCACAGTCCCGGGAATATTTTTAAATTCTTCAGCCTCTAATTTCTTTGTTTCAAGAAACTCCATAAACGCAGCCATTGAAACGCCTGACTGCACCTCTACCAAAGCTTCTTCAATACCAATGCCCACTCTTGAGGCTTTTCCTTTAATGGAAATAATCTCTATTTCCTTGGTTCTGTTTTTAATAATCAGGCCGTCAAAACCTGCATCTGAAAACATAATTTTTGTGCCCGTACCAAAAATAAAAAAAGCCAGTTTCAGTTGCCGGCACATACTGATAATTTTGACGAGTTCAGAAACCGAAAAAGCAATAAAAAATAATTTTGCAGGGCCGCCAATACCCAAAGAGGTATGATCCTTAATCGGTTCATTAACTTTAAATCTATCTTTGCCAAAAGAATCAATGATTAGTTTATATTTACTGTCCATTCAAAACCTTTTCTACAGCTTCTTTATCCGACCAGGGAATTTCATTTTTGCCATCCAAATTCATTGATTTTTCATGTCCTTTGCCAAAAATTCCCACAGTATCACCCTTTTTAGCCAATTTATTAATGGCAAAATCAATGGCTTTTTGTCTGTCTTCAATAACAAATAAGTTTTTTCCTGTTTTTGCACTCTGTGTAATTTGTTTATTAATAATTTCCAGCTCTCCCCTCGGGTCTTCTGCAGTCACTACAACATAGTCTGCCAACTTTCTGGCAATTTGACCCATTAAAGGCCTTTTTCCTTCATCTCTTTGACCTGCTGATCCAAATACGGCAATTAATTTTCCTTTTGTTAGTCCTCTTAAAGCTTTTAAAGCTTGTTCTAAGCCATTGGGGGTATGGGCAAAATCAATAATAATTTTGAGTCCCCTCTTATTTTTTACTTCCTCCATTCTCCCTGTTAACCCTTCAAAATTTTCCACTGCTTTCCTTGCCAGCTCCTTATCTATACCCAAAGCAGTGGTTACGGCCACAGCAGCAGAGGCATTCTCAATATTATATTCACCCGGGATTTTTAATTTAAGTTTTAATTTTATATATTCTATTGGTATTTTTGAATTTTTTAATAATTTTAACTTTGTATTCTTATAATTTTCAAAAGTTTTGTGATAATCCAAATGTTCGTGGGTAATATTGGTAATAACCCCCACTTCAAATTTAATTCCCCAAAACCTAAATTGGTCTAACGCATGCGAGGTAACTTCCAAAACCAGATATTTATTGCCTTCTGTAACTGCTTCTTTAATCAGTTTTTGCACCACAAATGGATCAGGGCTGGTTACATGTAAACCCGGAGAATTAATAGTTGATATCATAAAAACCTTTTTATTTGCAGCTTTCAGAATTTGATAAATCATATTAACTGTGGTTGTTTTTCCATCAGTCCCTGTTACCCCGATAACCTTTAAATTTTTTGTGGGGAAGCCATAAAAAACATTAGCCAATACAGCCTTTGGCAAATGCCAGAAATAATTTACTACCAATTGGGGCAAAAATGAGCGGATTAAATTTCTCATTGAAGCTATTATAACTTATTACACCAAACTATTGAAATTTAACCTCCGCCAACTTCCACCCTTGGGGTGGAATAGGTTGACACCTGCGGATTTCTTGAGTAAATCGTGCCTATTTCACACCTATTCAGTGGGGGCGATTTTGTAGTACACAAACAACTCTTTGGCAATTTCAAAAAAAGTGGGGGCGGCGGTTTCCGAGCCAAAAATTGAACTTGAAGGTTGATTATAAAGTACCAGCATAACAAATTTAGGATCATCTGCCGGGGCAAAACCCACAAAAGAAGCAATGGTTTTGTTAGGATCATAATGCCCTGCTACCGGAATTTGGGCAGTACCTGTTTTACCGGCAATTTTAAACCCCTTTGGTTTAGCCCATTTAGCTTCCCCTTCGTCAACTGCTTTTACCATCATTTCAGTCATAATTTTAGCTGTGTTTTCTTTAATGACTTGCCTGATCATTTTTGGCTTAATCTCAAAAGTATTTTTTTCATCTTTAATTTCCCTAACAACATGTGGCTCCATTAAATATCCTCCATTGGCAATACTGGCTACAGCTCTGACCATTTGAATTGGGGTAATAGCAATTCCCTGGCCAAAAGAGGCTGTGGCCAGATCAATTTCTCTCCATTCATCCTTTGGTCTTAAATCAGGAGAAGACTCATCCTGCAAATCAATATCCGAAGGCTCTCCAAAACCATAATTTTCAAGATACTCATGGAATTTATCCAAACCTAGTTTCATACCTGTAAAAACCATACCTGTATTATCCGAATGAATTATTACATCTTTCATTGTAGTATCAGGGTAATACTTATTATTCCATGTCCTGATAGCAAAACCTCCCAGTTGAACCGGGCCATTGCATATGTCACAAGTAGTATCCGGCTCAACCAATTCCTCATTTAAAGCTGCGGCCATAACCAAAACTTTAAATGTAGAGCCCGGCTCGTAAGTATCTGCTACAATCGGATTTTTATAATAGTCAGACGAAAAACTAAAGTACTTTATCGGATCATAACTCGGGAATGATGCCAACGCCAAAATTGCCCCGGTTTTTGGATCCATCACAACAGCAGAGACAGCCTTTGCTCCATATTTTTCCAAACCCTGCTTTAATACTTCTTCAACCGTAAACTGAATAGAGCGGTCAATATTCAGCACCAAATCCTTACCATTGTTGGCTTTGTTGGTTAAGAATTTACCAATTAAAATAGGCAACCCCAATGCGTCTTTTTCATGTCTTAAAAACCCCGGCATACCTTTTAACTCACCCTCATAAAAGCCTTCCAATCCAAAATATCCTTTCTGTCCCCCTTTGGCATCAGATCCCACAAAACCCAAAAGATGAGCAGATGATGACCCTTCAGGATAAAATCTGCCGCTTGCTGTATTAAAACCGATTCCAATCAAATTTAAATCCTCAATTTTCTTCTTTGTTTTCTGGTCAAGTCCTTTTTTAATCGGCACCCAATACAAATCCTGCTGTAAACTGTTTAATATATTTTTAGCTTCCGCATCTATTTGAGAAGAATCATCTACAAAAATCTTTGCCAAGAGATACGACATTTTTAGCTTTTCCTCCTGCGTAATAACTTTGGGCAAACCATATAAAGAAAAGCTGGGATTTGATGTGGCCAAAATTGCTTTGTCTGAAAAAAATATTTTTCCCCTCTCCGCCTCCACAGCCGTATCTTTAAAATGCTGGTTTTCGCCCTTGGCTTGCAAAAAATCAGCTTTTACAACCTGCCAGTAAAATAATCTGGCTAAAATACTGAAGAAAAAAATCAGGAAGAAAATTTTGATTAGATATATCCGCATTACCGAATATATTGTATACTTTCAATCTTGGAAAATCCAAGTTTTGATGATTTAGTGGCTATATTAGTTAAAGATAATTCGCTTGCCATTTCATTTTCTAAAAAAGTATTTTCCATTTCCAATGTACTTTTAAGTTTGGCAATGCTTTCCAGTTTTTCTCCATAACTTACTGCCGTGTTATTAACCCAAATTTGGGCAATAGATAAAACCAAAATTCCAACTACCGCAAAAACAACATATTTTTTAGGAAATTTGTTGCTATACTCTTCCGGATCAAATTTTTTTATAATTGTCATAAAACTTGTTTTAGGACAATTACATAAGAGGAGCGCCATTGAATTTATTCAAGGCGAACTGCTTATATAATTGTCATTTTTGAAATATTCTCATTTTTGCTGATCTTGATCTTGGATTTTCATCCACTTCCATTTTGCTTGGCATTACTGGTTTCTTTGTTATAACTTCACCCATTCCTTCAGATTTCCATCTCTTAAAAAGATTCTTAACGATCCGATCCTCAAGTGAGTGAAAACTAATAACCACAATGCGACCATTTTTATTTAGCACCTCCAGTGCTTGCGGCAAAGCTTCGGATAAGCTGTCTAGCTCACTGTTGACTGCAATCCGGAGAGCCTGAAATACCCTGGTTGCAGGATGAACTTTACCTCTTTTGCCGCCAACCACCCTCTCTACCATCCTTGCCAACTCTACCGTAGTCTTTATTTCACGGGCGCTAACCAAAGCGTTAGCCAGGGCCCAAGAATATTTCTCTTCACCCAAATTTTTAAATAATTCATAAAGCTCCTTTCTTGATAAGACCTGCAAAAGATCCTTTGCTTGAACTTGCAAACTGGGATCCATTCTCATATCCAAAGGGCCCTCTTTTCCAAAAGAAAACCCCCTTTCAGGGGTTTCAAGTTGCAAACTGGAAACCCCAAGATCAAACAACACACCTGCAAATTTAGTTTCCGTCTGCTCGCCTCGCTGCGAAGCGGGCAATAAATTTTTAAGGTCTCTAAAATTACCCAGAACTAATTTAAACCTATCCTCTTTAATTCCCTCTTCGCTAAATCTCTTTTGCGCTCTTGCAAGAGCCTCCGGATCTGTGTCGATTCCAACAACTTTCCCATCCCGCTTGATAATTTCTAGCGAATGCCCTCCGTCGCCCAAAGTACAATCCAAATACCACTCATCCCTTTTAACTTCCAATGCATCAATCGCTTCCCCCAAAAGAACGGACCTATGATAACCTTCCAATCTTTACCTCCACTTCCGTAATGTGTTTTTTCCAAAGCTTTGCATCCCAAATCTCAAAATGATCACCCGCGCCTATAATTACCACCTCACCCTTAACGCTAGCAAAATCAAGCAGGGCCGACGGTATGATAATCCTGCCTTGAGCGTCTAACTCCACTGATTCGCTGCCGGAAAATAGGTATCTGCGCATATACCTGGCCCGTTCTTCTGTTGCAGATATTTCAAGCTGCTTTTTCGCTTCTACCTCGAAATTGCTTAAATCAAATCCCCAAATGCATTTCTCAAAACCCCGGCTTAAGATAATTTCCCTTGTTTTAAGCTCTTGCCTGAATTTTCGGGGCAGAATTACTCTTCCTTTGCCTGTAAATTTTGTTTGATATTCGCCCAAAAACATATGGACATCCATATTCTGGGCAGAATATCGTGTCTCGCCGTAGCTTTAGCGTAGGCGGATCACCTTAAATCACCATCTATAACCATTTTCCACCATTTTTCACACACTTGTCAAGACCCAAATTGAAAGATAAAAATTACTTTTGAGGAATTAAAACTGCAAAGATACCTGCACCGCCGGATTTTGAAGATAATTTACTTCCGTCTACCTTTGTCTCCAGTTCCTGCCATTTACTCCCATCAAATCTAAAAAGCTTGGCTCCATCAGGTGGATTTTCTGCCAGCTCTACGCTTAAATCACCTTCCGGCAAACTTTTGGCCACAGGCGCATTAAGGGAATAAACTTTGCCTAAAACTTGGCTTTCAGCAGGTAATTTCGGCACTCCAGTTAAATCATTAATAATAGTAAAGCCCACTGCTGACAAAGCCTCTCTTTCTGCATCCATTTTATAGACTAGATGCGCATCGCCCGATGAAAGAACACCCAAGGCTACATCCGGCTTTTGCAAATGCCATTGGGTTATCATCCTAAATAGTTTATTCCCCTTTTTAATCTTGAGAACTAAAGTCCCGTTTTCCACACCCTGATCATACTTGCAAACATTTTTACTGCATGTACCAAACAATATTTCCTGCTCATATTCACCTTTTTTTTCTTTGGTATTAACCTCTCCCATTACTCCACGGTCAACACCCTCTGCCGTATAAGCCAGTTCATAAGAAATATTCTCATAGGAAGAGGTTCTTTTAAGGTTTAAAATCAAGGCATTGCCATCCCGACGGGGAAAAAGCAGGGCATATGGACCTTCACTGTCAAAAGATAAATCTATTTCTTCAACAGGAACTGAAGGTATGACAGCGAATTTTTGAAAAGCAAAATATACTCCCAAAGCCAGAAGCCCTAAAACAGCTATTAAAATAACAGTCACCTTGTGGACTGTCAGAAAGTTTCGCAGTTTTTCCACTATTATTTTATTTTACCATCCAAATAAGCCTTCAAGTCAACTATCTTCACTCTATCCTGCTTGGTAGTATCTCTATCCCGCACAGTTACTGAATTATCCTCCAAGCTTTGAAAATCAATTGTAATGCAAAATGGGGTTCCTGCCTCATCTTGACTGGCATATCTTCCTCCAATATTTCCTCTGTCATCAAAGATAACCATAAAATTCATTTTAAGATCGCCGTAGATTTTGTGAGCCAGTTTAACCAGATCAGGTTTGTTGGCAAGAAGCGGAAAGATAGCAGCTTTGTAAGGAGCAAGTTTAGGATGCAGCTTTAAGAAAATCCGCCCATTTTCTTCAGTGTATCCATCGATCAAAAAAAACAGCAAAGACCTGTCAACTCCGGCAGAAGTTTCAATATCCCAGGGAATAAATTCCTCCCCTGTTTGAGGATCTTTATAGCTTAAATTTTGACCTGAATATTGCTGGTGGCGGGATAGATCCCAATCTCCCCTGTGGTGAATACCCATAAACTCCTGCCAACCCCAGGGAGAGTTATATTCAATATCTGTGGCAGCTTTGGCATAGTGCGCCCGCTCCGTATCTGCATGATCCCTAAATCTTAAGTTTTCTTTTCTCATTCCGAGCGAAACATACCAGTCCATCCTGTTTTTCTTCCAGTATTCAAACCATTTTTCCCCTTCCTGTTTATCCGGCCTTATATAAAATTGAACTTCCATTTGCTCGAATTCACGGGAGCGAAAAGTAAAATTTCCCGGTGTAATTTCATTTCGGAAAGCTTTACCTATTTGGGCAATTCCAAAAGGAATTTTGACTCTTGTGGAATCTAAAACATTTTTAAAATTAACATGAACCCCATTGGTTATTTCTCCCCGTAAATAAATTTCAGACTCTTTTCCCTCTATTACTCCCAAATATGCTTTTACTAAAAGGTTGAATTTTTGAGGATCTGTCCATTCCACTTTTTCATCTTTGTGAAAATCTTCATGCTCTGAAATTTCATCAGGTTTATCAGCCCTAAATCTTAAATGGCAAATTTTGCACTCAACCAAAGGATCGGTGAAAGCCTCAACATGGCCTGATGCCACCCAGGCTTTGGGATTCATCATAATTGCAGCGTCCACCCCCACAATATCTTCCCTAAGCTGCACCATTTCCTTCCACCATTCCTGTTTAATGTTTCTTTTTAGCTCCACTCCCAAGGGTCCATAATCCCATGTTCCTGCCAGCCCTCCATAAATTTCCGAACCGGGATAAATAAATCCCCTTCTTTTACAAAGTGCTACAACTTTTTCCATTAAATCATTCATATTTTTTTGAGGAATTGCCGGCTTTTTAGTTTACCTTCAATCACTCTTTCAATAGTGTACCGTAATGTTTGTTCCAATTCCAGAGCCTGTTTTTCCTGAATTTCCATCTTCTCTATCTCATCCCATGAACCGGTTTCTAATTGTGCGGACACCTTAGAGGTGGACGCACGAAAAGCGGCAAAACCAAGATTAGATAAAATTTTTACTTCAAAGGCTCTTATTAAAATTTGGCGTGGTTTTCTGGATAATCTTTTTAAAACTTCTACCAAATGAGAATATAAATCGCGATTTTCTTGATTTTCAGCTGTAAGTTTATTAACAAGCTCCAAAATATGAAAGGCATAAGTGGACAGGATTAAATCCTCTTTTAATTTCTGGAAAGTATCCAGAGATATTGCTTCTGTCAATATTAAAAAATTCTTGCCCGGGTAAAGAAACATTTGTACTCTATTTAGAAGTTCCACATTGCCACCCCTGCGGGAAGTAATTCTGCGGACTCCTTTGGCCAAAACAGTAATTTTGCCCCTGTGAAGCGAGAAAACCGTTAAAATCCGATCCGCCTCCCCAAAATCCCTCCTCTTTAAAATAATCCCTTCTGTTTTAAATCCCAGCATGGAGAAATTATAGCTGTTTATAAGTCAAATTTGAATTGCTTATCCTGATCAAGTTTGAAATCTGCTTTTTTAGAGCCGTTTATTTTAATTGCATACTCAAAATCTTTGGCTCCGGGCTGTTTTTGAATCATAAGTTCATATTTATCTTTAGGAGAATAAGGAATTTCATATTCAAGTTCTATTTTTCGGGAGTTTTGAGGTCTAACTGTTAGAAATGTCTCAAAAACTGTTTTACCTAGATCTTCTATGGTATTAAACGGCTCATCAGCTCCCTTAGAATTGATTAGTTTACTGCCTTTGGGTACATAAAAGCGCACATAATCCCTGTTAATACCATTTAACCAAATTCCAAAAGGCTGGAGATTTTTATATTCTATAATGATTTTTTTAGTAACTTTATTGTTTTTTATTTTAATATCTTGAGTGACTTTTTGTTCTACATAAAGATTACTTTTTCCTCCGGCAAAATTACTGTCATTAATATGCAGGTAGTCTCCCTCAAAACTTTTAATTTCCCCTGTCCAGTTTAATTTTGCTAAAGCACCTTGAGTTTTTTGATCATGCATATAAAACATAATATGTTTATGATTAGCCAAACGGGCAATGGTTTCTATAAATTCAGGCAGTTTTTCTATGTCCGCTCCAACAGTTTTTGCCAAAATCTGCTGCATTAATACTCCAAGAACAGCTTTGCGGTCTTGCTCACCTTTGGCAGCAATTTCAGCATAAGATTCAAGCTCATAAATGACATTGGGGCAATTGCATCTTTTATCAATTTCTGATGAATATTTGGTTCCAAAAACATCAATCGGCCCTGTTATCTCTATCAGTTCCTCCACTACTTGTGAATCAATATAAATTATTCCATCAAATGGCAACCCCTCACCTAATAATTGAAACATTCTTTCAAACTCTTTGGCAGAAGTTGGCAGATCCGGCGAAATATTTGAATCTCTCATACTCCAGGCAGATCTTGGTTTTCCCGAAACTTCAGGCAAATATTTAATAATTGGAGCAGGCGGAGTAAGCGGACAGATTTTTGTTAAACAGGTAGCCAAGAGTCTTTCATCCAATCTGTAAATATCATCCGAAGTAGTAGTTTCAACTTGCCCCTTATTAATCTTTAAAGTAGCAAAAGCTGTAATAAATCCTCCTGTCGGGCGGATCTCTTTATCGTTTTGAAAAAGCAGCAAATATTCCCTTGCAACAGGATCTCCAAATGCGGCCGGCGCAATAGTCAAAGCATCCCGGCCTTCTTCAGCAGCTACTCCTGCGCCAATAATAAAACTTTTAGCTAGGCTTAGTATTTTCTGCAAATTCTTTCCCTTAAGATTTGAGGGGTATTTGTCTGTATCAATATTTTCAACTAACTCGTTTGCTCTAATTAAATTTGCTTCTATTTTATCCAGATGTGGCATTGCCTTTTGCAAAATCTTAATTACTTGAGTAACTCTTTCCGGTCCGCTTTTTTCATGATTATTAAACATCAGCTCATCTTTGCTACTTTCGAATTGGGAAAATAAAAAATCCGCTGCTTTAAGCTCTTCAACTCCTGCTTCCGAAAAATTCTTAATATCAGCATAATATCCCCCCAGTATTGGTATAATCCTCACCCAAAATAATAAATTCAACGAGAAGTCAACTTTTTGCAACGAGTTTTTTGTAGCATTAATCTCTGTTTTAAGAGAATCGAAATTTTGTAGTTTATAGCTTGCAACTGCTGCTTTAGAGTGTTTTGCAGTTTCCCCTGCACCTGAAAAAATAAGAAACGCCGGAAAAAGTGTTGCCAGCAATAAAATGAAAAGAAAGATCAATAATCTTCTCTTTCTTTTTTTGGGTCTCCTATAATTCATATTCATTACACCGCTCCTCTTCCGGATATTACAGCCGGAATGGTTTTTAAAAGAATACGGAAATCATAAAGAATAGATCTTTTTTGTATGTAGCGGGCATCCATTTTTACTCTTTGGTCAAAATTAATTTCCGATCTGCCTGATACCTGCCAAAGGCCGGTTAAACCCGGCTTACCGGATAAAATAATCTTAACATATTTTCTGGAGTGAGGATGTTTTACTTGCTGCTCTTCCAATTCAAATGGATAATAAGCTCTGGGACCCACCAAACTCATCTCTCCCTGTAAAATATTTATGAGTTGCGGAAGCTCGTCAATAGAGGTTTTACGGATAAATTTGCCTACACCGGTAATTCTGGGATCTTCATCAATGGATAATTTATAGCTGTTTTGCTTATATTTTTTTAAAAGGTCAGGGTCGCTATTAAGCATCTCCTGCGCCCCTTCTACCATTGACCTGAATTTATACATCCGGAAAAGCTTTCCCTTTCTACCAACTCTTTGGGGAATATCAGCAAAAACAGGCCCTGCTGAATTAAGTTTTATGGCTATGGCAATAATTAAAAAAAACGGGCATAAAATAATCAGGCCCATTGCAGAACCTAAGATATCCAGCATCCTCTTGGAAAAATCATACAGCATAGGTTTCCTATTAGTTTACACCATATCAGCAAGTGCATGCTGAAAGGATTTTTTGAAAGTTTCTTTGCTGAATTTGGCGGCATTCTGTCTGCAATCTTGCGAATCTATCTTTGTATCCTGCAACTTATTTATAGCTTGAACAAGGCAGTCAACTGTTTGTTCTTCAAAAAAAAGTCCTGTTTTACTTGTTACTGTTTCCAATGCTCCTCCAGCTTTAAAAGCTATGACCGGTTTCCCTAGCGCTTGAGCTTCCAAAGAAGAAAGTCCAAAATCCTCTTCTCCGGGAATAATCAAGGCTTTACAACCCGCCAAAATATTAACTACTGTTTCTTCGGATAAGCCGCCTGTGATCATTTTAAGATACAAATTTGCTTTTTGTACCAGATCAAATTTTTTGTATTTATTTGGACGTCCCATCACTACATAATACCCTCCATCAAAAGTTTCTACATTTTTAAATCTGTCCAAATCTATAAAAGGATAGACTACTTTAGAATCTACTCCATAAATTCTTTTAATTCTTTTTTTTGCATTTTGGGAACCGGCAATAAAATAATCTACTCTTTTTGCAGAAACCTGATCATATAATCGCAACTTAGTCATTAAAATTTCACCCAAACCAAAACTTTTATACCCGGAAAAATGCCATAAAAAACGGGGGGGAGTGTGACAGTAGCACACATGGGTAGTGCCTGGCTTGGTAATAATTGCTTTGGCAAATCTGGTTGTATGGGAAATTACCAAATCATATTCTGTAAAATCAAATTGCTCAAAAGCAATTGGATAAAAAGGTAAGAGGGCTCTGTATAGGGCCCTCCAGCCGGGAATTTTTTGCAGGAAAGATGTAATAACTTTTCTATTTTTAAATCTTTTTGCTAATTCCTCGTTGTTGACATCATAAACTGATGTATAAATGGGCGCATCGGGATAAATTTCACAAAGACCCTCTAAAACCCGCTCCGCCCCACCCCACTGCACCAAATCATCATGAACCAATGCTATTTTCATATACCTCCAAAGTTTGTTTAGCTAATTTTTTCCAGCTAAATTTTTTATATCTTATTAATCCCTTTTTAATTAAATTTTTTCTTGAATTTTCATCATCTAAAACCATCAAAATTTTGGTAATTATATCCTTTGGGTCATGCGGATCAAAATATAAACATGCATCTCCCCCAATTTCCGGTAAGCTTCCGGCATTGGATGAAACAACAGGACAACCTAAAGCCATGGCTTCCAAAATAGGAATGCCAAATCCTTCTTCAAAACTTGGCATAACAAAACATAACGCATTTTTATAAAGCAGCACTGACTCTTTATCCGAAACATAACCTTTATAAAAAATGTCTGGATCTTGAAATTCTTTTTTAATCCTTTGCCAAAAATAATGGTCATGCCCTGCCAAAATTAATTTTAAATTTTTATGATCTTTTTTTAATTTCAAAAATGCTTTTATTAATCCTTCCACATTTTTATGTGGGTGTGCATTTCCTACATAAAAAATATAATTATCAGTTAATTTGCCGGGTTTTATTTCAAGAATCTTATCATCAACCGCTTCATAAGTTACGATTATTTTTTTCTCATCAATGCCCCAATCATGAACTAATTGATTTTTGACAAAATTCGAAGGAACCAAAATTTTTTCAGCTTTTTTTATTGCATTAGCAAAAACTTTTTTATAACCAAATTGTTTTAATTTATAAATTAAAGGTCCATGAGTTGTAGCCCTTTGCATTTTAAAATGCTGGTGGATTAAATCATGAATTGTAACCACAAATTTTCCCCTGTAGAAAATTGGCACATTAAAATGAGGAAAATGAACTAAATCAGGTTTAAGATCTTCAAGTAACTTAGGTAACTTAATTTGCTCTTTAATTGAATACCATTTAATATCCGGCGAAAAAAGAATATATTCATTTTGCTTATCAATTTTTTTTAAATTTTCAATTAAATTCCTGATATAGCGGCCAACTCCGGATTCCTGATACATTCTGGCATCAATAACGATTTTCATTTTTTTCCCAATTCTTCATAAATATCACTTAATTTCTTGGCAATTGGATCCCAGTCGTATTTTGCCGCTACCATCGCCCGGGCGTTTGCAGCCACCTTTTTGTAAAGATCCTTATTATTTAGCAGTTCCACTGTTTCTTTGGCAATATCATCCGGGTTATCCCGAACTATCACCTGTTGTCCATCTCTTGCATCAATCCCTCTTATACCGATAGAGGTGGTTACAACCGGCAATCCCGAGGCAAAACTTTCCAAATTTTTATAACGCGTTCCCCCTTCTCCATAAATTGGCGCCACCAACAAAGAGGCTTTTTGATAAACCTCTCTTACATCTTTAACTTCCATAACTTTAATATCTACAGAGGAAAGATGAACAAAAAAACTTTTGGCGCTTTTCCCAATAATCCAAAGTTTTGCTCCAGCTAGCGTTTTTTTAATTATTGGCCAAACCCTTCTCACTAAAACATCCACCGCTTCCCTATTTTGAAGCCATGTAAAATTTCCCAAATATAAAATAACCTGATCTTTGGCGCGTTTTGCAACGGGCGTGTCAAAATATTCTTTGTCAACTCCATTAGGTACAATGTCAACATCAAGTTGCGGCAATTCGGATATCATTATTTTGCGGTCTTCGACCGACATAGCCACAACTTTTGCTGCCTGTTGCCAATACTTCAACTCCCAATATTTCATTTTGGCAACATCAAAATAAAATAGCGGTTTTAAGGGTAGAAAACGGGACTCCTTGGCAAAATGCCTGTAAACCAAATATTCTATTGTTTGTTCTACCAGCAAAATAGGAATTGTTGTCTTTGGAATATGCGGCATAACATAGAAAGTTTCCGCGTGAATTAAATCAAATTTATCTTCTTTGATTTCTTCCTCAATTGCTTTCTTTTCTCCTTTTGCCCAATTTCTTATAACCAAAAAAGGATAAAAAGAAAGTCCTGTTTTTAAAATATTTTTGACAGTCCAGGGTTTCTCCGGTCTGTTAAATACTCTTACTTTTTTACAATATTTTTCAAGTTCGCTGACATAAACCCTTTCGCTGCTTTTTTTAACTAGGCAAAAAAGAGTAATCTCATGACCGATGGCAGAAAGTCTTTTGATCAAATTATAAGACCTTGTTTGACCTCCGGTTAAAAGTGGAAACGGCAGGTATGGAGTCAACATTAATATCTTCATCTTATTTTAAGGTTCCGGGTCTTTTCTTTCGTCAAATTTTTCTTTTAGTTTAGTTAAATCCGCAATTACATAATTTTCCGTTTCATCAACAATATAAAAATGTCTTTTAACCCAATTGGTTTTATCATCTTTGTTCACTGAAATGTAGTAAGTTACCCCAAAATCCGCAACCATTTCCTTAAGCGGCAAAGCCGTTACTGCCCATCCCGGACGGTTTATTTGATATAAAAAAGCCGTATCTCCATTATATGGAGCAACCACTATTGCCTCTTTTGGCAAAATCTGATCCGCTCTTTTGCCTGCTTCTATAATAGGAGGATTATTTATTTTATAAAATTCTTTTACATATTTCCATCCAAAGAAAAAAGATAGGGACAAAAGAAACAAAGCTAGTCCAATTGTTAATATTCTTGGTATAAAGTTAGCGTTTCCTTTAAATAAATAAGCAAAACCTCTTGCCATAAAAATTGAAAGTACGGGAGTTAAAATCAACTGGTAGTAGTTGTGTCTGACATTACCTGTTGCCACCACAATCAGATAGAAAATAAGTGAAACAGCCCAGATATGTAGAAACCAGTTGTTGTTTTTTGGTTTAACAATTATTCCTATGAGAAAAAGTACCAGTCCGGAAACTCCCAAGATCTCCCCTCCCAATCTTTGCTGTACTAACCACCAGAAAAAAGCAGGACGAAGTCTGATGCCGTCTCCGTTTAAAAGCCAATTAGATGCGGGGATTCCCTCCGGAAATTGCAAAATCCACAGCCGCCAAATCAAAAACGGGGATATCGCTAAAATAAAAAATAAGAGGTACTTAAAAATAGCTTTTACTTTTTTTTCTTTTTTAAAAATTAAATAAATTAAAGGCGGGATAAAAAATATAGCCCAGGGTTTTATCAAAAATGCAGTTACGGTAAAAATAAATCCCCAAATCCCCCAACTTACCCTACTCTCTCCAATCCATTTATCAACAAAATAAACCATGCCCAGAGCAAAAAATAAAAATGTCGGCTCCGGCAAAGTGGTTCTTGAAAAAAAGACATTAAAAGGAAGTAAAGCAAAAATAAATGAGGACAAAAAAGCCACGGCATTTCCAAAATATCTTTTTGCTATGAAAAAAACAAAAACAATGCTGCCTAAAGAAAAAACTATTGACACCATCCTATGATATGCATCATTAACTCCAAACAAAAGATATAGCGGGTAAACAAACATATTATATGCAGGAAACTCAACAAACCTGAACCTGTTTAGGTTTACAAGCGGAGTTTCCGCAACACCCGATGAATCATCGTAATGTGTCACAAAAGGATTAAATCCTTCTTTGATAAAATTTCTGGTAACAGAGGCTGTATCTGCCTGGCGCCAAGAATGCCAGTCAGCAATGGGAGAATCAATCTTAAAAAGCCTGACCCAAAAACCTATTAAAACAATCAAGCCCAACCAAAAATATTGACTTTTAAAAATTTTTAGAAAAATCATTTAAAATTCCTCACAGACAGATTTAATCCAACAATCATCCAAAATAAAGATGCCACTTTTGATGCTTCAAATACATCAATAAATAAGCCGTTTATAACAAAAGCCAAAATTAAAGATAGTGTGCCAATGGAAAAATATCTTAAGAATTTATCGTTTTCTCTTAAAAGCCTTACTATTTTTTTTATTATTTCAATAAAAATTAAAATAAACACTGCTGTTCCCAGCATTCCTACTTCCCCAAGCGATCTTAAAAAATCATTATCAGTAGCAATACCTAAAGACGAATAACCTGTTCCCAAAAAGGGATTTTTCAAAAAAGCAGTAATAGCCCTAGGCCATTCCAGATTTAATCTGATGGAAAAAGACCTATACACTCCAAGTTGGGTAGTATCAATCGGCTCACCCGGCGTAATATCGCTGGCAATTCCTGCTGAACCTGTGGCAAAAATTGAAGTTTCTGCCGATTCGCTTGATGTTTTTATTGCCAAGGTGGGTATGTTTAGCTTACTCCTTATTCTTTGATCTTCTGTTTGTCCTTTATACCTTTCTCCTTGCCCAAAAATATTGACAGTAACTGTTGAGATCAATCTGTCACGGAGCTGTGAAGGATAAATTAAAACTCCCAACATAATCATAGCCAACAACAAAATAAACTTAAATTTTTTCAAAAGAACCAGACTACCAAAAATCCCGGCAAAAGCTGCCACAAAAGATAATCTTGCCGCAGTCATAATCAAAACCCAAAAAGACAAAAGCCCAAGACCTAATGAAAAAATCTTGAATTTCCTATTTAAGGCAAAAAATAAAGTGGAAATTAAAACTAAAACCATTGCTAAAAATACTGCCAAATCATAATGTCCGGCAAATGTGGAATTTACTCTGGCACCGGGCGAAAGAGATAAAATTAGGCCTTTGGAAAACTCGGAGTTAGTCGTAGAAATAACCGGCCAATGTAAATATTGTTGACCTAAAGCGTAGATATTTACTAAAAGCACTACTGCAGAAAGCGTCAATAAACAAATCACTAGCTGTTTTTTGGTTTTAATAACAGTAACAACCAAAGGTAAAAGCATCATAAATTCCAGCCGTCTTATCCAATGTAATAAACTTAAAGGCAGTAGTGTGGTATGCGTTAAAAAATTAGCTGAAAATAAAGAAACCAAACCAACAAAGAAAAAAAGCATTAGAGCACGGTTTAATTTATCTTTCAGGAAAATTCCTATTTGTTTTGAAAGAAGCAAGTATGCTCCCCAAACAAGATAGGCTAAAGCTATAAAAACATCCTCTAATCTTACTGCCACAAAAGTTCCCGCAACATTCAGAAGGGGGAATTTTGGATATAAAGGGATAAAAGCGAAAAGAAAAATAATCAACCAAAACAAGAATTTTTCCAATCTTACTATCATTTAAGTATAGCCCTTCCCATCCGATACAGTAAAGCCGTTGACAAAATAATACCAAGCCAGGTCACTACTTTTACCCAAACTAGGGATGGGTAAAAACGCAAGGTAGTTTTGGTAAACCAGACGCTACTACCAATTTCAAATTTGGTGGCCCCCCAGTATTTGGGATCTCCTGTTTCCTCAAACGGTTCAAAACCATTAACATACAAAGAATCCCGCAAAGGATAAACTAGTTCTTCAAGGTAAGTAGTATCGGTATGCCGTTTTATAGCTGTCCATGAAAACTCGGGAGGATGGTTTAATTTTAAAGGCGGGAGGGGGAGTTTGACTAAATTTTGATAATTATCAGAATAAAAGGGGACTACGAAATTTCTGAAATTATTGGAAAAATAAGCTGCCACATTGGGAATTTGTACAGTATCCCCTTCCAGCTTTGATTTTTCAGAATCCGGCAAAGCATTAAATTGATTTATGCTGCTCGGCCCGGGCCACATCATATAAATTAAAAGTAAAAAAGAAAAAATTAAAAAGATTTTTTTCATTGAAAAAGTCTTGCCCTGCCTAATTTATAATGCGGGTCTTTTAGTTTTCTTTCACCTATCACTTCTGCCGGCACACCCCCTACTACTGTAAAATCTGCCACATCTTTGGTAACTACCGCTCCTGCTCCAACTACCGCTCCTTTGCTAATTTTAACTCCCGGCAATATAATAGCCCTTGGGCCAATAAAGACATAATCTTCTATTTCAACAGCGCCCACAACCGCACGGAAATCATCCGAATTAATATCATGTTCCGAATTATAAATCATCACATCAGATGCAATATCAACATGATTTCCAATAATTATTTTGTCTCGGCCATCCAAAAAAGCCCCATATCCAATAATACTATCTTCTCCAATCTTAATTTTCTTTAATGAAAAAAACCTACAACCCATATGGAAACTTGAACCCTGATCTATTTTTGCTCCTGCCAATCTTAAAAGAAATCTCCTGACATGATGAGAGGGGATGTAACAAAGAAGGTGTAACCAAAACAGCCCAAAATCCGCCAAATAATTATAAAATCTGTTCCCTACTTTACTCATGGCTTCTCCTCTTGAAAGCTCCTTTCCCATCCGATCCCGCAAAATAGCCATATGTAGTTAATTATACGGGGAAAAGCTGCTATAAGCAAACTACGGCATTGACTATTCTATACTATGAAGTATAATATCTTTACCTGCCTCAAGATTTATGCCAGTCGAAAGACCATTACTTACAAAAGATCAAGTTGCCCAAGCAGAAAGCAGAATCGGATTTACCCATCCTGTACTTACTGTAATAGAATATAACCTTCCTGCTATTGTCCAACTTGCTAAAGGTTACTCTCAAATCATTGATAACCAAGAGCAACAGAGATACATAAGGAGGCAATATGGATTCTTAGCTGATGCAATCGTGGAAGTAGGTTCGTACACCCTTGAACCAACTGATCTTATTGCAATTTGGTCTCGAGCAAGAGAAGTGTTTTCGGGCTACCACAGATACGCACTAGCTGGTATGATATCAAGTGCTTTTGCTGTTCAAGGTGCTGAAAACCCTGAATGGAGAAAGTTCCCTAGACATTATCTTGAAACAAGCCAGTTGCCTGAAGGCGTTGCAAGAGATCAAAATGGTTTATTAGATGTTTGTAGCAAACTAAATCATATTAGAGAAAGCTTGGGTGAGATATCTTTCTATGTAAACGGTACAAGAGAATCAGCTATGTCCCACGCCTTCGAGCTAGCAAAGAGAGGAAGCAATGGAGACAAAGAAGCAGAGCAAGAACTGGAAACACTTATAGCTCATCAGAAAGCACATACAACTCCTACATTAGCGGAAATATATGAGAACTTTGGAAACGGCTTTACACCTCTTTATTTTCCAATTCAGCGTGCATTAGAAGCTTTATAAGAATGTAGTCCTCCAACTTTTTCAAATACCTTCAAAACTTGTTTAGCCATCTTTTCCCAGGAGAAGTTTTGGGATTGGGCAAGACCGGCTTTTGAGTATTTTTGTCGCAATTTCGCATCAGTCATCAGTAACCTGATGGCCTGTTCTATTTGATCAACAGAATATGGGTCAACCAAGAGGCCTGCCTTTCCTACCACTTCCGGTAGCGATGAAACATTGGAAACAATCACAGGAATACCACAAGCCATGGCTTCCAGAACGGGTATACCAAATCCTTCCCATAAAGAAGGTAAAACAAAAGCAGTGGCGCCATTTAACAAATTAGCTAGTTTATCTGTTGCTACATATCCTAAAAACTTTACTCTATCCTCAATTCCTAATCTTTTGGGAGCGTCCAAAATTTCTTCATATTCCCATCCGGTTTTTCCAACAATAATTAACTTAATTCCTTCTATCCTGGCCACTGCCTCCATTAATCTAATAAGATTTTTTCTTGGCTGGATTGTGCCAACATAAATAATGTAGCGATCTTTTAACTTTTCACTTTTCACTTTGAACTTTTCACTGTCAAAACCCGGATAAGCTACTGTGATGTTGTTTTTATCTATTTTATATTGGGAAATAATATCCTGTTTGGAAAAATTGGAGATAGTAATTATATGATCCGCATTTTCTGCCGAAAATTTGGTCCAGTTTTTAAGCTGCCATAAATCTTTTTTAATAAACATTTCCGGAAAATGCAGAAAAGATAAATCAAAAATGGTGGCAATTCTCTTAACAGGTGAAAATCTGGGAATATAATGAGTAGGAGAAAAAATTAAATCCGGTTTTTTCGTTGCTGTATATAAAGCTAAGGGTAAAGCAATTCTGGTCCAAAGCCTTTTGGGCTTTAAAACTTTATATTTCCACCCCTGCCTTTCTTTTGGCAGATCACCCAGCGGGGGAGCAGGTAATAAAATTATATAATCGTTCTCTTTATCAATTTTTTCAAAATGCCTTATTAACTCAAACGCTACTTGAGAAGATCCCAATCTTTGTATAACATTTGCCTCATACCCGTCAATCCAAATTTTCATAAGACTATTATACTCAATTTTAGGATTTTAATTCTCTAGTCAAATCATTAAAAAGCTCTTCTGCCTGTCCAATATATACTCTGGCGATTTCTACTGCTTCCTGATCATCACAATCACCAGCTAAACAAGCTACTTTTCTTTTTACAAACTCTTCCCTTAATGCTGTAACCTGTACAGCTACATCTTCTGCCCCATTACTAAAACTCTTTAAAAAGCCTTCTCTTTCTTCCAATAATAAAGAGGTTAACTCCCTTAAGTCTTGGCTAATTAAAGCAAAGGTTAACGCATCCCTACCAACTGATTGTATAGTTTCTTCGGCTATTATTCTCCCATTTCTAATATGCAAAAGCTCAACCGGCGGTAAAAGAGCAAACGGAACAAGCTTTCCTCTAACTGTCCATAACGCACCAGAGTAACGCTCTCTATAGCAAAGACCAGGAACAGTCATATCTCCGGGAGTAATAGCCCATTCGCGGATACCCATTGGACTTTTTTTTGTAGGCACTTCCATAGTCATCGCCCTAACTCCTTTATCCGGAGAAATAACAACTCCATCCATACACATAATGCCTATATTGTCTTTTACATTTAATACACCCTGTCCAGCTTGTCCAATAAAATAGCCAATAGCTTGCACTGCTTCAGATAAATCCAAAACAAATATTTTTCTTATAAAATTTTCGCTTACTCCTCTAATTCTAAGTATGTTGAGCATATGTTCTATTCTCGCTGCATTTCTATCTGTCCTAGATAATCTAATCTGTTGAGCAAGCGAAGGAAACGCTAAATTATCCAACCTATTTAATTCATCAAGCTGAAAAGTGGTTTCTATAAACCTAATAACAGAAAATTCTGCTCCTTCCGGCACTGCCGTAGAAACATAAGAAAAACTCCGGGTATTCTTGCTCCAAACCGAATGAACATCTGTAAATGTATACTCTCCGTCCACCCAATCAAATGGGTCAGATGCAAAATATAAAAATCCGTGTTTCATCCCTCTTCCATAACTACCGGAAAAATGCTTTAGTGATTCTAAATCAAAAGCTTTTGTTACTCTTCTTTTTGCCTCAAATCCACACCATGCACATCCAACAGTACAACCATCAGTCAATTGCACTCCTGCTAAACTTGTGACTATCAGTCTTTTTTCCCGGCTAGAAAAAGGAGCTAAAACATCTTCTAAAGAAACCCCTCGTGGATTTTGGCGTTCCCTCATTTTCCTTCTAGTTCGGATTGTTTCTGCGGCTTCAAGAATATATCTCACGCTCTTCCTCAATTCTGGGTCTTGAGAATTAATTTCCAAAATGTCCCTTACATATGCCTTATCCTGAGTTGGAAGCAAACTACAATTAAGCATTGAGTATATTGTTCTATCAGAGGAGGAAATATCCACCTGTGCCAAAACACCTCCCCGTTGCCACGATAATCTTTCCTCAAGAAGCCCTTCCCCCGGGGAACGAGGAGAATACCTATCAGGCAATCCGGGGATTAATTCTTTTAACTCTGTAAGCATTACTTAATTATAAGTTAATTCTGGAATAATTTCAACCCATAGTACATTTGGTACTACACTCAAATCATTTTTCTTAAAATATAACTTGCGCTGAAACTACTTAATAGGACAAGCGGTACTATCATATTAGAGCTTAAAAGAGCATTGGGTGGTTGTAAATCTAAAGCAGAAGGTAATGGTGCCATCAAAAGCCAAATAAAAATTATCCCCCACCCCTTGGGACTCTTTATGATAAAAATAACTGCTGTGATAATAAAAATAAAGTCAAATAAATACATTAAGGGAAAACTATTTCTAACATCTCCTGAAACAAATAAGAAGTCTCCCTGAAAATGCTGGCTGTAATGATCTAAAAACGACAGTGTATAATTTACAACTTTATTATGAATTAAAACTACCGGAAAATTAGCAAAGTTATTACCGTGCTCCCTTCTTTGTTCATCGGTTAACCAGACCGGTACTTGAGTTATATCTTTAAATGAAATTGTAAGAAAATTTATCAGTATCAAAAATAAGAAAACGCTAACTAACGAATATTTTTTGAGAAATTTATTTATTAAATAAACTCCGGTGATTGAAAGAAACAGCATTAAACTGGCTTGCCTGTCTTTGGAAATAAAATTAAACCAGGGCGAAATGGCCAAAAAAAGAGCACAAATAAAAGGAAAACTAGGGAATTTTTTTTCCAAAGGAAGAGAACGCGCCAAAAGATATATTAAAAAGACTGAACCTAAATACAAAAACATGTTAATCATATTTTGACTATTTTGAACAAAGAAAAACCATTTAAATCCTTTATCTCATCAACCTGTTTATATTCTTGATAAAACTTCTGTTGTTGATCCAGCTTATATGAAGGCATAATATACAAATTACCCTTTATTGGTTTTTTATTTAGCCAGTCAATATCCTGGAATTCAATATTATCAATTCTTGATACAAGCCCCATATCTTTCCCTGTTTCATTTGGCACAAACACTTCATTTGCAATTTTTTGATATTTACTTGGATCAATTTTTTGAAAAAAAAGAAAAAAGATATAGGGTTGCTCCAAGCTTTGCTGAACAATAATCTTTTGATAAAACTCCTGTATTGGGGTTATTTTTTCAACGATTTGCTTATATCCATACTGCCAGCCGTCATTCTTTTTTTTGCCGTGCACAAAATATTGGTCCAAAAAATAAATGTAATTTAGAGCATAGAAAAATATAAAAATAATCATGATATTTTTTCTAAAATTCCCTAAACTATTCATGCCTATGGCTGTAAGAATCACCAGCGGGATAAACATGGGTAGAACTCTTTCAAAATTTATCTTTTCAATGGTCATAATGGATGGCAAGGAAAGCAGGAACAAACTGCTCCAGATGAAAATATTTTGTTGTTTGCTGCCGCGTCGGATCAATGTTTTAACTCCTAAAATTAAAAAAATGCTATCCAGAAGCAGTAGCGGCCCGGTATTTGGAGGGGTGTGCTGCGGATTAATATCTCCTTTCAAAAACAGCGTGCTTGGTGAATACAAACTAAACCACCTTGTAGCAATGGAGCGGAGAGTATCTTGAGAATTCAGATGATATGAAAATATACTTAAAGTTTGTAGTCTGGCAACTTTTCCCTGTATAAAACTTAAAGCTACCAGCATAGTAAAAAATAAAAAAATTATTGCAGAGAGATAAATTATCTTCAAAGATACCTTTTTAATTTGTTTGAAATAAGCAATAAAAAGAATTACCAGAATAATCGGAGTTGAAAGTTTAGCTGTATGAGAAGTAAGTAGCGTTAATCCAAAAAATAGAGCCGACAGAAAAAGATATTTTTCTTTTAAAACAGCTTTTAAAAAAAATAAAATGCCCGCAAGAGTTAGCATTAAGGAAACATTCACTTCCCAGGCTCCTCTGGAAAATTCAATAAATAGCGGGGATATCCCAAAAACCAAAGAAGTAATAAGAGCTAGCTTTATACTTCCAAACATTTGCAAAACAATTCCGTACATTAACCAGACAGCTATTATTCCGGCAATGGCTGAAGGAAGCCTAACAGAAAATTCGTTTAATCCAAAAATTCCGACAAAAGGCAGAGTTGAATAAACATACAGTCCCGGTTTAAAATCCCCAAAAGATTGAAAAAATATGGGCAGGAGTTCTCCATGTTCATCTCTTGTGGTTTTTAAAATTGAATAGCCGTTGTATCCCAGCGCGGCTTCATCATTGCGAAGATGCGGCGGCATTCCTCCCAAATCCCAAAAACGCAGAATAAAAGATCCCAGAAGAATGAGCGATAAGATATAATTCATTTCATCAGTTCTTTGTACGCTCTAACAGTCTCCTCGGCAGTTTTTTCCCAGGAAAATTTTTTAACTTGTTCAAATCCTTTTTTAATCATTTCTTTTCTTTTCTCCTCATCTGATGTCACTGCTTTTAATTTGTTTTCAATATCTATTACCGATTCCGGATTAACATATTCCGCCGCATCCCCTCCAACCTCCGGCATTGAAGAAACATTTGAGGTAATAACCGGCAACCCACACAAAAATGCATCCAGTAAAGGCAGTCCAAATCCTTCATAAAGCGAGGCGTAAAGCAATACCGATGCGCTATTGTAAAGCAATTCCAGTTCGTCTAATTCAAGCCATGGAATTGTTTGACCGGTAATCACCAAATTGTAATCTTTGGCTGCTTGCTTAATTCTTCCTAAATTCCGCCTTTCTCCTATTCCCCCTATTGCCAATACAAATTTATCCGGTAATTTGTATTTTTTCCTAAAACTTTCCACTTGTTCTTTGGACTGGGGCTTAAAATCTGCTGTCGGCCCCTCATAAATTACGGTTATCTTTTCTTCCGGAATACTGGAAATTTCCATCAAATCCTTTTTAGTTGACTGCGAAACAGCAATTATCATATCTATTTCTTTTTCCACCAGATAAAGCCGTCTTTTGTGAACTGCCACAATTTTGGGGTGTGACCACTGGGGATATTTTAACGCTACAACATCATGATAGGTAGTAATCTTCTTGGCAGAACTTGGCGGCTCCGTCCAATCACTTGAATGAAAAATATCCAGGGGGCCTAAGAATTTTTCAATTGAAATATTGCGCCATCTGTTAAAAAGCATTTCAAAAAGCGTTGGGGGTAAACGGAAATTTTTGACATTACCATGAATAAAAAGAGGGGCTTTTTTTCTGAGAGAGGAAAAAAAGTAAACCATTTCCAAATCTTCTATATTTGAAAGCTCTCTTGCCAGATTTTGTGTATAAGTTGCCACCCCACCCTTGTGCGCAATCTGTGAAATATCCATACCAACCTTTATTTTTTTCTTCATTTTCTTTTCAGTATATCAACGCTACCAGTACTATCTATCTTCTGATAATTTTCATTGATGTAACTATTAATTTTCTTTGCAAAATCTGCAATCGGCATACCTTCAATTTTAACAGTTTTATCTGCAATAATAATACTTGGCCGGTCTTTTTCTAAACCCTGCAAAATTCTATCTTCCGCAACAGATAAAAACCATGGGAATTGAAAAACAAAAATATCCCCTGCAGGCAAGGTTTGAGACATCTGATAAAGATGTGGCGCGGCGCCGAATACAAATATCTTATCACCCTCTTTTGTGTACTGTCTGATTTTATTGGATATTGCATAAGTACTGTCATCAAAAAAGAAAACTTTGTTTGATATGTGTCCTTTATAAAAAATATTCTGCCACCAAATAGTAACAGTGAGATAAATAGCTATTAATATAAAGCCCGTTTTTCTTTTTGTTAATGAATACACACCTAAACCAGTTAGAATTACTGCAAATGGCAGAGATGGTTGAAAATGCACAAAATTTGCCCTGTCAAATGCTCCAATTAAAGAACCCACCAGAAAAATAAATACAATAATTTTTAGCCGTTTTTCTTTGTATAAAAACCCTGATAAAGAAGCAATATACACCATCAATACTCTTGATATAAATCCAAAACTGGTAGGGATTTGTGTTCCCAAAGACGCATAAACAGTTAAATTAAAAGTAATAGTCCAATACCAAAAATCCGGAAATACTCCAATCCAAATAAAATATAGAATCATTAAAATTACGGGTAATATCAGTCCCAATAAATATCCCGTGGTTTTTTTAATATTTTTTTCGCTCAATAATATATAAAGAAAAGCCATTATTGATAAAGGTATTATAGTTTGCTTGAAAACTACCGCCACCCCGATCAATAACCCACTAAAAATAAAGTTTTTTCTATAAAGAAAGTATGCTGCGGGGAGAAGCATCAAAGGTAAAAAATTATCAATCCATAAAACCCATCCTTCAAAAAATGGCTGCCATAAAAGATACAGGAAATTAGCAAGAAATGCTTTTTTCTCTCCCAATATTTTTTTTGATATTAAAAAAAGCAGCACATGGGTGATGGCAACTATTGCGTAGAGCCAAAGACGGGCCGAGGTGGCATCATTCATCCCCAAATTATCAAAATTTACTGGTAAAAACATTAAACCCGGAAAATGCTGGTCTAAAATTTGGCTGTATGGTTTTAATCCGTGATTTGTGAGATATGGATAAATAAAAAGTTCAGGGTATGGGAAAAAAATCAACCTAGATAAAATAAAAATATGAGCAATTATAATAATTAGCAAAAAAAACTTGGTCATCTTTTGTAATGATAAACAAAACCCACCCCATGAAAATTGTTGATTTCAGTTTCTTTAAAATTTAACTGTGTCAATTGTTTTTGAATCAATCTTTGCGGATCAGATATGTCAACAAGATACTCAACAAGATATACTTGCTTTTCCCCTTGCAAAATATTTTCCAAATCAGCCACATCACTTAAATCCTTTGCAGGAAAATCCTTTAGCGCGCCTCTGGCGTCGATTTCGCCTTTTGCATAATAATTAAATGGAGGAAGAGTTCCGGAACTTTCAAATAAAACCGGCTCATTCTTGGTTGATAAAAAATTAACCAATTCTTTCCAGTCATCCCGCTGAAATAATGGATTAAATAAATAAACTAATGAAGAAAATATTTGAATTACTAAAACTGCTGCCAAAAATGCATATTTTAATTTAAATTTAAAAGAAAAAATCCCCAGAGCAATTAAAATAATAAATGCGGGAAGTACAAATAGAACTCTAAAATAGTTGTATACCGGTATCACAAGCGAAATAACAGTCGCTAAACTTAAAGGGATAATAATCCAACTAAATAGTAATTTTCTGTGAAGATTATTTAATGATTTAATTCCTCTGTACAAAAGATAAGCAAACAAAGTGCAAACCGGAAGCATTATTGCCCCATAGATTATCTTGTCAGCTAAACTTATTCTACCTATAATAAATTTTACAAATGTCAGCGGTAATGTCTTAAAATCAAAACTACCTGCAACAAATTTCCATGTTGGCAAATTAGCAGCGGCAACAGCTCCCACATCAAGTTGAGCGAAAAATATTGGCAGCCACCAAATACCAATTAAAACCGCAATAATTAAAGCCATCAACCATTTTTTAACTAACGCTTTTTTTCTAATCAGTAATAAAAAGGCAAGTTGGGCGGGAAAAATAAAATAAGCTACATAATCGGATGAAAGTACCAATAAATTAGCGAAAATTAAAAAGATCATATTTACTTTTTCTTTTTTAATAACTTTGATGAAAAGAAAGAAGTTGATCGAAACAGCCAGAGTAGCCAAAGCATACATTCTGGCTTCCTGACTGTAATAAATATGCAGAGGGTTAATGGCAAAAAGTAGTGCAGCCATTAAACCAAGCTTTTGAGAAACTATTTTTTTTCCTATCAAGTAAACACTATAAATCGTTAGCACGCCAAATATTACCGAAGGTAACCTGACTGCAATTTCAGAGTAGCCAAAAAGTTTCCCCCAAAGCCATAAAATAATAAACCAACCGGGCGGGTGAAAATCTGCTATTGCATATTGAGTAATCATTTCGAAAAAAGAATAACTATTTGCAGCCATCACATTTATGGCTTCATCCAACCACAAACTCTGATTTAAACTTATCAACCTTAAAATTGTTCCCAATACAAGGATTACCCAAATCATTCTTGCTCCAATTCCCAAATCTTAACTAAAACTATCATTTGATAAATCATCATTAAAATAGTTAGCGCTAAACCGTAAAACCCATCCAAAAAACCCCTGTGTCTTAAAAACCTGACTAAAAATTCTCTGGCCGGTTTCCAGAAAAATAGAACCCAGGAAAATCTTAAGCCACTATCATATAAATTAGCTGCTTCAATGGAGGAATATCTATTTTGACGATCTAAAAACTCTTCTATGGAATCATAGCCAAAATGAACTATAGCTAAATCTTCTCTTGCCTCTAAATCCAAAATCTCCCCCGCCACGGCGGGGTAGCTGTGTATTTTCGCGCTCCACAAAACAGTCCCCTTTTTGAAAAATCTGATATGCCTGTCCGGCCACCAATTGGTGTGTTTGATCCATTTCCCAAAAAAAATATTTTTTCTGGGGATATTAACTGCTGTGAATTTTTGTTTTTTCACCACCTCTTTAAGTTTTTCTTTAAGATTTTTCCCAATTTCTTCATCTGAATCCAGAACTAAAACCCAGTCCCCGCTTGTTTTAGCTATAGCATAATCTCTTACAAGTTCAACAAAAGGGACAAATTGGTGGTGAAAAACTTTTGCGCCAAACTTATTTGCTACCTCTATGGAGGCATCCGAGGAATCCAAATCTACCACAACCAACTCATCTGCAAAGCCTGTGGCGCTTTTAAGACATTTTTGCAGTTTTTCTGCCTCATTAAAACATACTACAACCGTAGAAATCATATTAGGATTATTTTCTCATAATCTTTAGCAATTTTATCCCAGGAAAATTTTTCAGCTTGGTTTCTTGGTAAATCCTTCCAATTTTTTTTCATCCCTTCATTTATTTCTTTCGCATAAACTTCCGGGTCACTGGTATCTACAAAAATACCTGCGTCTCCAATAATCTCTCTTCTGGATAAATCATTAGGTGCCACAACAGGCAAGCCCGATGCCATTGCTTCCAAATAGACAATGCCAAACGCCTCTCTATCCCAAGAAGGCAGGGTAAAAAGATCACAAGACCTGTAAACCGGGGGCATATCAGCATAGTCAAAACTTTGAATCTTAAACCTATCACCCAGTATTCTTTTGCCTTTTTCTTCTAAATATTTTTTTTGTTCCCCCTCTCCTACTATCAGTAACGAACCTTTATCCAAATAACGCATTGCCTCTATAATTCTTTCGTGATGTTTATACCAGGTTAATGCTCCAACACAAAGAATAATTGGTTTTTCCAAACCTAAATTTAATTTATCACCATCTGAATTAAATTTTGATAAATCCACCCCATTGGGAATTTTGACAATTTTACTTTTCCAAGCCCACCTGCTTGCCCATTTGGCCATATAATCTGTCAGGGCCACAAATATATCAGGTGCCGCCATAAGATTAATAATAGAAGTTCTACCTATTCCTGCTTGTCCACTAACCACCAGCTTGTATCTTTTAAAAATTCTTCCAAGGGAAGCTTTAACAACCTGCATTCCCCCATTCATTGGTATAACTACATCATAACTTCCGCTGTCTTGATCCGGAAGAATCTTCACTTCATGCTTGAGGGAGAGTCTTTTAGCCAGTTCCGAAACAAAAACTTCTGCCCCTCTATTTACTATATTTTGATACCTGCTTAAAAATAGTATTTTCATTATTGGTTCTTTTTTATGTACGCTTTATATCCACCTGCTTTTATAGTTAGCAGATACGGTAAATCTTCTTTAAGAGGGATTCTGTCTTCCGAAAGAATTACTGTATACTCCAATTTCACATCTTTTTTTATCTCTTCCGGATAAAGCCAGCCTAAATTTTTATCAGTGTAACTTATGTCAGGAACTCTGCCATAAACTTTAAAAAGATATCTCCAGCCCTCATAGTCATGACATACTCCCCTTCCTTCAATGGCAAATTGCTTATCTTGGATAACTTCCATAACTTTATTAATAATTATTTTTTTTGGAGCCAAACTAAATTCACCAGAGACATTAATTATTGTATTTATTCCCGCTGCAACAGCCAAAAATACTAAAATAAATAAAGGCAAGCGGAGAATTTTTATTTTGCTTATTAGAATTCCCTGTACAAGCGTAAATAAAACCAGAAAATAAAGAGTATAATATTCTGATGATCCTCCCGGAAAAATCATAAAAAAGAAAAGGGAGACACACAAAAAAATAGCCAGCATTTTATACTCATACTTTTTACCTTTTATAAACTTCCAGAGAAAAATCGCAAGTAAACATAATGTCAACAAAGATAGTACCGGATGAGCATATGTTCTTTTGGCATATTGATCAATAAATTTAAACTCCTTTTTAACAGACAAAGAGGTACAGCCAAAATTAATCTCATCTGCATTGGGATTGCCGGCTTTTAAATACCAAAACCGGCCCATACTATCAAACAAAGTTTTAAACTTAGCAGATGGGTCAAAAGCAATCTTTGACTCGTTAAGATGCGTTGTAAAACGGCTAAAAAGAGTCCAGTTGCTAAAGTTATGATAATAATCAAAAACCGCCAAGGGCCAGTAAAACAGGGCAAACACCAATAAACAAATTGCCGTCAACTTGATATTCTTCCAGTATTGTTCCCTGACAAAATACCACAGGCCAATTAAAAGAAGGGGGGCGGGTTCCAAATGAGTTTGCAAAATAGATCCAAAAAGGCCGGCATAAAGAACCCACCACCACTTTGATCTTTTAACTAAAATCATTGTTAAAAATAAAAGCATCGTTATCAAAGGAGTAAACATGGTGTTCCAATATTTCTGATCAAAAAAAACAAATAACGGTAGCGCTGCGTAAAGCAAAGAGGAAATTACCCCGGTAGTTAAATTAAATATCTTCCAGCCAATGAAAAAAAATAAAGTTGTTGTTACAACCCCCAAAAATGCGGCGAAATAAGCTCCGATTAAAGGATCTCCATGGGAAATAGCAAGTAAAATAGCGGTAAAATAGGTAAAATAAGGCCCCAGATAAAAATCCAAAAAAGAAGCGCTTACTCCAATCCAAATCGGATGAGGATCTTTCACCAAGGTCCAAGCGTAAGTAGCCTGATACTCCTCATCAAAGTTAAAAATATAGATTTCCCCCAACCTGTAAAATCTTAAAAATGCTGATAACAAAATTATAAAACCTAAAAGTAAAACAATTTTGTATTTTCTAATAAATAATGTAAAATTCATTTTAAGATATCTTGTATTTTAAAATTGTCCACATTGCCGAGAGTCCATCCCAAAAGCCTATTTTTTTACCTTGATTATACCCGCGTGGTTTAGTCTTAATTGGCACTTCCACTATATTGTAGCCTAATTTTAGCGATTTAATAGTTATCTCCGGTTCAATCTCAAACCTATTAGACTTTAGATCTAATTTTTTCATTACCTCTTTGGTAAAAAGTTTATAACAAGTTTCCATATCTGTAAGGTTGCATCCGTATAAAAAATTTACCAGCCAGGTTAAAAATCTATTAGCTAGTAGATGCAAAGGCAACACTGTCCTGTTCTTACCCCACACCTTTAGTGGATAATCAACAAGCCTTGTCCCAAAAACTATCTTTGCCTTTTTCTTTAATATTGGCTCCAATAAGCTTACATAGTCTTCAGGATCGTATTCTAAATCCGCATCCTGAATTATAAAATAGTCTCCCTTGGCATTTTTAATTCCTGTTCTTACTGCCGCTCCTTTACCCAAATTATCTTTATGGTAAATCTTTATTAATCTTTTTATTTTAGACTTTTGAATTTTGAATTTTGAATTATCTTTTGAGCAATCATCTATAACAATTATTTCTTTATCTATTCCATTTGGTAAATCAACTTTCCTTACTTTTTGAAGTAAAGCCTCAATTGTTTTCTCTTCATTAAAAACCGGAATAATTATGGATAATATTTTTTTCATTTTCTGGCAATAATTAAAATAGAAGTGCCCAAAGGAGGTTCAATTAAATTCTCAAGGGACAAAAAAAACGGAGCAATAAAATTAAAAACTTTAATTTTGCTTTCATTAATTTTACTTTCGGAAAATAATTTTGATGAAAGGAACCAACCTACCCCTCCAAGAAAATTAATTACCCTACTTTTAATTATTTTAAAACCCATATCCTTTAATAAGCTTTTAAGTTTGTTTTTGTCATATCTTCTAAAATGACCAATTGATTTATCTATTTCTCCAAACAAAAAATCATATGCCGGTACCAGTAGAATTAGATGCCCGCCTGTTTTTAAAAGCAAAAGCATATTTTGTAAAGCTCTTTTGTCGTCTTTTATGTGCTCTAATACATTCAGACAAACAATAGTATCAAACTTTTTATTTTTAAAAAAATACTCTCCTTTTTCAATATCCCCTAATCCTATCTTGATGTCAGTATCCATGAATTGCTTTAGATAATTTTCATTAATATCTATGGACCAAACATTACCGTATTTCTTTAAAAAATTTGTGAAATTGCCAATACCGCAGCCAACTTCCAGAATATCTCCTGTTAAAAAACTTTCAAATTTTTTGACTGTCCACTGGTTATACCAAACAGCCTGGCTCATGGATTCCAGGGTTTGCGTGCCATTATCCGTACTCACAGTAATCTCCTTTTAATTTTCCTAAGCGGAGTTAAGAGTTGAGATTTAATCTTACTTAATCCTGATATTTTACCGAAAGGAGACGGAATTATTGATGGATATTCTAAATATAAACTTTCAGGAAATTTAAAATCTTTTGAAACTCTCTTGCCCAACTCATATTTAAATTTATCATATTTTCTTTTAAAACTTGATCTTTGTAAATGAGTTACATGCAAATATGGCGCATCAATAAATATTATCTTTTCTCTTTTCTGAATGAGACGGTTTTTTTTATCAAGAAAACTCTCCTTACCATAGGGCCAATCAACATGTAACCCAGGAATCTTTTTGTTTATTACCCGTAAGCTGTAATGACCCTTTCGATTTAGAATTTGATATTGACCTGCTGCTTCTTCTTGAAAATGATAAATATCTCCAACAGGTACTTTCATTGGCACTACAATCCCATCAATCTCAGCACTTCTTTCATTTATTGTTTTAATAATTTTTTTTATGGAATCTTCCCACCAAATTTCATCTCCGTCCAAAATTAAAATCCAATCGCACTTTGACTCATCCAGCATTTTTTGCCGCATTTGTGTAAATTGATATTTGTCAACAGTGCCAACTTCCTTAAATTCAATTTTATTTCCTTTTATTTTTTTAATTTCATTAATTATTTCAACTGTTTTATCAGTTGAGCCGCTATCCCAAACCATTACCTTATCGACAAAATCCACAACACTCATAATAGAAAACCAGATGAAATTTTCCTCATTATTAACAATGGTATTAGCAAAAATCTTCATTTCTTAAGTTTAATCAACAACCAAAATAATGGGTATAGAAAATTAAAAGTTGTCCCAGCCAGAACAGTAATCGAAGCCCCGATTATACCGAAATTTGAAATCATAATATATCCTAAGCCTCCGATAATTGTCAGATGCCCCAGAGAAACCCATATGAAAACATCCGGTCTGCCAAAATAAAAAATAATGCTGTGATGGACCGGAATGGAAAAAAGAAAAACAATCATTGCCAAAAATAAAAAAATAAACGGTAAAACCGCGTCAACGTACTGCGGTCCAAAAAGTAATGGAATGAGAAATACTGCAACAGGAATAGTTAAAATTCCCAACAAACAAAGTCCTGAAACAAAGAACTGAAATTTTTTAAAATAAATAAGCATCTGCTTGTTATTTTGGAATGAAGCAAATTTTGGCGAGGCCACCAATCCCAAAGCCGAAACCAGTTGCGGCATAACTGCCACCATTTGATTGGCCGCTCCATAAATTCCCACCTCTCTGGCGGAAAGCAATGCGGCATTCAGATATGTATCCAACCTAGCGGAAAAAGCGGCAATTACGGTAAAGATGGCTACCGGAATATTGTACCTGAAAAGCTCTTTGGATAAACTGAATTCATTTTTGCCGGCCAGTATTTTTCTTGCAGGGAGAATAAAAAGTGTCACAAAAAAACCAAAGAATGGTAAAATTATGTAAACTAACAAGCCGTTTGTCACATTAAGAGTAAGATAATAACCTAAAGCTAGAATTAAGATTAGTCTTAAAAAATTGGTTAAAATATTTACGGCGCTCCAGAGAAAATATTTTTGATAAACTTGCAAAGCAGAGGTTGCAAAACTGAAAAGCAAGGCTCCTCCCACTCCAAAAGCAGCCAGTTTTAAAGGTAAAATTAAATCCTCTTTATGAAAAACCTCCCTTGCCAAAAATGGCGCAAGCAGGAAAATAATTAAAAAAGATATTGCCCAGGCAAAAAGTTTTATTTCCAGACTTAACTTTAAAAACCTGTAAGCTTTGTCGCTACTTTGGATCAAATTTGCAGATACAAAACGGATTAAACCGGTATTTGTGCCAATATCCGCCATATCCGCAATCAAAACCAGGGTAGTCAGCGCAATAGTTAGTAATCCAAAATCCGAGGGGCCTAAAAATCTTGCCAGGAAAATATAAAACAGCGCTCCCAAAGTGCCATTTATCAGAGTACCTATAATGGTAATTTGCGACTGTTTAAAGGTCGCCGTACGAATAATGTTTTTAAACATAAGACTATTATAGCAGTCAGGAGAGTTAAAACCGATATAACCATTCCGGGTAAAACATATTTTTGCGGCTGGAATTCCACTGCATACTCTCCTTCTTTTTCTATCCTGAAACCGTTCAGTAAACTGTAAACAGGCAGTGGGCTCATGTCATTAATCTTCCAAAGCTTATTATAACTCTCTGAAAAAACCAAAAATACAGGCTCTTTTAAATTCGATATTGTCACCAAATATTTAGTGGGATTAATTCTCTCGTAAGAAACTACTGCAGAAATAGTGGAGGTATTTTCTTTTTTAAATTCCATAAATCTACTACGCAGTTTATCTGCTTTATTTTTGTAATTACCCCATTGGTCTTTATCCAAAACTGCCAAAGCATTAATTACATTGATATCTCCCTCTGACGCTATTATCAACTCTTGATCCTTTATTAATTGACCCACCTCAAACCATCTAACATTATTCTCCTTTTTTTGTGTGTTTACATTTCCGATCAATTGATTGTCTTGATAAAATTTAAGTTCTCCTGATCTCGTACTTTCTAAAACACGGGCAAGAAGAATATGTTTGTTTTTAAGCTTTTCACTTTCAACTTTTAACTTTAAACTTTTTTCGGCCACTGCCCATCCTCCTCCTAAATCAAAATCCAGATTATCAATTTGGTATTTATCCCTTAAAAAATATCTCCATTTGATTAAATCAACAGTTTCCCTTTTCCACCATCCCGAAAAATCAGGATTATTTTGAAGCTTTTGGGCCGGAAAGATCAAATTATCAGGATTGATAAGACTGGCCGCCAGATCCAAGAGGGTTTTGTTATTTAAGACTATTTTTGCCTCTGGAATTTGATCTAAATTCTTTCCTAAACCTGCTTTTTCTTCTGCAAAAATTAAAGCATTTTTAGAAAGAGAAAGTTTTGCGCTTTTAGTGGCTTCGTTGTAAATGTTATCTGACCCAACTACCCACCAGACATCAGCCGTCTCAAAAAAGATTTCCTGATGTTTTTTAGTTTGCCAAAGAGGGATGGTAAAACTACCCACTTTAGATAACCACGGAAGATTAGAAAGTTGGCCTTGAAATATATCATAATACTTCAAATTATCCGGATGCAGGTTATCTCTTTTGGGATCAAGAAGGGGATAAGCTATATAACCTATTCCTGCCACGTCAAATATCTCACCCATGTAAGGAGCTTCCCGGAGAAAATTAAAAATTTCATATGTTCCAAGGGTACCTGCTGCGAAAGGCCTTTTTTGCACCAACCGCGATGCTTCAACTGCAGGATGTTGGCTGTCAAAATAGCCAAGGGGAGGAAGCGAGGGAATCCAAAATACTCTCGAAGACAACTTATCGCTCTGCAACAAATCTTTCAAATGCGTAAATTCTTCCTGAAACCTTGGATTTGAAAAAGTACCTGTCATTTGACCGGTCCAAACAGGGCGGATTAAAAATAATAAATAAAAAACCAATAAAGATAGAAGTAAAATCCTTATCTCTGTCCTTTTAAGTTTGTTTAGAAGACCATCTGTAACGATTCCCCACAGCAACGCATAAGATAAAGCTGTCAAAGTTAAAAATTTCGAGGAATCGCGAAACAGCGAAAATCCGGGAAGATGGTTAAAAAACCAAGGATAAACTTTTCCAAAAGGCTCTGTTGCTCCTTTGGAAAGAAATATAGATAATATCAGGACGAAAAACCAAAATAAAACTGTTTTGTTTTTGGGTTTTAAAATTGGAGCAAGCAAGGCAAATGCCGGAATTACGATAAATTCTAACCGTAGGGGGGTAATTTTTCCAAATATGTTTTCCTGCCAGTGAGGAGAAAGCAACAGTAGGGCGTGTCCCAAACTGCCCAAACTCTCAAACGAAGTTTGGGTAAAAAATTTATAAGTTTCAGGGGAAATAGGGGACATAACAAGGGGTAACAACCAGTAAACATTTAAGCCAAAAACTATTATTCCTACTGCTGTAACAGTATTAACCCATGCCATTATCCATTTTTTAAAACCCTTAAAATTAAAAAATAAAATCTCATAAAAAAATTTAATTGCTAGAATGACTGCCAAAAGATAGATAAATCTAAAGTCAAAAAAACCCAAAATTGCTGTTGTCACCCCGGCCCAAATTTTTTCTTTTATTCCCCCTTCTTTTGCTTTTTCCCAAGCTAGAAAACTTAAAGGAAAAAAGGCAAATGCTAAAGCAATAGAGAATTGTCCGCCGTCCACCAGCAATAAGACATAGGTGTTGGCAGAATAAAAAATTGCAGAAATAAGTCTAGCCGGATTTGATAATTTTAAATTTTCTCCCAGCTTCCACATGGACAAAGAACCTATCAATAAAAAGGGGATCATAATTACTAATCTTTCAATCTGGGCAAAATTAAATCCCAAATTGGCAAATACAGAAGAAATAAATGTCAATGGATAAGACCATAAAAAAAATGCGCTTACCTCACCCATCCCCTCTGATCCCCTGTCAGACCAGGTTCTGGGAAAATCAAACAGGCTTTTTAAAACCTGCTCCGGAACTGCCGGGAAATCACTGGCAACTCTTACCCCGGGTAACCACCAGCACCAATACACCCCGGCTAATATTAAGACCAAAATTGCAATATAGAATTTATTTCGCATTTTCTTGCTTTGTCTCCCATAAATAAACTGCTGCTCCTAAAACTTCCATCCAAAAAAAAGCATTAAATATCTTTTGCGCCAATCCCTGGTGCAAAAAGACAATCGAAATCCCTGCCGCTCCCGCCAACAAAATAGCCAAAGTAAAAATCAATAATGATAATTTAAACTTAATCATACTTCTATTATAATTTATCTTAATGAGAAAGTTTATGCCAATCATTATAATCTGGATAGCAGTCTTGCTGGCTTATTTCCCCACTTTCTCCGCATATTTCTCCGGAGATGATTTTTTTATGTTTAAAATAAGCTTAACTAACGGAAGTTTTGGGGAGTTTATAAAGCTATTGGGCATTTATCCTTTTGAAGAAAGAGGAATTGCCTTTTACCGGCCGCTTTTTCGGGAGATTTTACACAATATTTATTTTAATTTTTTTGGATTAAATCATATCCCTTTCAGGATACTTTTAATGGGCGTTCATTTTATTAACATATCTTTAGTCTATTTTCTAATACAAAACATTTTCAAAAAAAGATTTTTATCTTTTTTTGTAGCACTATTTTTTGGGATATCCTCTGCTAATGTGGCTACTTTATATTACATACCCGGAGGAATTGAAAGCTCGGGCGCTGTAATGTTTGCTCTGTTAACAATTATTTTTTATAAACTTAAAAAATATCTCCTTTCGCTGGTAATATTTTTATTAGCTCTTTCCTCACACGAAATTATCCTTGCTACCCCCCTAATCCTGCTGGCTCTTTCCTCCAAAAAAGCTTTAATTAAACTTATCCCGTTTTTTTTATTATCCGCTATTTTACTTTATATAGATACTGCCAAAATAGGTTTTTCTCCCGGGGAGGTACAGTATAAATTTATTTTTAATCCCAAGATTATTGGACAATCTTTCATCTGGTATTTATCCTGGGGTTTCGGAATTCCGGAGATGTTGCAGGATTTTGTTTTGCCGGGCCTCAACTTAAACCCTAACCTGATCCGTTATTGGGGAGATTTTTTCAAAATTATCTTTCCCGCATTTTTTGTTTCTTTTGCTCTGCTTGTAACTTCCACCCTTTATCTGTTGCATAAAAAAAGTTCTGTCTTTCTTAATAAAAAATTTTTATTTCTTTTATTGTGGCTTATGACAGGTTTGTTGCCAATCATTTTTTTACCCTCTCATAAATCATCTCATTATTTAATTTTTGTCTTGCCTGCTTTGTGGGGAATAATTTTTTATATCACCAACACACTGCCCAAAACTCTACTCTTTATCTTTATTATTTCTTCCCTCTTTCTTAATATTGCATCAATCAAACTGGGGGAACAAACCCACTGGGCAGCCACCAGAGGCAAAACTGCCCAAAAATTGATAAAAGAGTTAAGATCCACATATCTTTCGCTTCCCAAAGGAGCGGCAATTTACTTTGCCAATGATCCTGCTTACCCATACTTAACCAAAGAGTGGGGAGGAACTTCAAAGCAAGCCAGTTTTATTCTAAATGGCGCGGATGCCTTGCAGCTTTTGTACAAAGACCCCTTTTTGCAGGTTTTTTATGAAGATTTAGGCGGTATACCAAAAGGTTTTCCGCCGGATAAAATCTACTCTCTGGTGGCCAGATAAAAAAAAGCCGAAATTGTTAAAAGTCCAATGCCGATACTGCCGGAATAATTAGAAAGCGGAATAAGTTCAAACAAATAGAAAAGTGCCGTGAAAGCAAAAAGCATACACGACCCAATCATAATCATAAAAGAATACGCGGGTTTTACAATCAGGATGCCAACGGTTATGGCAAAAATTGCAGACTGAATATATTTACTAAATCCTAAAAGAAGCAAATCAAATTCTAAAGCATTGAAAATAAAAAAGGATGCAAGCGCCAAGAAAGAAGCCATAACTATCTTAGTAAGATTTTTCATATTTGTTTTTTTCTTTTATTCATTGCAACTGCCAAAATAAATAATCCTCCCAGTACGGTCAATATAATACCTATATTAAAATACTTTTGAGGATCAAATTCTATTTTAAATTCATATTCCCCTGCTTTGTCTATATACCAGGCGTTTCCATAAAGATTAGACAAAAAATGCTGTTTGGGAAAAGTAGTTTCCCCGGCAGAAATTAAAGAAAGCTTCCATCCCGGATGAAAAGTTTCTTTGAAAAATAAAAATCCCGGGTTTGCAAGTTTAATCTTACCCTCATATTCTATTGCACTTTTTTTAATAAATTCAACTGACTCTGCCTCGTCTTGTAATAAAGTCTGCCCTTTTTTGTCACTACGCAAGAAAATCTGATTATTTAACACTTTCTGAATCTTAATGTCCGAAACCGTTAGCTTAGATCCTGCAGGCGAAATTACTATTTTTGCTTTTTTGGTAGTTGATTTAGTTTGAAAATTAATTTGGAATTTCTGCCACCCTGCCAGAGGATTAGATTGTAAAGATTCTCTTGCGCTGGGCTCGGGATTTTGATTTTCATAAAATAAAACATAAAATCCCAATCCCTGATCAATCCTTACATTACCGGAAAATCTGTACACAGCCGACCCGCTTATCTCATTTACGGGAATCTCTATATCATTATTAAGTACAGCCGCCGGTGAAGCAAGATTTTCAGAAAGCATAACCGGGTAACTGATTTCAAGATCGCCTTTTTGCAGATCTAATGTGCCAAAACTCAAGGTATTTTCAAGAACTTTACCATTAAGTAACTCTTGCTTATCATTAATATAGAATTTTAAAAAAGGGACAGGATAAGAATCCAGCATCATCAGTTCAAAACTACCATTAATGGGAACATCAAATTTGAAAACTTGTCTTATATCAGTATCGCGGTCGAAATATTTTGGTTTTAGATTAGATTCAACTAAATATTTTTCAAGCTCCATAGTATTTTGCTGAAGGTTTTGAAGAGTCTGAATATGGGTTCTAAAAATAGCAGAAAGCAGTGATTCTTCCCCGTTAATTTGGAATTTGTTAATCTCTACGGCTTTTGGGAATACCTGCTTTAATATCTTCCCGTAATCATCTATGTTGGAATTTAATGCCTTGGATAAAGCAAGTACTTTATCTGCAAGAGCTAAACTTTGTATCATCCCTGTTTGAATAAAGAGGGGTTTCAAATTTTTCAACCGTTCAACAGGAG
>DOWS01000016.1 GCA_003519445.1 Candidatus Daviesbacteria bacterium
CTGTTTGTTTTGGGTTAGGTATACCTTTAGGAATGTACCTTCTTATCCTACCATTCATGTTTTCAACAGTCCCTTTTTCCCAGGAATGGTATGCATGGCAGAAAAACATCAACAGATCCAAACTTTCTGAAATCTCTTTATGGTTGGAATTTTCCTTACCATTGTCAGTTGTTAAAGTTAATCTTATTCCTTTGGGAAATATTCCTAACCTCCTGATTAAAGCATCCCTTTTAGTGACTGCCAACCTGTCTAAAAGCTTGGTTAAAAGTGTTAGTTTGGTCACTCTCTCAACTGTGACAGACAGGGCAGTTTTATCTGTTAGTTTACCTATGATGTTATCTGTTTCCCAATCTCCAACTCTTGACCTGCTACTTACTATCTCAGGCCTTAAATCAATGGAGATTGAGCCTGAAATCTTACCGGAGGCATCTCTTCTGACAGTCCTACCTAACTTCTTCATCCTCTTTTTTCTACCCAAAGTTAGATATTCCCAGTATTTATATCTTCTCATCCTCCGTGAGTAAATATACCTGTAAATTGCTTCATAGCTGATTGACTCTCCAGGATGATCAAGCTTTATCCTACCTGAGATTTCATCAGGAGACCAACCTAACCTTAAATGTTCCCTGACATACAGAAATACCAGAGGGTTTTTAAGTGGAGCATGACATCTTTGTCTCCACCCTCTTTTATCTGATAACCTTTGGGCCCTGCATGGAATATACTCAGCTCCATATTTAGCATTCCTGTTTAACTCCCTGCTTAAATTACTCTGTGATCTTTTGAGTCTTTTTCCAATCTCTCTTTGAGAGAGTCCCATCTTTTGGAAAGCATACAATTTCTCCCGCTCTTCCAAGCTTAAATGTTTATATCTTTTCATTAACTAATGCACCTCCCTTCAGGTATGTATTTTACCTAAAGTGATGCACTTCGTTTATGAATTAAAGTAGAACATTGGATAAAAGGAATACACTTACAAGAAGTTATTCCTGCTCCTTGGAAGTGGCAACCAGGATGGGTTTATAAACTTGAATCAATAGATTAACTGATGTAGAAGCTATTTAATTCCCAGTATTCCTATATTCTTAAAAAGCAAAGAGAAAATCCTATTTAAAATATATTTTGATATACATTGTCCATCTTGAAACAATTTCTTTAATTAGTATAGTGAGGGTGGCGAAAAGTTCTTTGCCTCGCCTTTGGCGAGGGGTGTATTAAATTTTTGCGTTTTTTGAAGTTGCGATTCGCAACTTGTTCGAGCCAACAGTTTCAGAGCTTCAGGCCGAAGGCCGAGCGGATATCGAATCAGAAGCCTGCGAGCGTAGCGAGCAGGCAACAGTCGCGACCCAATGCGTCGACTAATGCGATTGCGACTTAAAAATGGTTCGGATTTGTTTGTATCGGAGTACTGAAAGAGATTTTGAAGCTGAGGAACTAAAATTCCTCTGCGCGGGTGGGGGCGCGCAGAGTGCTGCAAAGCCCTGATTATACTGGACTTGGAGCTGCCGGTTGCATAAAAAGAACAAAAAACGGTAAGGCACGCAAAAATTTAAGTTATACAAAAAAGAACTTTTCTTCTAAGAGGAAATTATGAAATATATAGCATATTGCAGAAAATCTACAGACGAAAAAGATAAACAGGTACTCTCCATTGACCAGCAAATAGCAGAGCTTAAAGAATTTGCCACTCGTGAACACTTAGAAGTAATTGAGTTTGTTACTGAGGCTAAAACAGCCAAGATTCCTGGTAGAGAACAGTTTGCACAAGTTCTAAAGAGAATAGAAAAGGGAGAAGCTCAAGGGATTGTTTCATGGCATCCCGACCGTTTAGCCAGAAATTCAATTGATGGCGGAAAAATAATTTACCTTTTAGATACCGGTAAGCTTCTTGATCTTAAATTCCCGTCCTTTTGGTTTGAATCTACTCCTCAGGGAAAGTTCATGTTAAATATTGCCTTTGGGCAGAGTAAGTATTATGTAGATAATTTAAGCGAGAATGTTAAAAGGGGTTTAAAACATAAAGTTAGATTAGGTATCTGGCCTATGAAAGCTCCATTTGGGTACATAAATGACTCGAACACAAAGACTATTCAATTAGATTCAGAGAGATCAAAAATTATAAAGAAAGCTTTTGAGATGTTTGCTGATGGCGGAAAATCTTTCACCGAAATTTCTCTATTCCTACATAAGTATGGAATAACTAGAGGTTGGAAAACTAATAATCAAAACCCTTTACATATAAATCAAATAAAAAAGATGCTTACTAATAGATTCTACCTTGGAATTCTCTACTACAATGGAGAATATTACCAAGGCTCACATAAATTATTTATTACAAGGAAATTATTTGATCTGGTACAAGTTCAAATAAAAAGAATAGAAAAACCAAGACAAAAAGGTCATGATTTTACTTTTAGAGGATTAGCAAGGTGTGGAGAGTGTAATTGTGCCATAACTGGAGAACAGCATATTAAAAAATATAAAAACGGGACTAACCAAACATTTATTTACTATAGATGCACTAAAAAAATAAAAGCCTGTTCTCAAAAATACATTTCAGAACCTGAATTGGAGGGACAAGTAAGGAAAATAGTCTCTGATTGTGCGCTACCCCAAGAATGGGCTGATGATTGGTATAAATGGATGAAAGAAGATGAGAAAAAAGAACTGATACTTTCAGAAGAAAATATCAAAAGATTAAAAGATGAAGTTAAAACCTTAGATAAGAAATTAAATATTCTCTTAGACAGTTATTTAGATCAAGTTATTGATGCTGAAACTTATAAAAACAAAAAGAACGAGTTTTTCAATGAAAAATTAAAATTGGAGGAAGAAATCACCAAAATAAAAACAGACGGTTCGAGTTGGCTCGAACCTATGAAAAACTGCATTGGTAGCGCACTATCGTGCGCAAAAATCGCGTGCGCAAAAAATACAGACAAAGATTTGGTAAATCTTGTCAAAACTGTCGGCTCGAACTTCTTTTTACTTAATCGGCAGCTCCAAGTCCAGTATAATCAGGGCTTTGCAGCACTCTGCGCGCCCCCACCCGCGCAGAGGAATTTTAGTTCCTCAGCTTCAAAATCTCTTTCAGTACCGCGTACGGGAGTCGAACCCGTGATTTCCGGGATGAAAGCCCGATGTCCTAGGCCACTAGACGAACGCGGCAAACCTTATGATTATATCTTAACTATAGCTACATTTCCAACTAAACTTTTATTCTGTACCTTTTTAGATATTTTTTGCCGGATTTGGATGTGTAGGAAACTTCCAGCTTGGCATCTTTAATACCTGTGTGATATTTGCAGACATTTTTTGAACATGTACCAAAAAGTAGTTCACTGGTGGCAGTTGAGGGTCCCCCCAAAGGTAGCGACCCTATTGCACCCTCATCCTGTGTACTGGTTTTGTATGTTAGTGAATAAGACATAGCCAAAACATTTTGCAGGTTTGAAAAATTTATTATCAGGGCTCTCCTGTCAACGCGCAGCTTGGGATATACACTAATAGCGGTAGATTTTTGCGTGCTACCCCGGGCTTGAGGCAACACTTTTGCCTCTGCAGATTGTACAAAAAAGATGAACGAAAATAGTACTAATAAAGAAGTAGCCCCTGGAAAAATATTTTTTATCATTGCTTGAATTTAAGATTATCACAAAAAGACGGTCAAGGTCAAAAGCGCTATGCTATACTTTAAATATGGATAAGAAACTAATTCTAATTGCTGCAGTAGTAATAGGATTAATGGCTACTGGTGTAATTGTATTTAACCGCCCTGCTACCCAACAAACTGAAATCAAAAATATTAAGCCTTCGGAAACCTTGAAAGAATACTCTGACCCAAGCGGTTTTACAATAAGCTATCCTGATAATCTTTCTTTAACCAAAAATGATGTAGCTGATGAAAATACATACACAGACATACAGCTTAATTCAAAAGATATAAGCGGCAGCTTAAACCTGAAAATTTCCGACAGTAAATTCGCCACTCTTGATGAATGGCTTAAATTAAATAAAGGCACTTCCAAAGAAATACAGTTAGGCAGTCTTAAGGGCATGGAGATTTTGACTTCAGACAGGTTGCTTTTTGGTGCTTTGGATAAAAACATATTTTTTACTATTGAAGTGCCGCTTTTAGAAAAAGATTTTTGGATGAAAGTTTACAATAATGTTTTAATTACTTTTTCTTTTTCCGCTCCTGAAACTGTAAATCCAACAGAATCTTCTCCTGAAGATGTCAGTTTTGAAAGTGAAGAGATTATTGAGTAGGCCAACAGTGACCTATTGTAGGTTTTTGCCATCCAACAGAAATTATTTCTTTTCTACTGTCAAATGCTCTCTCTTCATCTGGAGATAACCAATAAGCTGCTCCCATAGCAAAATGATAATTCTCTAGATTGCCTTCCCAATATTCCTGCACACTCATGACAAAAAATACTGATCTTGGCATTTGTCTCCGATCCAAATCATTGCATTGATACCAGTACCTGGATTCAGGTCGTCTGGATTCATGAGGATTACCATCTCTATCTTTTCTCCACCTCACTACTCCTTCAACAGTTCTTCTCACAGGTCTTACTAATGGCTCCCCCTCGTAGGTTTCTAATCTAAGCTCTTTTCTTCTGTGACCCACGACAAATCTACGAGTCAACCTTCGCAAATCAAAATTATCTTGTTCTAGCATGGCAGGTATTATATACCTAACCCAAAACAAACA
>DOWS01000048.1 GCA_003519445.1 Candidatus Daviesbacteria bacterium
ATTCCCAATAAGCTGGTACAGTATTTGCTCTTAAGAGAAATAGGATAAACAGAAAGAAAATAGTTAAAGGCATTAATAATACGATAGACAGGTTTTTCATGAAGCACATTAATTGTGGTATTTATTGAGGAGTTTTGTCAAGTAAAATGTGTTATTTTGGTGCTTCAGACTGCCACTGCTTAAATCCACCGAAACGTCTACTTACAAAGGAACCTACTTCCCCAACTCCGTTTCTATCTTTTCTAAAATCTCCAGGAACATCAGTAGCATACATTACTAAATAAACATAGTCACCTGGTTGCACAAGATCAGAGAGGCTATGATTTTCTCTTCTCAGCAAATGATAGAAAGTTTGGTTAGGAATATCTTTTGGTGCTATCCACCTGCGCTCTGGAGGATCATCTGGATCTGGCAATTTTTCACTAGTCAAACCAAATCCAGCGATCCTACTTTTTTCTGTTATGTATTCGGGGCCATAGCTGAGATTATCTATTCTAAGCCAAGTTGGTTTAGCTTCATTTCTAGTTGGATCGAACTCAACAAGGTTGATATGGGTTAGGTATTCTTTTCCAGTAAGCGGATTTATCAGAAGCGCATAAATACTTTTTATTTGTGTCGGATCTTCTGGATCTGGGACCCAAGCTTTAAAAAATCCGCGAATTTGCCCCCCTAATCTGCCAAAGCCAAGATCGTCTAATCCTTCTGCAAATTGTCTTTTTCCAGCTACTACTGTTCTTCCTGTTGTATCATCTGGATCTCCCTGATAAATTAGTTTATATCCTGCTGCTTTGGCTCTTGCTTGAAGAGCAGGGGATACTGTGGATACCCGTGTTTCTCCAATCTGGTGAATTTCAGGAAGCACGGCTAATTCCCGGATTCTTGCCTCCGGAAGCTCCATCCACCAGGAAACTTGTTCACCTACCAAAGGACCAAGAGATCTGTTTTCCCTGGCCATTCTGGTGGCAACATTGGTTTCCCTAGTCCTTAAAAACTCTGACAGGGCATCCATGGCTGTTGGAACTATCCCTGATTGAGCTATTCCAGCCGCTGCCAATCCGGCAGACGCCCATCTGCCTATCCGTGCTACTCTTCCCACTGTCCATCTGCCTCTTGGTTTTCCTCTTAGAGTTGGAGTAGGTGGTGCTAGGGGTTCAGGCTCCTCTGGAGAAATAACCGGTGGTTCTGCCACCAGCACACCTCCACTTGCTACTGGTCTTTCAATAGTTCTTGCCATAGCTTGACCTTATATATAAATTATATCACTTTCCCAGCTCTTTTTCAATTTGTTTTTGGCCATCAAATCTTCTTATCACCAGCAGTGTACCAATCAGCTCTTTATTGCTATCAGTTTGATTGACAAGGTTACCATTTTTATCTTTTGCAGTTAAACTGACCACTACTGCGTCTCCTGTTTGGATAATTTTTTTCAGCTTATCAACCTGCCAGTCGGAGAGCATACCCAAATTGCCTTCCGCGGCATTATTCACTTCATTAAACGGGTTATTCGTGCCATATGATAAATTCTCTACCCGGAAAAAGGTTTTAAGGGGGTTATTTTTAGATAAAATCAGTCTGGCTTTGGGCAAGGATATGCCTGTCTGGGGATTGATGAAGTTAAGGTAAAGGTCAGATGAATCTGTTAAATCCTCAAAACTGATGAAAGTTCCGGCCATGTAGGAAATTAGCCTCTGGGTTGCAGAACCGCTGGCTTGAGTATAGACAAGACCCGTACTCCTGAAATCTAGCTCTGCTTTAGGCCTTTCTTTATAAAATACGGTTCTACCGGTTTGATCCTCCGGGCTGATCCAAATAATCTCATATCCAATGGATTTTGCTTTGGCTATCAAAGGGTTGGCAGGAGAAACTATCGGGGATGAAGTAGGAACAGGTTGAGAGGGAGAAGAGCTTATTAAATAATTTTTGACAAGATAAAATCCCACAGGGATCAACAGTAAAATACCCAAAAAAGCCCAGAGAAGCCTTCTTTTATACCAGGGAGTAGGGGAAAAATAAATAACTTGAGGTTGAGTAGAATTTTCTTCCATAACTTAACTATCCAATTTTAGGATATAATTTGTCAAGTTATGATCAGATTGAATGCAAAACAGCTAAGAGCAGGGAACTAAAAACTTAAAACTAAAAACTTAAAACCCAAAAAGAATGAGATTTATATAATTTTGGATAATGTATTTCTGTTTTACTGACAATGGGTACTTGTTGGACAGATGGATCCATATTAATAATTCTCTCTTTAGTATAGGGAATTATAAAGGATAATATCAATACCTAAGATAAATAGGCTTTTAAGGAAGTGGTATCCCTTTTCCGTCAAACATAGAGTCTAAAATCGTTTTTTCTGGAACTTTTTGCCACAATGTAGGATCATTAGCTATTTCTTTAGCCCACAATTTTTTTGCGGCCTCAATTATGGCAACTTTGCCTGTACCATATTGTTGAATATCAAACCTCCACGAAGTATTATTTCGTTTCCACAAAATTATACCAGATAAGGTTTTACCATCTTCTGCTAATGTGGTATTAACCATTCCTAGACTCCCACTAGCTTCAAGGTTATTTGCATCCAGCTTATTTATTCTAAAGATATAGCCGCCAATATCTCTATTTGCCATACTAAAAGCATAAAGCCACTCTGAACGTCCTGGAATGTTAGCAATGATGACTGATCCTGTACCGGTTCCGTTTTCTTGCTTCATCTGGCCGTAATAAACTGCATATTCGGGAAGAAAATTTTCAGGTTTTCTTGCAAGTTCCGGAGCTGGAGCAGGAGTGCTAGTTGGTATTAATTGTCTTACTGGATCCGGAGTAGCTAGAAGAGGATGGGCTATGCCAAATTTTATAAAAGCATCTCTTTCTGCATCTGATAAAGGCTCACAAGCCCATACTTTTCTGCTTATCAGTACCATTTCTTCAGGGGCAGCGCTGTCACCTACAGGAACAGGAGTAGGTATTCCAATACTTGCCGCATATTTTTCAGGATCACAAGGTATGGCTGTTGCAGTTGCGATTACTTCCCGAACGATTGGGAGGGGTTCAGCTTTAGGCGCACAACCTGGGACAAATAGAATTGCGGCTGTCAAGAAAGGTTTTCCGGCTCGTTCCAATATTTCAGGTATTCTAGCCATTTTTACCCCCTTGACTAAAAGAGACAGATAGCATACCGTTAATACATAACGGTGTTTCCCCTGCAAAGGACGCTGTTATATTTTTTTGGTTTGGAGTGCTAGCCTCCAGACCTATTTTTAACCTATTCATAGGTTTTACCTACTTATAACTTATATTATACCACACTTTTGCAAGTGGGGGATTTTTGGTGGTATAATTTATTTATGACTCAAGTACAGATACGGATAGAACAGATTAAAAAGCAAGTCTTACCTATTCTAAAACGGGCAGGTGTGAAAAGAAGCAGCCTTTTTGGATCTTATGCTAGGGGAGATCAAACAAAAAACAGTGATATTGATCTGCTAGTAGAGCTTCCCAAAGGTAGCAGTCTACTTGATTTGATAGGTTTGGAGATGGAGTTGAAAAAAGCAGTTGGCAAGAAGGTGGATTTATTAACTTATAATTCTATTCACCCATTACTTAAAGATTATATTCAGAAGGATCAATTACAAATCCTATGAGGAAAGATCCGCAGGTTTTCTTAACGCATATTCTGGAGAGTATTGGATGGATTGAAAAAGAAACTAAAGATTTATCTAAAGATAAATTTGTTCAAGATGTTCCAACCCACGATGCAGTTATTAGAAGGTTGGAGATTATTGGAGAAGCAGTGAAAAATTTACCCACTGATTTTAAGATAGAGTATCCAGATATTGCTTGGAAGAAAATAGCAGGATTAAGAGATAAACTAATTCATGGCTATTTTGGCATAGATTTAGAATTAGTTTGGGAAATAGTTAATAAGGACATACCACCTCTTAAAGAACAAATTGAAAAGATTCCGACAAAGCATTCTTAAGTATCCCTTCAAATCATGATTAAATTAAATGCGAAACAGCTAAGAAAAGGACTACCGACTACCGACTATCGACTAAAGCGGAAGACGGAAGTCAGAAGACGGAATGCAATTTATATAGTCCTGGATAATGTGCTGGATACATACAATATTGGATCTATTTTCAGGCTGGCTGATGCAGTGGCTGCCAAGAAAGTTTATCTTTGCGGGCAAACAGAAATTCCTCCAAATCACCGGATCAAAAAAGCCTCTATAAATACCACAGAGTGGGTTGAGTGGGAATGGTGTGAGACAGCAGTAGAAGCAATTAAAAAAGTGAAAAGTTTATGGAATTGTCATCCTGAGGAGTCTTCGACGAAGGATCTCTCGCTCGCCTCGCTGAGTCGGCGAAGCGGGCGAATGCGAGTCCCGAATAAATCGGGAGATTCTTCGCTAGTCGCTCAGAATGACAGAGGAGTGGTTATAGCAGTAGAACAGAGTACAAAAAGTGTTCAATATAACACTTTTGATTATAAATTACCTATCTGTCTGGTAGTGGGACATGAGACACACGGGGTGTCTAAAGAGGTTCTTAAAATGGCAGATGCCATTGTTGAAATTCCCATGTTTGGGGTTAATAAATCCTTAAATGTTATGGTCAGTTTGGGAATAGTGTTGTATAAAGTAATTAAGAAAACAAAAATTTCCTAGAGATTTGCGATAGCGATAGCCGATATATAGCGGTATGTACACTTAAATATCCGACACTAACTTCTTTCTAAAGGTACTTTCATACCAAGACCCATATGGGGTCTGTGGTAATGATACCTCATCAGGAAAAGATCTACCAGATTGGTTAGTTCCGGTATTTCACTAGCTTTGTACTTAATCCAACCCAAACACTCTTTTCTGAGTGACCTGTTAAAACTCTCAATGTATGATTGCTCATTTTTCTTATATGGCCTGGATACTCTGAACCTATCTGCATATTTGAATACATTGCTCCTAAATTCAGCCTTGAATTCAGGCCCTCCGTCTGTCTGCAGCAATTCTGTATGGTTAAATCTATTATTAAAGGAGAGATTTAGGAAATCCAACCCATCTTTGGCAGTTAAGGATGGGTACAACCCAACATTAACTTCCTTGCTGAATATATCAACTGCTGTAAAGGCAAACACAGCCCCAAAATCAACTGAATCCATCTGGATTACCTCTCTTGGCTTACCTGCCTCGGGAATGAGTCCTCTTATCTGGTTTTTCTTCCATTTACTCCGGAGTGTGTACTTTTCTGCCAATATTTTATAAATGGTGGTGGTGGAAAGTGTTATCCCATACTCATTAAACAGGAACTCCCTGATCTTCTGCCCGCAACAGTCCCTATAATCCTCCCTTAACCTGTAAATCCTTGATTTAAGCAGTCCGTCAATCTTTCTCTTGGATCTTTCACCCTTCTTAGCTTGGGTATACTGATCCATGAATTCCAGTAAACCAACCTCTGCTATTTCCTTAATCCAAATATGGACTGTTTCTCTGTTAACTTGCAGCTTGGAAGCTATATGAGTCTTTGGAATACCTGACTCATACATTTCCCAGGCTATTGTAATTTTAGTTAGATTTAACACGTCCATATTTTACATGAAGTGTCGGATATTAAACTTTAATTAAGCGTATAGTGTATAAGTTCAGATACATAT
>DOWS01000005.1 GCA_003519445.1 Candidatus Daviesbacteria bacterium
TAATAATTTCTCCCTACTATAGCCGTCAGCCAAATTTTCTCCTCAGGAAACCTAAGGTGGGTGTTCTGTCCCGCATAGCTTTATGCGACGAGGGAACTTTTGAACTCCCGTAAAGTATCAAATCAGTGAAGAAAAATATATGGCTTTAAACGTGCTAAGTAGGGCAGCCCTTCGACAAGCTCAGGGTTAAATCCTTTTAGGCCATCTACAAATGATCTTTTAAGGATTAATTTAAACATAACATTGATTTTGGGCCTTGTCAAGAGGGAATATGAGCCCAAATTTCTTATTTGGCAAATTTGGGACTTGACAAAATAATATGTGTATGTTAATGTGTATGTGTATGTTAAACAGAAGGGTAGATATTCTTTTTGACAAAGATTTGTGGAAAAAAGTGGTTAATTTTTCCAAAGCACAAAAAATTTCCGCAGGGGAGCTGATAAGGCGGGCAGTAAAAGAATATTTGGATAGTCAAAAAAAGATTGAGCCTAAAAAGCAAACACCTTTTAACAGACTTTTCCAACCCCGCGGTTAAATACCATGAAGAAGCCGTCACTCTTTTTTATCTACCTGACTGTTTTTGTCAACATTATTGGTTTTGGCATGGTTTTCCCGCTTTTGCCTTTTTATGCCCGTCATTTTCAAGCTTCGGAATTTACAGTGGGACTTTTAGCCGGGAGCTTTGCCATAGCCCAATTTATTCTTTCTCCTGTCTGGGGGAGGCTGTCCGACCGGATAGGCAGAAAACCGATCATTGCCATGGGCCTTCTGGGTTTAAGCTTGTCTTTCTTGCTTTTTGGCCTGGCCAGTAATTTATTTTTGCTGTTTGTGGGCAGGATTTTGCAGGGGGTTTTTTCCGCAGCTTCCATCTCCGTGGCCCAAGCTTATGTAGGTGATGTCACCAGCAAGGAAGAGCGGATTAAAGGCATGGGAAACCTGGGAGCCTCTCTGGCAGCCGGGTTTATTTTCGGACCCGGGATCGGGGGAGTGTTATCAACTGTCAATTTATCCTTCCCTTTTTTTGTGGCCTCCCTTCTGGCAGCGGCCAACTTCATTTTTGTAATGGCCTTTTTGCCCGAGTCTTTGACCAAAAAAGCAGAGAAACTGATGATTAAAGAAGGATTTTTCAATATCAAACATATGTATCATGGTTTAAAAGGAGAGCTGGGGTCCTTTTTTATTCTCACATTTCTTTGGTCTTTTGCCCTGACCAATAACGAGGTGGGAGTGCCTTTATTTGCAGAGGAGCGCCTGGGGCTTTCGGCCTTTACCATCGGTTACTTTTTCTCTGTGCAGGGGTTGCTGTCGGCCTTTATGCAGTCTGTTTTAATCTATAAAATTACCCGTTTTCTGGGGGAGCATAAAACTGCTGTTTTGGGCATATCTGTTATGGCTGTGGGGTTATTTTTAATTCCTTTTGCCAAATCTTCCGCATTTTTATTAATTTTTATGATTTTGATGACTATCGGGTCATCCATGACCCGCCCCACCTTGGCTTCTTTAGTTTCCAAAAAGACTCATGAAGGCCAGGGGACTACCATGGGTATTTTTGCTTCATTTGAGAGTTTAGGCAGGGTTTTCGGGCCAATTCTGGGAGGGTGGCTTTTTTCCTTTTTCGGTTTCCACTCACCATTTACCATCTCCGCAATCTTAATCTTTATCACTTTGATTTTTGTAGTCCAGATCAGAGGCTTTTTCAGGGGTTAAAAACCCAGTATTTTTGTAAAAAGTCCCACTAAAAAATTAAGCAGCAAAAAAAGAGGAGTGGGGAAAATAAAAATTAAGAAAAGCAGTAAAAGAAAGCCATATCTTTCCAGTTTTTGATACTGTTTGGCCAGATTGTATGGCAGCTGGGACAAAAGTACTTTTGACCCGTCCAAAGGGGGGATTGGCAGTAAATTAAATACCCCCAAAAATAAATTTATCCGTACCCCAAAAAGCAGCAGCCTGCCCAGAAGCTCCGGGAAAACCATAGGCAAACTGTTTAGAATATGAAAAATCAGGGCACAAAGGGCTGCCAGGGCGAAATTGGCCAACACTCCGGCAGCTGATACAAAAAGTTCCCCTTTTCTGATGTTAGAAAAATTCAAAGGGTTCACAGGCACTGGTTTGGCCCAGGCCAGGAGTGGCCCCACTGGAGTTCCGGTTAACAAAGAGGGGATGAGGATTAAAGCAGGCAGTAAAATTGTGCCAAAAGGGTCAATGTGGGGGATGGGGTTTAAAGTGAGCCTGCCCATTTTTTGAGCAGTATGGTCGCCAAATTTTAAAGCAACATATCCATGCATGACTTCATGGACTATGACTGAAAAAAGCAAAATGATAATAGATAAAGCCAAGAATTCCGGTTGCATAAATAAATTAACCTAATTCCTAATTGACCTAAATAAATCCCAATGACAAAATTTTAAAAATTAGGTAATTTAGTCATTGTTTAGAAATTAGTTATTAGANNTGCATGACTTCATGGACTATGACGGAAAACAAGAGGATCACTATGGATAAAGCTAGAAATTCCGGAGCCATTATGATATAGTATCATAAATGACAACTTGTTTAAGATGTGGTAAGGGCAGGAATAAAATAGCCTTTTCAAGGCACAAAAAAGGTTCATC
>DOWS01000028.1 GCA_003519445.1 Candidatus Daviesbacteria bacterium
ACTTTTGCCCTGCGGGAGATTTTGGGGAAATTAGCCTCTGGTTTGATTTTGGGTATTGGTTATTTGATGGTGGCTTGGGACAGCAAAAAACAGGGCTTGCATGATAAAATTGCCAGTACTTATGTAGTTAGAGTCTAGCTTGACTTCGATTTGCCAAAAGAGTAAGATACTTTTGCTGGTGGGATAAGTCCCACCTTTTTTACTAAAATGGCACAAGCTAGAACAGAATTTGCAGCTGCTTTAAATCAAATAGCCTCTGAAAAAGGGGTAGATCCTGAAGTAGTTTTAGATGCCATCCGCCAAGCTGCACTGGCAGCTTACAAAAAAGATCTAATGCTCCGCGGCCAGCCTGTACCTGAAGATTTTGAGGAATTTACTTCAAAAGTAGATCCTGCCAGTGGTGAAATATCTATTTTTGATAAAGATAAAAATGTGACTCCCCCGGGATTTGCCAGAATTGCCGCCTCTATTGCCAAACAAGTAATCATGCAGCGGCTTAATGAAGCAGAAAGAGGAGCTATTTTAACAGAATACGAGAGTAAAGTAGGTACGGTTATATCCGGTGCGATTTCGCGGCAGGAAGGAAATACCTATTTTGTGGATTTAGGGAGAGCAGAAGGGGTTTTGCCGTCTTCAGAACAGATTCACTCCGAATTATATAATCAAAACCAGCGTTTAAAATTTTTAGTTAAAGAAATCAGGGAAGGGGTAAGAGGAGGGTCGGAAGTTGTGGTGTCGCGGTCTGATCCCAAGCTGGTTGCAGCTTTATTTGCTATGGAGGTGCCGGAAATTCAATCAGGCGCGGTTGAAGTAAAAGCAATTGCCAGGGAAGCAGGGGCCAGAACCAAGATTGCTGCTGTCTCAACTCAAGATGGTGTTGATCCTGTGGGAAGTATGGTTGGACAAAAAGGCGTGAGGGTTCAGGCAGTGATGGGAGAGTTGGGTGAGGAAAAGATTGACATTATATCTTTTTCCGAAGATCCTGCCAGGTTTATTGCGGCAGCCCTTTCGCCGGCCAAAGATATTCAAGTTATTTTAAATGAAAAAGATAAAGTGGCAAAAGTAATTTTGCCTCAAGACCAGTTGTCTTTGGCAATTGGTAAGGGGGGACAAAATGTTAGATTGGCTGCTAAACTAACAGGATGGAAGATAGATATTGCTGGCGCAGAGGAAGAGGGAACTGGAGAGAAAAAAGAGCAGCCTCAATCCGGCACAGGCGGACCAGCAGATGATTCTGTTAAAGCTATAAAACAAGAGGTCAAAGAAGCAGAGGAGAATGCAACAACTGAAGAAGAAAAAATTAAAGCAGAAAAAGCAGGAGAGATTTTAGAGAAAGCAGTTGAGGAAGAAAATCCCGCACAAGAAAAAAAGCAGCTTGAAGAAGCAATTAAAGAGACAGAAGTTGATACAAAATCTGATGAAGAACCTAAGTAGATGGAAACTACAAGACCACCAATAGTAACTATATTAGGTCATGTTGATCATGGTAAGACTACCCTGTTGGATTTTATCCGCAAATCCTCTGTAGCTTCAAAAGAACACGGCGGCATTACTCAACATATAGGCGCATACCAAGTTGAGATTCCCGAGGAATCGAAATCCCGAGAGAGCGAAGCGAATCGAGGGATCCCTCGACAAGCTCGGGATGATCTTGCGGAAAATCGCAAGATCACTTTCATTGATACTCCCGGACACGTAGCTTTTGAAAAAATGCGCTCGAGGGGAGCTCAAGTTGCAGACATTGCTATTTTGGTAATAGCTGCAGATGACGGGATAATGCCTCAAACAACAGAGGCTATTCACCATATTCAGAGTGTCAAAGCCCCTTTGATTATTGCTGTTAACAAAATTGATTTGCCCCAGATTAATTTAAAAGTCCAACTGGAAAAAATTAAAAAACAACTGTCTGACCAAAAAGTGCTGGTGGAAGAATATGGAGGCGATGTGCCTATTATTCCCCTTTCTGCCAAAACAGGTGAAGGGGTGGATAAACTTTTGGAAATGATTCTGCTGGTTTCGGAAATGCATGAGTTAAAAGGTGACCCGGAGGCAAACCCCGCAGGGGTTGTGATTGAGGCCAATCTGGATAAATTTAAAGGGTCGATTGCTACATTGCTGATTAGGAATGGGACTTTGAAAAAAGGCGATCAGATTATGCTAAGTGGAGTAAAAAGCAAGATTAGGGGAATGTTTGATTTTAACGGTAAGGCGTTAGACAGCGCCGGTCCCTCTACTCCTGTAGAAGTTTTGGGATTGGAGGCAGTTCCCGCGGTTGGAGCAGTATTGGGAGAAGAGTCAAAGAGTCAAAGAGTCAAAGAGTCAGAGGTAAAATCATTGGTTGATAAATTAAAGCATGGCGACAACAAAACTTTAAAAGTAATTATTAAAGCTGATAAACAGGGATCGCTGGAGGCAATTCAGGCATCTTTAGAAAAATTTAATGAAGAGAGAAAAATAATTGATTATATATTTAGCGCTACAGGAGATATTGGTGAAGAGAATGTTCAAATGGCTCAATCTGTGGGGGCAATTGTGATTGGATTTAATGTTAAAGTGGCTCCAATTGCTCAAAAAATGGCAGCCAATGAACATGTTTTAATAAGAACATACAATATTATTTATGAACTTTTGGAGGATGTGGAAGAGGTAGTTAATACTTTGCTTGAAGTAGGCCAGCTGGAAGAAGTTTTGGGTAAAGCTAATCTGATTGCCGAGTTTCCATTTGGCAAAAACGAGCGGGTAGCAGGATGCAGAATAATAGAAGGTTCAATTGCCAAAGGGCAAAGGATCAGAATTGTCAGAGAAGAGCAAATTATAGGTGAAACTAAAATTAAATCTTTAAAAAAGGTTAAGGAAGAGGTTAATAAGGTGGAAAAAGGATCTGATTGCGGCATGCTCTTTAATCCCCCCCTAGATTTCCAAATAGGAGATACAGTGGAATCATTTAGAGTAATATAATTACATCTTGACAATTATGATAAATTTGTCATATCATTATGATGAAAGTCTCTGCCGATAAAAGAATAGAACAGTTTCTTGGGAAATTACCTAAAGAAGATAAGGCAAGAGTAAATCGCACTGTTCAATTTTTTAAAGACAAAGGTTTTTTACTTGATGAAAGATATCTGAAAAAATTGACTAAGTCGATATGGGAACTACGCCCGGGGAGAGTGAGATTATTATTTGGAGTAGTTAATGATGAAGCAGTAGTTGTTAATGGTTTTATAAAGAAAACACAAAAAACGCCAAAAAAGGAAATTGATTTAGCTTTAAATAGAATTAAAAAATATTTATGAAAAATAGAAAAAACCTCATTAGTTTTGATACTTTACACAAAAGGTGGATGAAAGATCCGGAATATAGATATGAATATGAAAAACTCGAACCGGAGTTTGAAATAGCAAGCCAGATTATTGAAGCTAGAATCAAAAGAAAAATCACACAGGAAGAATTGGCTAAAAGAATGGGGACAGGACAGGCAGTCATATCCAGGCTGGAAAATGCCAATGCCAGACCATCTCTATCTTTAATTCAAAGACTGGCTGATGCCCTAAATTTGAAAGTAGAACTTCATTTCACTCCAAAATAAACTAGGGTGTATCTCCTGCGGATTGTTAACTCCTGCTTCTTGAGGATTATCCTAAAGATACTATCGAAGTGTTATACTAAATTTAAATTAGCTATGAATGCAACTCCAGATATAGGCGAAGGACAAAAGCAAGCTTTAATTAGCAGTATACAAGAAGTTGATAAAAGATCTTTCTTACAATGGATTGAAGACCCTCAAAATCGAAGAAGACTAGATCTACCCAAACCAGCATTAAGACATCTTTTAATTTCGCAAAGGGTTTTGGAATTAGCAGAAGATCCTGCTCAAGTTGGGATAGTTGTGGATGGACAAACTCCAAATACAATTGATGCTTATGTAATTGAGCACCGGCCTTTGGCAATCTCTAATAGAGAAAGCCTAAAAAGATACATAGGAGAAAGAAATAAATATAGAGAGGACTATAAATCTAGAGCTCGGGCTCGTGGTGAACATATTTTTATTCTTCCCGATAGACGAAGGCCCTATTTATCAGCAGATGTTGATCGATATCATGTTCTGTATTATAGATTGGTAAAAGCAGGTTTAATAGGATTAAATGATTACATTATAAATAGGATAAATTTAGGAAACAATAGACATCCAGAACTTTTATTTGTAAGGGATTATTCTGATAGAGATGAGTTAAGGGGAAAAGGAATAGCGAGTAGTTTTTATGCAAATCTACGACAAGTGGTAATTGAAATGGGATTTAGTTATTTAGCTGGTTTAAATAACCCGAGAAATGTAGATTATTTTAAATCTAAACTAGGAAGGTCAGCCCTTGGTGAAGTAAAACCTGAATTAAGAATATTTTTTACGGATAATCCAGATGAAACTGATTTAAGAAATATTACTATAGATTTTTTAGATGCTAGTCTTAAGACAGAATTTTTAGGCCGCACGCATTAAGGGTTATAAACAAGATGATGCCGAAACTGTTTATTGCAGTGGTTTAAACTAGCCAGCTTTATAGTAGACTCCTTTGGTAGCGCTGCGTTTTTTGATAAAACCTTATTACCTAATATTGCCAGATATTGCCCGATATTTCCAACTTGCAATTATGGGATAGTAGTGATAGAATTAGCTTGTTAAATGAAATACGACGGACAAATTGCTGAACTTAAAAACCTGCTGCCTGCTGCCAAAAATATTTTAATTGCCCTTCCTGTGGGGGCTGATACTGACAGACTTTCAGCAGCCCTGTCTCTTTTTCTGGTTTTTGAGGGTCAAGGCAAGCAAGTCAGCGTTGTTTGTGAAGATACTATGACA
>DOWS01000054.1:0-29773 GCA_003519445.1 Candidatus Daviesbacteria bacterium
ATAGCAAGTGGTTTGCCTAAAGTTTTTACATACTCCATCCAGAAATTAAATACAGGTATCACTCCTTCATTAAAATCAAAATAGGCATGGGTGATTTTACCTGTGGCATCATCAATTGATGCCAGTAAGCATACCTCTTTTGGATTTCCATACTCATCAAGGAGCCTTTTTTCAAACCAAAGATGGTATGAGCCATCAAACTGCTCCAGCTCCCCAAAATAATCCTTCCTTTCCCTCCAGGCATGATATTGTGGCTTTTTCTGTTTTTGACTATTCCATAATCCAGCTTTAATAAGCCATCTCCTTAGGGTTTGAGGATGAACGATAAGACTATCAACTTCTGCCAGTTTTTCAGAGGCAAATTTAGGTGTAAAGTCTGAATATTTTTCTTTAACTAAAGATATGGCTTGAAGTTTGATAGCCTGATTTAACTGATGGTTGCTGGGTTTGCCTTTAAGTTTGTGGATCAGGGCTAAAGATCCATGCTTTTGGATCCCGTTCTTTAATCTTTGTACTTGTCTGATCGACAGGCCCAGCTGTTTAGCTGCCTCACTATTGGTAATTTTTCTCTTTAAAAGATTGGCGATGATTAAAAGTTTTTGCTGCTCCTTTTCCTTAAATGGGGTATTAGGCATACCGGCATAGGATAGAGCATCCTAGTTGATCCTGACACCATGACATTTCTAATGAAAGCGGAGTGACATTTCTAAAGTAATATAAGATTTAGCTTTTGGGACTTGACAGATTAAAATGACTATGGTACTATGACTATAGTCATATGATACAACAAACAGTTTCCAAATCACAATTTAAAGCTCAAGCCTTGGAGTATTTAAGGCTGGTTCAAACCCAAAAACAGCCTTTAATTATTACCCATGCGGGCAAGCCGGTGGTGGAAGTAGTGCCTTACAAGGAAGAAGATGCTGACAAAACTATCCTGAAATCTCTAAAAGGAAGTGTTCTTTATTATAAGGATCCAGACGAGCCGGCCATTGACCTGCAGGATTGGGAAATGCTTAAATGATAGTTTTAGACACCAACGCATTGCTTTGGTGGATTAATGATTCAGGTAGACTTTCCGGAAAGGCTAGAAAGATAATTGAAGAAGAAGAGAAAAAGAAGGCGATTTTTGTTTCTTCAATAAGCGTGCTGGAAATTTGCACTCTGGTGAAAAAGGGAAGGTTGGAGTTTGTTGCCCTGACTGATAACTGGCTGGATCAGGTGGAAAGCCTATCCTGTTTGCATTTTGTGCCTGTGGATAATCAAACTGCAAAAACATCTGTTAACCTGCCTGATTTTACCCATAAAGACCCGGCGGATAGGATTATTATTGCAACAGCAATGATAAATGGGGCAACGCTCATAACTTCTGATAAAAAAATCTTAAATTATACTCATGTTAAGGCTGTTTGGTAGAAGGCCAAGGGGCAAGCATAATAGATTTTTCTACCAACCTCCACTTGATCCACCACCTCCCGAACTACCCCCTCCAAAGCCGCCAAAACCTACCCCACTACCTCTACTACCCCAGAAACCGCCACCAGTAGACCACCATCCGGTTTTGTGGCCGCCACCAGATAGTTTTTTATATGTTCTGGATAAGATCCAATCGAGTAACAAACCTAATAATCCAAGAATGATCATTAATGTAATACTTACAGTCCATTTACCAATAACCAGACCCAGGATACCTATAATAGAACCCGTTGCAACTCCTATTAATCCTCCCAACCAGATGCTTTTACTTCTGGCCATAAATGAAGCACCATAAATAAAAGGAACTGCAATAAACCAAAATCCGTAAGCCATAGAATTTGATGTTTCTTGTGCAGATGTTGAGCTGCCTGATAATTCTTTTTCCATTGTGCCAACTCCTGCATTTATACCTCCATAATAATCTTGCTGTCTAAATTTAGGAGCAATAACATCTCTGATTATCGTTCCTGCTTCACCATCTGTTAAATAAGGTTCAGCCCCGTAACCTACTTCAATTCTCATTTTCCTATCATTAATAGAAGCCAAAAAAAGCACTCCATTATCTTTACCTTTTTTACCTATTTTCCATTCTTCAAATGTTTTTAGAGTAAAGTTTTCAATGCTGTCTCCATTTAAACTCTGTACCAAAGCAATAGCAATTTCGTTTGAACTTTTTTGTTCAAAAGTTCTTAGGGAATTTTCTAAATTATTTTTTTGATCAGCAGTCAATACTCCTGCAAAATCATTTACATAGCCGGTGGGCGCAGGAATATGATTGGCATAAATTCTGGGAGCAAAAAAGAAGAGAAAAGTTAAAAAAGTTAATAATGCGAACTTACGGATTTGATTTAACATTCATTTCTAGAAATTCACCTTCGGTACATTCTCACTTCCAGGAGCGGCTTGAAAATAAGTTTTAGGTTGGAATCCCATCAATGATGCAAATAACTTACCCGGTAGGGTGCTAACAGAAGTATTATAACCTTGAACAATTTCATTATATCTTCTTCTCTCGACAGCTACTCTATTTTCTGTACCAGCCAATTCATCCATCAGTTTTAATACTGCTTGATCACTTTTAATTTGAGGATAATTCTCAAATATAGCAATAAGCCTAGAAAGCGCTCCTTCTAGCTGGTTTGCAGCCTGAACTTTTCCTTCAGCATTTTTGGCACCCACATAATTTGCTCTAGCGGCACTAACATCTCCAAATATTTTTTGTTCTTGTTTTTGAAGACCCTTTACGGATTCTACTAAGTTAGGTATCAAATCAACCCTTCTTTGATATTGAACTTCAACTTGTTTCCATTGTCCTTCAATTGCATTGGTTTGAGAAACAAATGAGTTGTAATAACCAACAGCAACTAATGCTGAAATTATAATAATTGCAATAATGATAGTGAAGGGATTTAAAAACCTCATCTTATTTACATAGTCTCATTTACATAGTTTATCTGTCAAGTATTAACAATCCCTATTTTGCTTCAGGCCATTTTGTAACCATAATTGATTTGCCTTCATGAGGCAATTTTTGCCATAATTCTTCTGTAATAAATGGCATAAATGGATGCAATAGCTCCAGAGAGGTTTTGAAAACATATTCTAAAGTTGGTTGAGCCTCGGCTCGGCGGTCTTTTGATTTTTCAATATAAATATCAGCAAATTTGTGCCAGATAAATTCATAAAGAGCATCTGTTGCCAGATGCAGCTTAAATTCCTCCAGATTTTTAGTAACTGTTTTGATAGTTTTATTAAGTTCATCCATAATCCACTGGTCATCGGCATTTTGAGCTCGCAAGGCCAGGCCTTGCGAGGCTAAAATAAACTTGGCGATATTCCAAAGTTTGGTGGTAAAATTGCGGAAGTTTTTAGCCCGTTCATCCATAGTTTGCCTAGAGGTCCGTCCGTCTCTGCCCGCAGCAGCATAGCTGTAAAGGGCCATGCGGGTGGCATCTGTGCCCCATTGACTGCGCAGCTCATTGGGGTTAATGCCGTTACCCAAAGATTTGGAAAACTTGCGTCCATCTAGATCCCTTAGCATGCCATGGAAAAACATATTTTTAAAAGGGATATCATCCTGAAACCACAGTCCCAGCATGATCATTCTGGCAATCCATAAAAATTTAATTTCCGGGGCTGAAGTTTCAAAATCCCAGGGGTAATATTTTTTTAGTTCTTTAGTTTCATTAGGCCAACCTAATGTAGACATGGGCCACATACCCGATGAAAACCAGGCGTCCAAAACCTGGCCGTCTTGCACCCAGTGTTTTTGAGAACAGGTTTGGCAAGTTTTGCCTGGTTCTTCTAAAGAAACTATCATATCCTTATCTTTTCCTACCAGATGATTGGGGTTGCATTTTTGGCAATACCAGACTGGAATGCGGTGTCCCCACCAAAGCGAGCGGGAAATGGACCAGTCATGAAGATTTTTTATCCAATTTGTTAAAATCTTTAAATAATTTTTAGGCGCAAAATTAATTTTTTTGATATTTGCCAAAGCCTTTTTGGCCAAAGGTGCCATTTTAACAAACCATTCTTCGGAAATTAAAGGTTCAACAGTAGTTTTGCACCGCTCGCAAACCGGTACAGAATGAATATAATCTTCTATTTTTTCAATATGATCTGCCAAAATTTGGACAGCTTTTTCTCTGGCTTCCAGAACTTTAAGGCCAACAAGTTTAGGATCTAAATCAGTGATTCTGCCCGTTTTATCAACTACATGCAAGAGGGGCAAGTTATTATCTTTACCAATTTCATAATCTAATAAATCATGTCCCGGAGTTATTTTTAAAGCACCAGTGCCAAAACTTTTTTCCACTCGTTTGTCTTCAATAATAGGAATTTCTGTATTAGTAAAAGGATTTATTGCTTTTTTGCCTAAAAATTTGGCATATTGAGGATGATTTGGATAAATTGCTATGGCCACATCAGCGGAAATAGTTTCCGGACGGGCTGTTGCAATAGTGATATATTTATCCATGCCGACAATTTTATATTTAATAAAATAAAGTTTTTCTTTTCGCTCCGCATATTCCATTTCAATGTCCTCAATAGCGCTGCCGCATTTGGGGCACCACTGGACAATATAGGCGCCTTTATATAAAAGATCCTGTTCCCAGAAAGATTTGAATTCCTCAAAAACCGCTTTTTGAATTTTTTCTTCCAGAGTAAAAACCTCTCTTGACCAGTCAGCAGACATGCCCATAAACCTCCAGCCGGAAGAAACTGATTTGTAAACTTCTTCCTTAAATTGCCAGGCTCTTTTTAACCATTCTTCCCGTCCAAGTTTGCGTTTGGATAAATTATCTTTGGCCAGTTTTTTATCAAAAGTGGCTTCAAATTGAATTCCGGCATGGTCAACTCCGGGTAAAAGCAGCACATCAAATCCTTGCATCCGTTTAAATCTGGCAATAGCATCCATAATTGAATGTTCCATGGCATGACCCAAATGTAAGTCGCCTGTTAAATTGGGCGGGGGAACAAGTAAAGAGTATGGCTTTTTGGAAGATGTTGGATCAGCCTTAAAATATCCGCTTTCTTCCCAAAATTTGTACCATTTTTCTTCTGTAACTTTGTGATTGTATTGTTTATCCATATGGGGTTAAGTATATTGGCTTTAAGATTTAAGCGCAAGACTTGGGTCTGCCTGAAGTTTTAACGGATCTTTAGCGGGTTTGATAAAAAATGCAGCGGCAGCTATCATGGCAGCGTTATCTGTGCAGAGATTTACCGGGGGAATATGTAATTTAACTTTTAATTTTTCACTTTGAACTTTTAACTTGCGGGCCAATTCTTGGTTTGCAGCAACGCCTCCGCCTAGGATAATTTGCTTAACTTTATACTTTTTTGCAGCTTTAATAGTTTTTGTCACTAAAACATCAACAATAGCAGCTTGGATTGATGCTGCCAAATTGCCTTTCACCCCCGAGGTGTAATCGCTTTTTTTCACCTCGGGGGTGTTTATTAAATTCGCAACAGCTGTTTTTAAGCCGGAAAAGGAAAAATCCCAGCCATCATTTATCATTGGTCTTGGCAGCTGGTATGTGTCTTTGCCTTTTTGGGCTAATTTGGAAATTTCCGGGCCTCCGGGATAGGAAAGGCCCAGGAGTCTCGCGCATTTGTCAAAACATTCACCTGCTGCATCATCCCGGGTTCCTCCCAGATATTTATATTTTCCATGATCTGTAAAAAGTATCAGGTCAGTATGCCCTCCGGAAACTAATAATCCTATGCAGGGAAAATTTGGTGGATGAGAAATCCAGTTAGCGTAGAAGTGACCGATTAAATGATTAACCGGAATTAAGGGTTTATTCCACACATAAGCTAATGTTTTAGCAGTTTCCACTCCAACTAAAAGCGATCCAATCAGTCCCGGGCCATAAGCGACGGCAATAGCATTGATATCGTTAAGCGTTAAGCGTGAAGCGTTAAGAGCTGTTTCAATCACCGGAATAATGCTTTTAATCTGTTCCCTTGCTGCCTGTTCCGGAATTATACCACCATATTTAGCTTGTAATGATGCTGATGAAGCCACCACATTGGATAGGATAATTATTTTGTCTTTTTTCTGTTCCAAAACTGCAGCTCCTGTCTCGTCGCATGTAGTTTCAATCCCCAAAATTATCATAATTTATGTAACCCAGTACCAGCCCATGAAAAGCATGGTATAGGCAGATAGTAAAAGCACGGAAAAAATAATGCCTATTTTTTGCAGGAATTCGTTTTCAATTAAACCCAGCAGGATAAAAATAGGGAAAATAGTTAGCATATATCTTGGCATGGCAATTAAAGTATTGGAAAAAGTAGGTAAAATCAGAGATAAGCCGTAAAAAATAGAATATGCAGGTTTTAGCTTATAAAGAGAAAAAATAAATCCAAAGACCCCCCCTATAAAAAACGCCAGTTCCGTAAATACTCTGGCAGGATTGCCTATTTGAAAAATCCCAACTGATTTTAGATGATTTAAGTATCCTAAAATAGGTTCCCAGGGTAAGGAAAAATGCCTGTTCCAGTTTGTTTCATTGATTAAAAAACCCAGAGGGTTTTGGAAAAGAGCCTGCTGAAAGAGCATGTATAAAGGAACAGGCAAAAGAGACAAGCAAGGCAAAAAAGTTTTTAAGGTAAGAATTTTTCTAAAGTTAATATTTTTAAATAAAAATTCTGCAAAGACTAGAGTAAAAGTGAAAATGATGGCAAAAAAGATGATTTGCAAAATAGAATCCAAAGAGCCTAACAAGAGAAAAAGCTTTAAAGGCAGGATCAATTCGAGTATTATTTTTATAACTATGGAGCAGGTAATAAAATAAATAAGAAGCCTTCTTAATTTGGTTTGCCAAAGTAGCGGAATTTTGAAATTTTTAAGTTCTTTTAAAAGATGATCCCCTAAAATTGCTGCAAAAGTGGCTAGCCCGGCTAATCTGGTGGCTACTGATGCTGCGGCAAAGAAAGATGAAAGCACAGTTTTTTGTGTCCTGGCAAAATAAAAACAAGCCAAAGTTACAGCTAAAAACAGGCTTTCCGAATAAACAGTTCCCAGATAAAAAGAAGTGGGGAAAATGAGTAAAGCAAAAATAGCTCTTTTGGCCACTTTTTCCGGAAAATCCAAAATAGTGAGTTTATAAAGAAAAAATAATGAGGCGATAAGGGATAGGTGAGAAATTAAAAGACCTGCAAAGGTAATATCCAAGCCAACTATGTTTAAAATCTTCATTAATAAAGGATATAAGGGAAAAAAGACTGTTTGCTGCGGCAAATAGCCATTTTCCACAATGCCCCGGAAATGGCCTCCGTCCCAGTTAGACCACCTAAACCAGTAGCTAATTTCCGGAGAGGGCAAAAAAAGCTCATCAGTTATTCCATTGCGGCTGGGCAAAGTGGACAGGCCAAAAAAGGCAATAAAAAGCAAAGCCAGCCTCCATCCCAAAAAAAGTAGGAGGACATATTTAAAAATCTGCCAATTGGATTTCATTTTAAGGCAATTATATACCATTCCCCTATATCCTTGGCTTCAAATATGTTTTAATATGGGAAGAAAATATGAGTTTAAATGTTTATATTGAGTGTAATCGAAATGAAGCAGATAAAAATTCAATTAATGAGGTAAAATAAATCATGGCAAAAAATGTAAAGAAAAAAAAGAATAATGCTAAAGGCGTTTTCGAGAAGTATATCGCTCCAAAAATAATTGGTAAGGATAGTGATGAAACAATCACCAACTTTTGCACCCTTGATTACAACTATTTTTATCATATTGCTACCAAATTTTCACTGAAAGAACGACAGATCTCATCTCTGGTAGGATTTAAAGATGAGTTTTTAATTTTAACGCTCGTTTCACAAATTATTAAAGAGCTAAAGCTTGGAAATACATATTCCTTTAAAAAAGTTACTGCCAATCGCAGTGATCTCTCGTATCATCTTTCATTTATCTAACATTGACAATACGTATTTATATGCATCATGATGACCACGATTATATATTTCTAACTCATCTCTGGCTATAACAACATACCTACTCCACATACCAGCCTTGATGCTGGCTTTGTATTCTCCTTTAATTTCTTCTAATTCCTCTTTTATTAATTTTTTTAAATTTTGTTTTGTCATGATTTTTTAATTATTAATTAACATAACAGCTATTTATTTTTTACGAAGTCTTTCTATCGGATGAATTTTACCAGTCTTTGCATCAGTAAATTTCCAAAATCTCCAGCCATTTACAGGTAAGCCATTTTGCACTTTCATTCCGGCACCAGATGGAGAATTGTAAACTTCGTTTTCATAAATAATTTTTGTTGGAGAAAAATAAATTGCAAAATATTTACGGTCTTTATAGTTTGCAAAAATCTCAATTTCTTTTCCGTCAGTTTCAGTCAACTCCGGAAAATCAAAATTTATTTCATTCTTATCAAGATCTAAAATTGTAACCTTTTCAAGAATTATACCCACGCCAAATTCGCAAAGCAGATCAACAAACTCATTACCATTCATTAATGAAATTGGTGCTTTGTAAGGATCTTCTGCTTCGTCAACTGATTGTTTTGAAAAATCAGAAGTAGTAATAAATAATCCAGTTTGATGTGGTCTCAAACTGCCTCTCAATTCGGATATGCTTGCCCTCTGAACATTACTTCTCCATCTTTTTACCTGAACAGATACATTATTTTTTATTATATCCGCAACAATCAACTCACCAGTTACATCAATTCCTCCATCTCCTGTTTTACCAGTAATCTGGACATTTTCAAATCCGAGGTTTCTTAAAACTTCCCCTACTAATTCTTCAAATTTTGAAGGGTGCATCGCGTGTAATGCTTCTAGCAATTGTTTTTTTACTTCCTGATTTTTATTTCTTATATCCGCAAAAATCCCTTTTGGCTCGTGTTCTAATAGGCCATATAAACCCCTCCCAAAAGAAATAAATCTCGATTGGGTTCCTTGTGCTTTTGATTTCCTAATGTCGGCATTTATCGCAGACGCAATATTACCTGCAACAATTAAATCATCGCTTTCTATTAATCCCAGTTCAAAAGCCCTATTTGCTAAATCGCGATAGTGCATCTGTTTTAGTCCAGATTTCTCGCCAAGAATTTTATACGCTATTTCTAGATATGTTAGATTTTCTGCCATAATTATTGTCTTTAAGGATTACTACTATTATAATCCAAAATAAAAATAATGCCTAATCTCATTTTTTTAAAAAATAATTTTAAAAAAGATTGTCCTAATTTTTTTCTTTCCTCTCGGGTTATAAATTGTTCATATAACTTTCCGAGTATGTCTCGATCAATCGGCGTGAAATCATACTTATTAAAAGAATTGGTGATTTCTTGAAGTAAAAAATCACTGGGTTCATACCAATCAAAAATATTACTTTCAAAAATATGCGAATAAATTTGTTGCGCTTCCTGTTTCAAAGATATTAATTGTTGTCTATTGTTTATAACCTCAAAACTTAAAAGTTTTTTATCTTTACAAACCCAAAGCAAAAGAATTTCATTTAAAAAAGTGTAACCTGTTTCTAGACAGAATTTATCTTGGTCTGGCTTGTTTTCAGTCCTTTGCCATATTTCAAACTCGTTATTTGGTTTAAATTTATGCTTTATTTCTTCTTGGGCTTTAATTATAAATTGTTTTAGCTCGTTATTAAAAGTCAATAAATTTAATGTTTGATCTAGGGTTTTTCGGCCCACATAACTTCTCATTACGGAAACCACCTTACCCTGAACAATTAATTGTTTAACTACAAAAGCCTCGATTGACGGGTTTGAGGGTTGTAATTTAAAACCACCAGTCACCTTATATATTTTTTTGAGAGTAACTTCATTTTGATTGATGAGTGCAACTATCGTGTCGCCATCTTCAGCGCTATTTTGTTTTCTAATAATAACATTGTCTCCATCAAAAATACCCTCCTGTATCATGCTATTGCCCTTAACTCGTAAGGCGAAGTGTTCTCCGGAATTCGTTAGTAGATGTTTTGGTATAGAGATTGTTTCGTATTCTTGAATTGCTTCAATCGGTTCTCCTGCCGCAATCAAGCCCAAAAGAGGTATTTTAGTATTTTTTTCTTCTTTTGAGATAGATAGACTTCTGGGTTGATGCTCCTCTTTACTTAAATATTCTTTAGATTGAAGCGTTTCTATGTGTTCATGTACTGTTGCAACAGATCTAAGTCTGAAATGCCGTTTGATTTCTTCTAAAGAAGGAGAATAATCGTTCTTACCTATAAAATTTGTTACAAAATCAAGAATTTGTTTCTGTCTTTTAGTAAGCATATTTAATTATTGACTTTCGGTTGACTTTCGGTTATATTCATAATAATGTAGTTGACAATAGATTGTCAAGGAGGTGATTTTATGAAAGCTAGAAGTACTTACAAAATAGCGGAATTACCAAAGCAAAAATGGCCCAAAGGGCATATAGTTCAGGTTGGGAATAAAACAACCAAAGAAGCGGCGAAAGAATGGGAGGGAACCAAACATAAAAGTTGATCAATTGGTCTATAAACTCTACGACCCACCGCCGGTTTTATCCTGAGCGCAGCCGAAGGGAAGAAATAGCAATTGTGGAGGGTAAATAGGCTATGAAAAAAGCAATATGAAAAATAAACGGCTTATTGTTAGAGGAATAGAAATTACACTAATTTCTGAACAAAATAGTGACTACATATCATTGACTGATATGTTAAAAGCTAAAGATGGAGACTTTTTCATATCAGATTGGTTAAGAAATAGAAATACTGTGGAATTTCTTGGTATTTGGGAGAGTGTTCATAATCCTAATTTTAATTATGGCGAATTTGCCATAATTAAAAGTCAAACTGGACTAAATAGCTATAAATTAAGCGTTAAAGAATGGGTAGAAAAGACCAAAGCCATTGGACTTAAGGCTACAGCTGGTCGGTATGGCGGAACATATGCACATAAAGATATCGCGTTTGAATTTGGGATGTGGATCAGCCCCGAATTTAAAATTTATCTAATTAAAGAATTCCAGCGCTTAAAAAACGAAGAAGCTGAGCGGTTAAAATCAGGATGGGATATAAAGCGTACACTGGCGAAGGTAAATTATAGAATTCACACCGATGCAGTTAAAAAACATTTAATTCCTCCTTATATATCCAAATCTGCCGCCAATGTTGTCTATGCCAGCGAAGCGGATGTACTGAATATGGCACTTTTCGGCATGACTGCCAAAGATTGGAGGGATAAAAACCCAAAAAAAGATGGGAATATTCGTGATTATTCTTCGGTAGAACAATTAGTGGTGTTGGTTAATCTGGAGGGTATTAATGCCGAGCTCATTCGTCAGGGTTTACCTCAATCGGAGAGATTAGTTCAACTAAACCAGATCGCTATCTCTCAAATGCAATCTTTGGTTGGTAATGCCTCAATAAAGAAATTAAAATAAACATGATTAAATTATCGCGATCAAAAATAGAATTATTATTTGACTGTCCTTGTTGTTTTTGGAATGGTATACAAAAATACTATGGCTAAAAAACAGGAAATAAAGAATATACAACCAAATAACCAAATCACCATCTATCAAACAGATGACGGCAAGGCTCGGGTAGAGGTGCGCTTTGAAGATGAAAATGTGTGGTTGACACAGAAGCTGATTGCTCAACTTTTTGAATGCAGCATTGATAATGTTTCCCTGCATCTCAAAAATATTTTTGCCGAAGGAGAACTTAATCTGAAATCAGTTACCGAGGAATACTCGATAACTGCCACAGACGGAAAACAATATAAAACCAAACACTACAATCTGGAAGTTATTATTGCTGTCGGATACCGGGTAAATTCAGTCCGCGGCACACAATTTCGTATTTGGGCAACGGAATGTCTGAAAGAATACATGATTAAAGGGTTTGCATTGGATGATATTCGCCTCAAACAGGGAGGATATAAGTCTAGATATTTTGAAGAGCTCTTGCAGCGTATCCGCGATATCCGTAGCAGTGAGCGGATGTTGTATCAAAAAGTAACAGATATTTACGCAACCGCGATTGACTACCGAAAAGAAGCAAAAGAAACTGATCTATTCTTCAAAACCGTACAAAATAAAATGCATTATGCGGTAACAGGTAAAACCGCAGCTGAAATTATTTCTGAACGGGTAAGTAGAGATAAAGAAAATCTTGGTTTGACAAACTTCCCCGGATATCATCCCATTAAACGTGATATTTTTATCGCGAAAAACTATCTTAATGAAAAAGAGCTGGAACTATTAAACCGCATCGTTGATGCATATCTTTCTTTTGCCGAAATCCAAGCCCAAGGTGAAAAAGCAATGACGATGAAAAATTGGATCAAGAAACTTGACGAGTATTTGGCGCTTATGGGTAAAGGGATTCTCAAGGATTCGGGAAGTGTAAGCGCAGAAGATGCCGAAACGAAAGCAGAAACAGAATTTACTAACTATAAAAGAGTACAGGATAAAAACTATATCTCTGATTTTGATCGGGAGATCAAAAAACTTTTGAAGAAAGTTAAGAAATAATATGTTCAGTAAAGAAGTCTTGACTTTCGGGTAAATTATGGTTTAGAGTAAAAATATGACAGACGAAATTACCAAAATAGCTGTTTTTAGGAATAAAGAAATCAGAAAAACTATTCATAAAAATGAATGGTGGTTTTCTGTAGTGGATGTTATTGAAGCATTGACTGGAACAGAAAGACCGAGAAAGTATTGGAACGACCTCAAAAAGAAGCTAGTAAAAGAGGGCTATTCTGAAGTGTCCGAAAATATCGGACAGTTGAAATTAAAGGCTCCTGATTAGATTCCAAACTTCTAGCTTGATAATTTAATTTTTGTTTAATATACTTAAAGTATTGAAAGGTCGCCGTCGTCAATGACTAAGGCGCCCAAGGGAGGTGAGAAAATGAATATCAAGAAATTGTTAGTAGGCGGTGCGGCCGGGGCAATTATGTTTGCTGCAACAGTTATGCCTGCTTTGGCAGCGGGATTTGACCAGTTTGGCTACAACAGGACTGCCAGAAATTTTGTGGGGACTTGTTTAAGCTGGGGCATGGGTAAATATGGATGGACCGAGGCCCAAGCCCAAGCCTACTGCGGAGTTTACTCCAATGACAAACTGGTGATGAAATGGAATGCCGAATGGGACAGGGGAAATGCCGAGGGTTGGGCAAACGGCCCGTATGATGCCTGGATAGACAATGAATGGAATGGCAGGAGCAACGGATCAGGAGAAACCTGGCATTATAAAATAGCCTGGGACAGGGGTTGCGCAAACTCTGGTACTCCCTCGGGAACGGCTGTCAAGGGAGGGGCCTATTGTATTTGGGGGCCTTTTGCCATGCTGCAAAGCCAAGGGTCAGGAGCGGATAATGTCCATTATTGGGATGTGCTGCTTGCGCCTGCCGGCTACGGAGCATATTAATATAAGGTATAATCAGCTTATGACAGAGAGAGAAGGTCAAATGCCGTTTGGCGGTTTGGGTATGGAGCTGGTGATAGATTTAGATACCCATCAACAAACCCTCCGCCGCAAAACGAAAAAATCTCCTACAGGAGGGGTAAAAAAACCAGCCCCAACCAGACAGTGGTGGGAGATCATGGGCTCGACAGCTTTTAACCGCGCTGCAGAAGGTTGGAGAGTGAGCCGGGCTGCGTCCATGGCTGAAGAATTTGGTCACAGTGTAGAGTTTGCCGGGCCGCAAATGACCGGTGCAGAAACAGAAGGATTATTAAAGCAAGTCTTCGCTGTAGCCAAAAGGTCAAGAATCACTGCAGTGGGAGTGGCGGAGATGATGAGAGCGGAGTCTTTAAGGATTGAGGGAAGACTGGGTGTTGGAGCTAATTGGTTGCCGCCATTTGTTGATACGGCAATAGATTTGCTGGCAGAGGTTTACAGATTGAATGCAGGTACAACAAGAGGTCTTAAAGATTTTGCCCATCAAAAGGCTTTGCCTGCATTTAACTAAAGTTTTATGGTTTTGCTTGTTGATTCAGGGGAATTTATGATACTCTTAATTTAATGTCCAAAAAGAGTTTGTTATGCAGCATCAAAAAATTATTGTTTCTCTCTTAAGTTTAGGAGCAGCTGTTTTAGCCTCTTTCAAAGCCTCAATCTCATATGGTTTACTAAATATATTTATACCAGAAGAAAAGCTACCCTTGGAATTAGGAATTGCGAAAATTATAGGAGAGCAAGGTGTCCTTATTGTGAATATGATTATTGATACCATCATATGGTTTGTTTTTATTGTTGTAGGTTATCGTTTGTATAAACATTTTGGAAGAAAAAAGTTTATTATTTTTATTATTCTTAGTCCTATTTTATGGTTGATCGGGAGTTATGGTATTGCACTTATAGATATTTTTGTATTCGGCAACTTTAAAATTAATATATTCGGTTCATGTCCAAGTTCCGGTTACCCCATATATCGCGAAATGTGTTGGGAAAATGTTTTAAATGCCCTTAACTTTTTAAATATATTTCTATGGTTTTTAATAATTTGGTTTGTTTGGGAACAGATACTCAAAAGAATTCATAGAATGGTTATGATGATTAAGAAATAATAGGCGTTTTGTGATTTTCTTTGAATATGCCCAAAAAAATTGTCTATTTAATTAGATCAGAGGTGATGAAGTTTTTTCCAGAGTTTTTGGATGAGTAAGCCTATTACATAATAGACGATGGCGGAGATAAAAAATGTACTTATGTAAGAGATTAAATTTAGTTTAGTTTAGAGCTACTTAATAATGAGTTAAATATGGGGGTTTGTAATAAATAACCATAAATCAAAAATCCAGGTAAATTAATAAGCATTAAAAAACTTAAATTATCTGGGATTATACATATAACATTCTTAAGTTCTAAAACGAAGTGCACCACTTCAGGTAAAATCTAGCCTGAAGAGGAGGTGCATTAAACTGAAAAAAGAATACAGGCATTTAAGCCTGGAAGAGCGGGAGAAATATTTCTTGTGGAAAGAACAGGGAGTTTCACTGCGTGAGATTGGAAGAATGTTAGGAAGGTCTCACAGCACATTTTCCAGGGAGCCAAAAAGAAACGCCAAGTATGGAGTAGCATATATTCCCTGCAGGGCCCAGAAGGTAGCTGACAGAGTAGCCAAAAGGCAAAGATACAAAGCACCACTTAAGAATCCTCGAATATTTCTGTATGTGAGGAAACATTTAAGGGAGCCATTTGGTTGGAGTCCGGAAGTAATAGCCGGAACACTAAAACTTGACCATCCTGGTGAAAGCATCCATTATGAAACAATCTACCGCTACATCTACTCCCAAAAGTTTAAAACCAGAGGGATGAGATTATGGCAGTATTTAACTTACCAGAGAAAGAAAAGGATGAAAAAAGGAGGCAGAACAGTACATAGAGATTCCAGGATTCCTGAGGCTAAATCAATTGATTTAAGGCCTGCGATTGTAGCAAAAAGGCAAAGAGGCGGTGATTGGGAATCTGACAACTTAGGAGGGCCAAAGACTGACAAAACTGCCCTGTCAGTGACCATTGAAAGGCTGGCTAGGTTAACACTGTTATCCAAACTTAAAGACAGGAAAGCAGCAACCAAAAGGCAAGCTCTGACAAAAAGGCTATCCAAATATCCAAAGGCTTTAAGGCTAACTTTAACTGAGGATAATGGGTCGGAGAATACCGAGCATCAACAGTTATCTGATGATGTGAATATGGATGTATTTTTCTGCCACTCATACCATTCCTGGGAAAAAGGCGGAGTTGAAAACATGAATCAAAGACTTAGGATTAAAAGATATATTCCAAAAGGCACCAGCATTGACTCCTTAACAGAAAAAGAGATTAAACAAATTGAGCATAAATTAAACTCCACTCCCAGGAAATGTTTAGGGTATTTGACACCATATGAGAAAATGGAACAGTTAATTCAAGGCCTTACCTAACTACAAGTGGTGCACTTCATGTGCGAATGTACGATTGCATGGGAATTTATATAATTTAGCCCATAAAGGAATCAGTAATACTAATATTGTTTGAATGCCTACAAATATTAAACCCAAGCGTGATAATTTAGATAAAAATTTCATATTTAATATCCAAAAGATAAAACACCTTTATTTGTTTCCAGTCTTAACAATTTTAATCCGTTAATAATTTGCTTTTCTTTTTTCTGTCCGGTTTCTTTCTCGATTACTGTTGTTCGGTCCTTTTTCTCATTCCAGTGTGCTTTGAGCTTCCCAAGCCCATCAATCTTTATATTGACCCCCGTTTTTAATCTAAATCCGTACGATCACCAATGTCAATCAAAGAAAATTTATATGTATTGAGAGATTCCAGCTAGCCCGATTTCGATAAATAACATAAAACTACCAATTAAAAGGTAGTATATTAACAATGAAATAATAATAACAAACAGATAATTTTTTAGAATAAATGGTTTCTTAATAATAAATTTCTTTGCAAAAAAATAAGTTAAAAAAATAATTACTATTATTAATATAATTGAAAACGGCAATAAAATTTGCGTTAAAAGCAAAATTATTTGGGGTCTAAATACACCTAATACTCCTTTCCAGAAAGATTCTTCAAGAAGAATTTGCATTAGTAATTTGCCTCCAGATGACCGTTATTTGTAATTAATTTAAGAAGTATCAAACCGGCTTTATCAATCTTTTGTTTTTCTGTGCCTTTTTCTTTAATGATAATTCCCTCTGATATGGGATCTGAAGAACTGTAATGTAAATACATCAGCGGTGGCGAAGTTTTTTCCAGAGTCTTTCGATAAAGAAACCAATAAGATAATAAAACATAGCTGAGGAAATAAACATAAAAAGGTAATCTGTTATATATATATCTCCTGATAATTTGACTGTCTGAGGTTTTAAACCATCTAAAACTCTACCCATTGGAGTTCCCCAAAGTAACCACCCTGGTATATTCAAAAGAACGAAATACCCAAACGCATTAGATAGTATACACATAACATTACAGGGAAATTGGTAGAATTTAGCCCACAAAGGAATAAGCAATACTAATATTGTTTGTATGCCTACAAATATTAAACCCAATCGTGATAATTTAGATAAAAATTTCATATTTAATATCCAAAAGATAAAACACCTTTATTTGTTTCCAGTCTTAACAATTTTAATCCGTTAATAATTTGCTTTTCTTTTTTCTGTCCGGTTTCTTTCTCGATTACTGTTGTTCGGTCCTTTTTGCCGTTCCAATGTGCTTTTAGTTTGCCAACCCCTTCAATTTTAATTTCCTGTTCCAGTTCTTTAACTTCTTTTGTCTTCTTATCTAAAGCATAGGATACTTTAAAGGAATTGTCTACTGCTGGTACAGTGGCTTCATTATAAATAAAGTTTTTTATGGAGATTTTTTCCGAATGTTTACGGTCTTTGTCTTTAAGATTTATGATAAGGGTATTACCAGCCATATCCGTGACAGTAAAGCTATCTTCGTTGCCGGTAATTTGCGCAATACCGCTGTCACTGTCAATACCTGCAGCTTTAAATTCTTTTACTTGAGTATCAAAGCTGATGTTTGCCTCCGGTGAAGTCTTATCGATTTTTACATTAATAGTTTTTATGCTTTCTTCATTACCCGCTTTATCAATAGAGCGAAACTTAATTGTGGTGGATTTATCAATGGTAATTGGTCCGCTGTATGTTTGGATGGTGGCACCATTATTAAGGCTATATTCTGTGGTGAGTAGGCCGGATCCGTTGGTTTCATCAATAGGATTAAGTGTTAAAACGACATCAGATCGGTACCAGGTATTTTGGCCGGCGGTTCCTTGAAATGTTGATGTAGTAACGGGAGGCGTTGTGTCAAATGTTTGATTACCAGACAGATGACTTGTGACGTTGACGGATTGTTCAATAGTTCCATCGCCATTTGTGTCTATTTGTAGGGAAGGAGTGGTATTACTACTAGTATCATAATTTGCTTGAGCAATAGTAGTTGGAGTTACAGGTACATCACGGTAGAGGATACTATCAGTAAGGTCATTATTATTGTAAGATTGCAGTTTTAAGTCAAAAGTTCCGTTATCAGTGCCCTTGATTTCAAATCTATATTGGCCATTGTTGAGCAAAAAGATGTATATGCTTTCCCCGCTTGTTTCATAAAAACTGCCGTGTATTTGGGTTTCAAATTCTCCGTTTGAAGTCGGGCCGGTATGATTATTGTTGCTGTCGTAAATATGAAGCTCAACAGGACTATGTGTAGAAACTGCTGTGCCTGTAAAACCAAAAGGAGCTGTGGCAACACCGCCGGGAAGCGATTGATTGGTTAGTAAACTAATAACAAGAGGTAAGGCTGGTTTTTCACTGCCTGTTTCCATTAAATCCCCATGTTCTTGTTTGACATAATAGATTTTATTGGTGCCGGCTAAAGAGGTTGCTCCGTCGGTTAAAGAAGCGCTGAAAAGCGGAACTGTCTGGTCGCCATTTATGTAGAATTCTTCCTGTTCTTTTTTCTGTTGTCCCAGCCAGTTGGTTTTTAGATAGGTGCGGATTTGGCCGATTGTAGGTAAACCCGATCCGGCAATTAAAGCAACATCGACATTATTGCTGTTTTGAAAAGACGGATCAAGAATATCATGAAAAGTTTTGGCCATATTCAAAATATTGGTATTGCGGCCAAGATTACTAAGCCATGATTTTGTCTGATCAAATGTTAAAGGGCCCGTAACATTGTTTTGATCGCTGTCCGCATCATCCCGGACAGGAAAAAGATGATTAAAATCACGGTTATCATAAAATTGATAGTATGCTGACGAGGGTAGCAAGCTGTATCCTCCAGGCATATTTTGTAAAACATCTTTAACTTCTGATGGAGCAATGGATAAACAGCCAATTTTGACATTAAATCTTAAGCAGATTCCTTCATTTATAGCCTTGATAAATTTAACCGAGCCTAAATGCGGGGTTCCCAGCGCAATTAATTTGTTAATTTTTTGGGCATTAGCAGGATTGCCGATATAATTACGGGCCACTAACCCTCCCATGGAATGAGTAATAAGATCAACTTTAGAGGCTCCGGTAGTTGTTAAAATAGTGTTAATTTTTGTATCCAATGATGTCGAAGTTAAACTCAAATCTTTCCGCCAATCGTAGTTAAAGACAAACAAGTTCTCACCAAGTTTATAACCATTTTGCTCAAAAAACGGGATAACCTGTCCATAAGAACCATCGTATATTGTTTCGTTAAGACTAAGCGACGCTTCTCCTGTTTGGCCGTCAATTTTTAATCTTAGAATATCAAAGTAATCATCATTGCCAGGTAGTCCAGCTTGTAATCCATTCACCCAAACTTTTTCATCTTTGGGATAAGCATGGTTAAAAGTCCCACCATGTCCATCATCTTTATTCCAAATTGTATCTGCCTCAACTTTAAGTTCCGATCCTCCAATCCCCGGGATTAAAATAAGAGGGGTTTTGAGGGAAGGGGGGTCAGGAGCATTAGTATTAACTAAATAGAGAGGTGAACTGCCAATAGCTACTCCGCAAATATCATAGAGCTTAACCTGGACCTGGTTAACACCCGGTTTAAAAAGATATGTAACATCTTGAGGGGGTTTGTGAGAAATGAAAGCGCAGCCATTGTCATACCTGAATGTGACAGATGCGGAAGTGCCATCCGGCCTCTTAACAACCCAAACCATAGCCGCATCATCTACGCCCGTACTTCCTGTCCCATCAGGGTTACCGCTAAAAATCATTTGCCCGCTCTGATAATCAATGTTAAAATTAACAGTTAAAAATGTTGCCCCCGAGGTAGTTGATTGTCCGGGGATGCCTGTGGTGATAGTATAGGGTATAGTTGCTGCAACAGCTGATTGCGGCAAGATTACCGTCAATAAAGTAATAGTTGATATTACAAAGATTTTTGCAAAATATTTTAGTAATTTAACCACTGATTTTATTATGTAAGTATTTCAGGTTATAATGCAACTTGTGATTTCTTCTCAACCCAAAAAATATATTAAAGATGCTTTGTGGCTTTCTTATACTGCTTTAAAAGATTTTCTAAAATGTCCCAGAGCCTATTATTTAAAAAATAGATATAGGAATATTGAAACCGGTAACAGGCTGCAAATAGCTTCAGCTCCCATGACTTTGGGTTCACTGGTGCATGATGCTATCAAGTGGTATTTGCAAACCAACAGGGTGGCAAGCTTGGATGATGTAATTAAAAAATTCCGCAATCACTGGTTAAAATATCAGGGTAAGAAAGGGGGGTTTGTTTCCCGCGAAGAGGAGGGTGATTTTGGTAAGCGCGGCTTGGCCATGCTTGATAATTTTTATAAAAACAGAGAGATTTTGGAGAAAAATATTCCCAGCTTTGATTTTTTAAGGTTTATGCTGGATGAAAAAATTGTCTTAAACGGTAAACTGGATTTTCTGGGGGAGAGATCTGACGGAAGCTTGCATGTATTGGATTTTAAATCAGGATCAAAAGATGAAGAAGATTCAACCCAACTGCACACATATGCTATTTTGGCTGAATCAAATTTTCAAAAACCAGTTTCAAAAATCAGCTATTGGTATCTGGATAGAGATAACGGTCCCAAAGAAGCTGTTTTGGATTCGCTGGAGGATAAGCTGGTGTGGCTTAAAGAAAAAGCGCTGCAAATTCAAAAAGCTATTAAAGAAGATAATTGGGTTTGTATAAAAGGAGAAAAGTTATGTAATGATTGCAGGAACTATCAGGCAATAATAAGCGGTGAAGGAGAGTTTCAATTCTCGGATGAGGAGTTTAAAAAAGATGTATATTTTTTGCGGTATTGACATACCATTCATACTATGGTATAATTAATACCATTATGGCTAGAAAGATTGTGACTAATTTAAGGATTGATGAAAACGACTGGTTGCAGGTTAAAACTGTGGCAGCGGAGCTTGGCATGAGCGTGAACGAGTATATTAACTATTTACTGCAAAATATTGTTCCCAAAGCGCAATTTGGCTATCCTAAAAAGTCCAAAATTAGAAAAAGAAAAAGCATTTATGATTTGTTGCCTGTTTTATTGCAAGGTAAACACAAAAAAGAGGGTTTTGAATTATCCGAGGATGATAAAATTATTTACGGCGTATGACACAGTATTTTTTTGTTGACACCAGCTTTTTTAAAGCTTATACGGATGTAAAAGATGATTTTCACACTCAAGCCCTGCAAATTTTCCAAAAATTAAAAGGGGCAAAAGCTCAGCTTGTAACTTCTAACTTCATTTTGGATGAAAGTTTTACAGTGATCAGAAGCAAGCGTGGCTTGGAAGTTGCCAAGCAATTTAAGAAAATTTTGGAACAATTCGACGCAGACTTAAAAATCATGAGAGTTCTAGTGACGGATGAAGCGGCAGCCTGGGAGTATTTTATCAAAGATTGGAGCAAATTATCTTTTACTGACTGTGTGTCATTTGCCATGATGAAGAGGCTTGATATAAGAACTGCCGTATCTTTTGACAATCATTTTGAAAGAGCAGGATATAAACTAATCTCTTAAACCAACTTGATTTCAGCCAGAGTGTTGTGTTTGTGGAGGCTGCCGTCAGGGGCTGATTCAAAAAGTTTAATAGAGGTTATTCTAATTGGATTAAAACTGTTGGCTGCAATTTTCTCCAGATTTTCTTCCAGATTTTTGTCAATGTGGAAATTATTTTTTATTTTGGCAATGGAAATATGAGGCACAAAACGCCGTTCATTTACAGATAAGTGCAAATATTCCAGTTCATCTTTGATCCTTTCGGCAATTAAGAAAAGTTTATCAATCTCACCCTTAACCCCTATCCATAAAACAAAGGGTTTATGAAGGGAAGGAAAACCGTCAATATAGCCGGGAGTTATTTCAAAGGGCGGAATTTGAAAAGAGGCTTTTTTGATAATATCAATCAATTTATCTTTTAATTCATCTGGCTGTTCTCCTAAAAAAGCTAAAGTCAGGTGAATTTTGGATAAATCAGTAAGTCTTGCTTGAGGAATAAGTGTATGCAATCTAGCTTGAATAGCTTGAAACTGCAATAAATTCTCCTTCGGAATTTCCAAGGCTATAAAAAAACGCATATTCTCTACTTGACAAGATTATCATAATAGGTTAAGTTAATAATGACAAGTTAATATTTAATCAAGAGTGATGGGGAGAGTCTTGGCTCATTGATCCATCCAGCAACCCTGAGGGAACTCGAAGGGTGCTACACCCAAACCCGAAAGGGAGGATTAGTCCCGAGAGTGAATTCAAAGGAAAATAATTTATCCCGCTACGGCGGGATTTTTTAATGCTTATGAAAATTAAACAAGATAAGGTTTTAACAGCTATAGTTGGCAGTTACCCGAAGCCTAAATACATCTATGCAAAATCAGGCAGGAAACTGCTGGATAATCTCGGTTTTTCTTTCAATGTAAAGAATAAAAATCTGGATAGAGCTTGTCAGGAGGCAATTCAGGATCAAAATGAAGCAGGCATTGATTTAGTGACTGACGGGGAAGAAAGGAGAGGGCATTATGTTTTATATGTCCTGAAAGGTTTAGAGGGGATTGACTTTAATAATCTAAAAACTATCTCTATCCGTGGTGGAATTTATAAACGGGATGTGCCTGTGGTAAGAGGAAAAATTAGATATAAGGAACCCATATTGGTTGATGATTTTCAATTTACCAAAAAATATGCCAAAAATTTTGCCAAAATTGGTTTGCCGGGTCCCTCCACTGTAGTTGATTGCATTGCTGATGATTATTACCAGAACCTGGAAAAATTGGCTTTTGATTATGCCCAGGCCATCCGTTATGAAGTAGCCGACTTAATCAAAGCAGGCTGTCAAATCATCCAATTTGACGATCCGGTCTTACTGCGTTACCCGGATAGAGCAAAAAAGTGGGGATTGAAAGCTTTAGAAGCTTGTTTTAAAGGATGGGAAGATCAAGCAACTTTTATTGTGCATATCTGCTGCGGTTATCCTAACAAACCATTGGAGAAAAAAGGCATTAAATATAAGGCCAATCAAGATTATTATGCTGATGTTTTAGAGTGGTTTTCTCGTTCTAAATTAGATGCAGTTTCCATAGAAGGAGCTCAATCTAAACTGGATTTATCAGTGTTGCCAAACATAGGCAAAAAGGCAGTGATGCTGGGAGTTTTGGATGTCGGTGAGAATAGAGTTGAGAGTGTTGATGAATTGGTTAACCGTGGTCAAGAAGCCTTGAGGTATTTACCGGCCAATCAACTGATCCTGGCTCCTGATTGCGGCATGTTGCAGCTGTCGAGAAAATCATCCAAGGCCAAGCTAAAAAATATGGCAGAAGCAGTAAAGGAATTAAATAAATGAGCGTAGAAACTAAAGAAGGCCAATATTATTATGGCGATGTTTATGAATTAGGGGCATCGCACCCCTTATCTTCTATTTCGCAAAGAGCTTACTCGGGGCTATCCTTGGAGGGAGAGGGTTGGATTTTGGATATAGGCGGAGGAAGCGGCCGTTTTCCTCTGCAGGCACCAAGGCCGAGATCTGCGCGCTTTTTAGTAATTGATATAAACAAAGCCGTAATTGATCAATGCCGGGCAGCAATTTTGCAAGACGGGAGAATGGATGAAGCTGTTGTTGGGGATATTACCAAATTGGCTAGCTTACCGGCAGTGCAAAACAGGGAGTTTAGAGGAGCTGTGTCTTGGAGGGTTATTCACGCGTTGACTCGTGACCAGCAATTACAAGTTTTAGACCAAGTAAGACGGATATTACCAGAGAGAGTACCATTCTTTTTAGCAGTGGCATCAGACACGGATTGGAAGGCTGCCGAACTTAAAGCCCAAGGTATTTATACGCAGGATGGTCCTAATAATTGTGCAGGGATAATGGGTTTAACGGAGCCTTTTCAGGTAGATTTCTTTAATCCGGATAAACTGGAAAAATTGGTAGCTCGAGCAGGATTTAAGGTCGAAGGAATAGAAGGATTTCAGGAACCTACCGGTTATGATAAGTTAAGGGAGACGCATCCACTTAATGATTATCTATTCTGCTATTCTTTGACCCCCACCAGATAAACGGCTTGCCAGGGTTTGTAAGCAGATTTAAAAATTTCTTTAATCAGGGTTTGCCCTCCTTTAGTGACTGTTCTGGAGAATGTGACATCCGCTCCCCAGGCAGACCAATCCACCTGTTTGATTTCTCCTTTGAGCAGAGTAGGATCATCCTGGCGCAGTTCCGCAGGAGGTGGAGTTTGGTTAGCCACAATTGGTTTGGAAATGGTGGCTACTCTGCCATCCGGCGTGCCATATAAATCAACATACAAAGTTGTGCCGGCAGTATAGGCTTGGATTAAAATATGGGCAGGGGTATCGTTTTTAAACTGAAAATCAACAGATGGATAAAAAACAGTGGCATCCAAACCGGGCGGAAAACCCTGTTCATAATAACCCACCCGGTAGGCATGAGCTGTTCTTTTAACCACCGGCAATCCCGCATTTAAAACTGCCCTAAAAAGTGTGGTAGAATCCTGGCACACCCCGCCCCCGTCATCTAAAACAGTTCTACCTTCTTTAATTACATAGGCTTTTCTAAACCCGGTGGCCTCGGTAATATCGCCCACTGTCTGGTTAAAAGAAAAAACTTCGCCCGGCGGAACCAATACTCCGTTTATTTTTTGGGCAGTTAAGTTAATGTTATACACTCTGTTGGGGATAGAGCCGGCAAAATAAGAAACTCCGCGGCCCAAAAGTTCTTTAATTCCCAAAGAATTAACATCTTGAGTCTGTACTTTTGGTTTGACTACTGCTACAGGCAAGTTGATAGTTTTTTGAGATTGATTTAAGGCATCAGTTAGCAGCTGATAAGTTTTGTCGTTGTCTAATTTTCTGCCTTCTCTGGAGGAGGCAAAAGCAATTACTCTTTTGGTTTGCGGATTAAATTCAAACAAACCTTCTTGCACCTCCTGATCTATTGAGGAGGCAATTTTTTGTAAGTACGAAAGGGTTTTATCTTTATCGAGCAATAGATCCCCGCCGCTTGTTAAATCCAAAATGGCCAGCAGCTGTTTAATGTCTATTTCCCAGGTGCTTTCATCAAAGGTCAGCTTGACAGGTTCTTCTTGGGTATTTTCCAAAGCGATTTTTGCTTTTTGTACATGCTCTGTAGTGATTTTAGGAGGGATGATTTTAAACAATAGTTCCAATGTAGTTTGGCCAAACAGCAGATAATCCCCTATTAAAGTTTTAAGCTCTTCTTTATCCAGTTCTTGGCCATCTTTGGCCTTTTTGATCTGGATCTGGGCAGAAGGAGAAGAGTCCTGGTTTACTTCAGAGAAGATTATTTGGGCATCTTGCGGAGCTTGATACACAGAAGCTGCGATTTTTTCCAGTTGATTGTCCAATTGCAAATAAATTTTGGGTTTTGCGCTGGCATTAAAAAATAAAGTTTTCAGTTGTTCTTTGTGGCTTGTTTGAAAGACTTCATTCAGACTGGAATAATCCAGTCTGGCAGAAGAGGTGGCCAGATCAATAGTGAATCCATCAAACTGAAGTTTTTCATTGGCCCTTTGATTAAATTTGCTACTGACTACTCTTTGGGCCTGGGCTTTGGTTAAAAAAGTGATATTGGTATCTCCTACATAGGTAAAGGGTAAAAATTTATCCTGGAAAATTACTTGGTAGGTTAGAATAAATAAAGCTATAAGAATAAAGAATAAAGTTGCCGGCAGCGCATAATGCTTAATTCTTAATTCTAAATTCTTAATTCTTTTTCTCACGGGCATATTTTAAACTGTTTGGGATATAATAAAAAGAATGAAGAAAATTATTATCATTGCTTTGTCCTTGGCCATTATTGTGGGGTTTTTGTGGTGGAAGTTTGGGCCAAATCTTTTTCAAAAGAGCGGGCCAAAAGGCCCGGTGGAGTTAACCTATTGGGGTCTGTGGGAAGAAGAGGATTTATTGCGACCCTTGATTTTGCAGTTTGAGAGCCAAAACCCCAATATCAAAGTAAATTATGTCCGCCAGTCATCTGTGAATTATAAATCCAGAGTGCAAACGCAAGTGAGGGAAGGAACAGGGCCGGATGTTTTCCGGATTCACAATTCCTGGATGCCCATGTTTGAAGCTGATTTGTATCCTGCCCCAAGCGATATTTTGACCCCTGATGAGTTTGGTAAGACTTTTTATCCGGTGGCCAAAGATTCTCTGGTCAAAAACAGTCAAATTTTGGCCGTGCCCATGGAAATAGACGGCCTGGCTCTTTATTATAATGAAGAGATTTTAAATGGTGTGGGTGGGCAAGTACCCAAATCATGGCAGGAGTTTATAAATACAGCAATAAAAATGACTGTCAGGGATCAATCCGGCCAAATCCAAACTGCAGGAGCAGCTTTGGGAACTAGCGGTAATGTGGATCACTTTTCAGATATTTTGGGGCTTTTGATTTTGCAACAGCCCGGAGCTTCTTTAGAAAATCCGGCCTCGCCGCAAGTGGCAGAAATACTTCGTTTTTACACCGGTTTTGTAACTGATCCGCGCAAAAAAACCTGGGATGTGAATTTGTCTAAATCAACTGATATGTTTGCTTCGGGCAGGTTGGGTTTTTATTTTGCCCCCAGTTGGAGAGCCCATGAACTGCGGGTTACTAATCCCAACTTAAAATTTAAAATAACTCCTGTGCCCCAGCTTACAGCAAGCAAGCCTGTTACCTGGGCCAGTTTTTGGGTAGAAGGAGTTGCTAAAACAAGCAAGCACCCCAAAGAAGCCTGGCAGTTTGTTAAGTTTTTGGTATCTGCAGAGGCGGAAAAACTTTTTTATCAGGAAGCTAGCAAAATAAGACTTTTTGGGGAGCCATATTCACGGGTGGATTTGGCAGGAGAGATGATTAATGATCCTATTGCCGGAGCTTTTGTTAGTCAGGGCCCTTATTATAAATCCTGGTATTTATCCAGTAATACCATGGACGGGGGGATTAATGACGAGATCATCAAATATTTTGAAGATGCCATAAATTCAACTCTGGCCGGCGGAGATCCCCAGGCAGCTTTGCAAACAGTAGCCTCCGGCGTAAAACAGGTCTTGGATAAATATACTAAACCTGTACTTGTTCCAACCGGAAAATAAGATGAAACTTGTGGTGGCATCGGATGAAAGAACTGCTTTAACTGATTTTGTGGTGGACTGGTTAAAGTCAAAGGGACACCAGCTAATTTTGCGGGGCATTTTGGGTAATCCACCCACGGATAGATGGGTGGAAATTGGTAAAGAGGCGGCATTTATGGTGGCAGAGGGAAAAGTTGAAAGGGGGATTTTGTTTTGCTGGTCAGGGACAGGAGTTTGCATGGCAGCCAACAGGATCAAAGAGGCTAGAGCCGCGCTTTGCTGGAGCAGTGAAATTGCCCGTCTGTCCAGAAAATGGGACAATGCCAATATTTTATGTCTGGCCTTGGTAGATACCAAAGAAGAAATAGTTAGAGAAATAATTGATGCTTTCTTGCAAACTGAATTTAATGAAGAAGGCTTAAATGAGGCAGATAAATTGGATACTTGACGCCACAGACAGAGTGTGTATAATAGTGTGTATATGGACATAGTTCGCGCTAATATAACTTTTCCTAAAACCTTACTCTTAGAAGTTGACAAACTTGCAGGTTCTAGAAATAGAAGTGCTTTTCTAGCGGATTCTGTACGCGAATGTTTGGCCAGATTAAAATTTTCCAAAGTAGCTGAAGACTCAATCGGCATATTGAATCCTAAAGATTATCCGAATTTTGCAACACCAACTAAAGTAAAAAAATACACAAGAGCTTTCCGCAAGAAAAATAGCGTAAGAGTATAAAGTGCCAATCTATCTTTTAGATTCTGATGTAATAATAAATTATTTTGCAAAGCACCAACCTGCTGTTTCCTTAATTACACAAATATCTCAAGTTGAAGCACCTGCAACCACAGTTCTTTCTGTTGTTGAAGTGAAAATTGGAGTAAAAGATGCGCAGATGCCAAAAGTAGAAAGTTTTTTTGATGCTTTAAAAATTATTCCTTTGGATGAAGAGATTGTTAATCTAGCTGTGGATCTAATTAGAAAATTTTCCAAAAAAGGGAAGATAATACATCTCGTTGATGCCTGTATTGCTGCTACTGCTATTGTAAATACTATGGTTTTAGTGACAGGTAATAAAAAAGATTACCCAATGGAAGAGTTAAAGTTGCTTTGACATAAAATAATAATGCATCTATTAAAGAGATGGTAAATTAATCAGTTGGACTTCGGGTTCAAGGGTAATGTTGAATTTTTCTTTGACCAGTAGGGCATATTTTTTGGCCAGATTATAAAAAGATTTGGCAGTTCCCCCGCCTTTGTTTATAAATAAATTGGCATGGTAATCTGCGATATAGATATTATCTAAGGAAGCTCCTTTGGCCCCAACTTCTTCCAGCAATGTGCCTGCGGGTAGTTTTCCATAAATAATTTTATCTGAAACTTTTTCCAGGATTTCTTTTGAAAGAGTTTCTGCAATTATGTTTTTGAAAAATGAGCCCGGGCATTTAATGCCAAGAGGATATTTAATTAATCTTTTGGCTAAAACTGCTTCTGCCTCTTTTTTCAGCTCTGCAGGCTCTGCATTTTCCAGTTGAAAAGTAACTTCTAAGATAATATCTTTCTTTTTTTTAAAGATACTGTCACGGTAGCTAAAAAGACAACTATTTTTAGTAATAGTCTTGAGATTCTTCGCTTTGCTCAGAATGACAGCATGAGTAATGTAGTCGGAAATGGTTTGGCCATAGGCTCCGGCATTGCCATAAACTGCTCCGCCCACAGTTCCCGGAATGCCTGTTAATTTTTGCAGTCCTGCCAGCCCGTGTTCTATGGAATAATTAACTAAATCTTGCAAAAGAGTGCCACTTTTGACACTCACATCACCGGATATGCCTGTAATTTCATTTTTAATAACTAATTTATCAATTCCTTCATCAGAAACCAGTAAATTACCGCCACCGCCAATGATTAAAAAGTCCGAATTTTTTTTGATAAGATCCAGCAGTTCCTGTTCCGAACGGACAATTTGAAAATCTTTGGCAGGGCCGCCAATTTGCAGGGTGGTGATTTTACTCATTAACATGTGTAGAATTGTACCATGGACAAGGCCATCTTAAAAACTTTAGCTTACTCTGACATTTTTGATTACCCACTGACTCTTAGAGAAATCCATAAATGGTTAATAAGTAAAAAAGCGAATTTAAGACAGGCGGAGAAGACATTAAGCCAATTAAGTAAAAAGGGAAAAGTAAAAAGTAAAAAAGAGTATTATTTTCTGACAAGAAGAGAAGAGATAGTTAAAAGAAGATTACAGAATGAAAAACAATCAAAAATCTATTTTAGAAAAGCAAAGATAATTGCTCAAATTTTAAAAGTGATTTCATGGATTAAATTAGTTGGAGTTTCAGGCGGATTGGCTATGGAAAATGTTTCAAAAAAAGATGATATTGATTTGTTTTTAATTACTGCTAAAAATAGACTATGGATTAGCAGGTTACTGGCTCTGGGACTTTTATCTTTGATAGGCCAAAGAAGAAAAGTTGGGGATTTAGGACAAAAAGTTGTTGGAAAGCTCTGTATAAATACTTTACTCGAAGAAGATTGTTTGGAGCAAGCAAACAAAGATATCTATCTTGCACATGAAGTCCTGCAAATGCGGCCGCTCTGGTTTAGAGACGGGATCTACTCAAAGTATCTTGAAGATAATTCCTGGGCATTTGGATTTCTCCCTAATTGGGTAGATTCTTATAATTTGTCATTGCGAGGAGTAAAACGACGAAGCAATCTAAAAGAGAGATTGCCGCGCTCCCTTCGGTCGCTCGCAA
>DOWS01000054.1:29893-30571 GCA_003519445.1 Candidatus Daviesbacteria bacterium
CCTTCGGTCGCTCGCAATGACAGGACTGGAAAACTTAGCTAAAAAATTCCAATTAAAAATTATGCAAAAGCCACAAGGTATGGAAAGAATAGAAGATGGGGCTTTGTATTTTCATCCTAAAGATGTGAGAGAGAAAATTTCGAGCTTATATAAGCAAAAATTAGCAGGGCTTGACAAGTAGTGCCAGTTTCTGGTATAAATAACAAAGTTTTCTGCCCCTTATTTTTCAAAATGCCAAAAATTAAAAAAAGTACTACTAAATTATCTGTTACCCCTTTAATGGGTTATGTGCTGGTGGAACCCTCTGACGCGGAAACTACTACTTCATCCGGAATAATTTTGCCGGAAAGCGCCCAGGAAAAACCAGCCCAAGGTAGTGTGGTCTCTTGTGGGGATGAAATGGTTATGGAAAATGGAAAAGTAGTTAAATGTCCGGTTAAAGTTGGAGATAAAGTGGTTTATAAAAAATGGGGTGGGGATGAAATTAAAGTTTCAGGTGTGGAATATAAATTAGTGAAATTTGATGATTTAATGGCAATTTTGGAGTAAAAATATGAGTAAAATATTAAAATTTGATTCGGATGCAAGGGAAAAACTACTTAAGGGGGTTAATGTCCTCACTGAAGCGGTGGCGAGCACTTTGGGGCCTAAAGGACGGAATGTGGCTTTGGATAAAAA
>DOWS01000054.1:30762-34755 GCA_003519445.1 Candidatus Daviesbacteria bacterium
ACTATTTTAGCCCAGGCCATTGTTTCCGAAGGCTTAAAAAATATCCAAGCCGGCTCCAATCCGATGATTTTAAAGCATGGCATTGAAAAAGCTGTTTTAGCCTTGGTTGAAGAACTTAAAAAAATGAGCAAAAAATTAACCACCCAGGAAGAAATCCAACAGGTGGCTACTATTTCTGCGGCAGACAAGGAAATCGGGAGACTTATTGCCGAGGCCTTGCAAAAAGTAGGTAAAGATGGAGTTGTGACTGTGGAAGACGGCAAAACCATGGAAATGGCTGTTGATTATAAAGAAGGCATGGAATTTGACAAGGGTTTTGTGTCCCCTTATTTTGTGACTGACACTGACAAAATGGAAGCTTCCATTGAAGATGTCCATATTTTAATCACTGATAAAAAGATTTCTTCCGCCTCTGACTTGGTGCCGTTTTTGGAAAAATTCGTGCAGGTTAGTAAAAACTTGGTGATTATTGCAGATGAGGTTGAAGGTGAAGCTTTAGCGCTTTTGGTTGTTAATAAATTGCGGGGCACTTTTAATGTTTTGGCAGTTAAAGCTCCGGGTTTTGGCGACAGGAGAAAGGAAAGTTTGGAGGATATTGCAATTTTAACAGGCGGAACAGTAGTTTCCGAAGATACAGGCAAAAAATTTGAGTCAGTGGAGATTACAGATCTGGGAAAAGCAGGCAGAGTTACATCTGATAAAGAAAATACCCTGATAGTTGACGGCAAAGGGGCAAAGGCAAAAATCGAAGCCAGAATTTCGCAAATAAGAAGAGAATTGGCCTCATCCGACAGTGAATTTGACAAAGAAAAACTGCAGGAACGGTTGGCTAAGCTAACAGGTGGAGTGGCAGTTATTAATGTTGGCGCAGCTACTGAAATTGAGCTAAAAGAGAAAAAAGAAAGGGTTATAGACGCAGTGGCTGCCACAAAAGCTGCTATTGAAGAGGGTATTGTGGCAGGCGGGGAAGTGGCTTTGCTTAGGGTTGTAAAAGCATTGGATGGGGTTGTGGCGTTGGCAGACGAAGAAAAAGTTGGAGTTGAAATTGTGAGAAAAGCTTTACAGCAACCATTCAGGCATTTAGTGAAAAATGCGGGTATTGATGAGGGTGTGGCATTATCAAAAGTAATGGAATCAACCGGCAATATGGGTATAGATGTGATGGGTGGGGGTTTAACAGATTTGGTTAAAGCAGGGATTATTGATCCGGTTAAGGTGACCAGAACTGCTTTACAAAATGCCGCATCAGTAGCTATCATGATTATGACTACCAATGTGCTGGTTTCTGACAAACCTGAACCAACCCCACCTCCGCCTCCGGGCGGCGGAATGCCTGAATATTAAAATCTGCTACAATATGGTTAATGGCTAAATTTCATTATCGGGAATCTCCAACTCCCAAGCAAAAAAAGGCTTTTACCCCATATTTATCCGAGGATGAAGAGCTTATTTTAGTGACCGGTTTATCCAAGGCTTTCATCCGCTCCAAATTTATTATCTATTTGCTTTTCCCGGGAATGATTTTTTTCGGATTTGGTTTAGGTGTCGGCTGGTTGTTGGGTTTTAGTAAGATGTGGGCTGTTATACTGGCTTTATCTGCATTGCTCCTCTCAACTATTTTCCGCACCATGCATATTTATCATGCCAACAGGTATTTACTAACTACTAAACGCGTTATTATCAAGCAGGGGCTTTTTTCCGTGAAACTAACAGCCGCCCTGTATGACAAAATTACTCATTTGGAAGTTATGCAGGGAGTTATGGACCGGTTGCTGCTGCATCATGGTTCAATTATTGTTAATACCGCAGGAGCAAACAAAGGAGAAATTGTGCTTCGTTTTGTTGATTACCCGATGGAAATTAAAAATTTGCTGGAGCGGTTGATTAATAAAGAAAGAGAACAATTTGGCTCAAGAGCCGCCAGCATCACTACGGTTGAAGGTGAAATTATCTCTTAAGAGAGGAATTTCCGGCAGTAAATCCTGAGGACTAACGAATTTTCCATCCTTTTGGATTTCCAAATGCGTATGAGGGCCGGAAGTAAAACCACTGACACCTACTTTTCCCAACACATTCTCCGAGGTAACCTCTTGTCCCGCTTTCACTAAAATTTTCCCCATGTGCCCGTAAGTTGATTTAAAACCATTGGGATGGGTAACTGTCACAGTATTGCCAAGCCCCCAAAAACCATGATTTACTGCTTCAACTGTGCCTGAGGTAATGGGGTGGATATCCGTGCCTAAACTAACTGCAATATCTATGCCCGGATGCCATTTGGAAAATTTGGTGGATAAATAACCCTGGTGGGGTAAACTCAAAGGCAGGGGAAAAGATTGGGCTGTAATCTCCTGTTTTTGCTCAAAACCCTCTGCCAAAGCCCTGCTGTGTCTTGCAGGCGGAAAAGCTATTACAGGGTAATATCCGGATAAAAATATGACAATCATTAATACCCCGGCCCATTTAAAGTGTTTTTTCAAAATGAAGCGTATCTTAGCACAAAAAGGCTCAAAAGTCAAAAATAAATAGAGTATAATAACCTAATGAAGAAAACTATTGTCTTGATACTGGTTTTGGTCAGTATTTTTATTCTGCTTGTCCGTTTTGCTGATTTTGGACTGCAATCTTTTTTAGGCGCAAAAAAAGTAAGCGGGATTAATATTTTATCCATGCCCTCGGGAGCAACAGTTTACCTTGACAAAGTTGAAGCAGGAAAAACTCCATATGAAGATAAGAATTTAATCCCGAAAGAATATGCAATAAAAATAGAAAAAGCAGATTTGAGTTGGCAGGGCAGGGTTAAGTTAACAGCAGGAACAGTTACTGTTTTAAGCCGCGATCTGGCCAAAGATTTTTCCTCATCAGCCGGAGAAACTTTAACTTTGGAAAAAGGTTCAGGCGTAACAGTTATTTCTTCTCCTGATGGAGCGCAAGTTGAAGTGGATGGCAAGCCTTATGGTGTGACCCCTGTATCTTTGAAGCTGGGAAGCGGAGATTACATGGTGGCGCTATCGCGGCCGGGTTATTTGAAAAGAAGCATCAGGATAAATCTGTCGGAAGGCTATAAACTGATTGTATCGGCAGACTTGGCTTTGTCAGAGGTGGATTTAACAGCAGTTCAAACTTCTCCTATTACCCAAACGCCGGAAGTGATGGTTAAAGATACGCCCACAGGATTTTTAAGAGTCCGGGATAAACCCGCTCTTTCCGGAAAAGAAATTGCCCAGGTTAAGCCCGGAGAGACCCTTATTCTTTTGGAGGAGCTGGCCGGATGGTACAGGGTGAGGTTGTCGGAAGGAACAGAAGGCTATGTTTCTACTTCATATGTAGATAAAAAACCCCTTGAAAAAATTTGACATGTCAGTACATTGTCAGTACAATTTAAAATATGCGAAAAGTATTTAAAAACGGCAATTCCCTGGCAGTGACAGTGCCCAAAGTTTATGCCCATCAGTTAAGCATCAGGGATGGGTCAAAAGTGGAGTGGAGAAAAATCGAAGAAGGTCTTATTTTAATAACTGAAAGAACAGGCAAAAAACCAAACGAAATTGATCCCGCAGTAGTCAAGCTCATCAATAAACTTTCCAAAAAATATGCCGGAGTATGGCAAGATCTATCAAGAGTGTAGTTTTATATTTATCAGAGGCGGAAGTAATTGCTGTCAATGAAAAGATGGTTGCACAGTTTGGTGGGCTGCATGGGGTGAAGGATCTATATCTCTTGCAACTGGCAGTGGGCAGACCTCAAATGTCTGTTGGTTTCCGCGATGCCTATAAAACAATTTTTGACAAAGCCGCTGCCATATTTCATTCCATTATCAACAATCACCCTTTTCTGGATGGCAACAAGAGAACCTCTCTTTTTAGCGCGGTGTTGTTTTTGGAGTATAACAATCGGCGCGTGGAATTCAAGAGAAAAGAGGCAGTCAAATTTACCAGACGAGCGCATAATGATAAATATTCAGTTGCACAAATTTCCCAGTGGCTAAAAGAACAT
>DOWS01000018.1:0-10660 GCA_003519445.1 Candidatus Daviesbacteria bacterium
AGGAAAGTCCAGACAGCAAAGAGCAGGGTGTCCGCCGTAAGGCGAGACCGGGTAACCGAGAGTATAGAGCAACAGTGACGAACCGGGGTAAAGCTCGGATGAAACGTGGCAATCCTCCCCGCTGCAATCCTAGAACCGATCAGGCTGCTCGCCATATGATCGAAGTCAGGAGCATAGATAAATTATCATCTAAAACAGAATCTGGCTTACTAGCTTCCTAGGCACTAAACTTTTCTCTCTTCAATAATTTCAGTTACTATGATTTGTACTACAACCGCCAAAGGCACTGCCAGCAGTGCTCCTGCAAAACCTAAAAGCCTTGATCCTATGGCTATGGCCAAAATTACCATCAAAGGATTTAAACCCACTGCTCTTTTCATAACCTGTGGCACTATCAAGTGATTTTCCAGCTGTTGTATGACAAAAAACATGGCTGCCACACCCAAAGCTAAAATTGGAGAAATTGTTGCCGCTATAATGATGGCGGGAATGGCCGAGATGATTGGCCCGATCACCGGCACCACTTCCAGAACTCCGGCAATAAGAGCCAGTGGCAAAGCATAAGGAATATTCAAAATCAAAAGTCCAATATATGAAAGCAACCCAACAATCACGCTTAAAAAAAGCTGCCCTCGGAGCCAAGACCCTAATTTTTCCTCAATTGCTACAATAGATTTCTTTATTCTTTCTTCCTTTCCTACAAATAAAGAGGCTATGCGGGTTTCAAGTTTTTCCCGTTCCAGCAAAAGATAAAAAGTCAAAACCAGCAAAAAAATAATAGTTATTAGATTATCAAAAACAGCCAAGGTAATAGAAAAGACATTTTTTGAAAGATTTGTCAGCCCCGATTGAAAAACCGATTTATCAATATTAGTAATACTAAATATCTGTCCCGCAACAGAAGGCAGAGTAACAATCAGCTTAGTGCTTTCTTCAATTAAGGGTTGTAGAATAGAGGCAACTAAAACTGTAAGCAAACCTATTATCACAATATAGGTAATAGCAATACCCAATGCCTTAGGGAACTTTAACTTAACAAAAAATCCAACCAGAGGGGAAAGGGCTGACATTAAAATCACAGCCACAAAAAGAATTACCAAAAGATCCCTGATTAAATAAATCATCCAGAGAGAAAGTATCAATGAAACTATAAAAATAACTGTTCTATGCGAAATGTCAATTTTTTGAATCATCAGTATGATAATACCATGCATTTGCCAATTTTTCCACATTACCGGGAAATTCTTTGGTAGTAATATCAAACCACTCCACATTTCTTTCCTGCCTGCCGGCAGGCAAGTCTTTCTTAAACCAGGTCAATTGGCGTCTAATATATCCGTGAATTTTACCCTGTAAAACTGAAGTTAAATTTTCTTTTTTGATTTTTCCCTGCCTGCCGACAGGCAGGCCCTCCAAATAATCTGCTATTACTCCATACTCCAATCCCAAATCTCTCATCCGTTTCAAACTTAAGATCTTTGCTTCATCTATCATGCCCTGTTTTATTCTCGCTAAAACCCGCTCATCAGCCCGTTTGTATAAAATCTCCCTGGAAGCGCTAAGACCAATTTTTAACACATTAAACTTTCTGGCTAAACCAATATGTTGTTTTCTTGTATTCATATATCCATACATAGTTGTTAGTTCGATATGACGGATTAACCTTCTTGGATTTTGCTTATCAGACTCATTTAAAGATTGCCACCTACCGTGGGAGAGTTCCTGTAATTTTTCCTGCAATTTGTTAAGAGAAAGTTTTTCTAATTTTTTTCTTAATTTTTTATCTATGGGAATTTCAAGATTTGGTAACCCTCCAAGAAGCGCCTTTAAATATAATCCTGTCCCTCCTACTAAAATTGGCAGCTTTCCTCTTTTTGCAATATCTGAAATGATCCTATCCGCATCTTTTACATAATCTGCCACAGTGTATTGCCTTCTTGGGTCTGCCATATCATACATCCATATTCTGATTCCATCAACTTCCCAGCAATACTTTTGCTTTTTGACTTTTGACTTTTGACTTAGGTACTTTCCTGTTCCAATATCTAAACCTTTATAAATTTGCCTTGAATCAGCGGAAACTAACTCACCGTTAAATTTTCCGGCCAACATTAAACCCAGATCGGTTTTCCCGGTTGCAGTTGAGCCTAATATAACCAATAATTTCATCATATGTATACCAATAAATCATTATTCAATCTGATAGAGAACATAGTCTTCAAATACTAACTTGCGGTAGGTCAACCCTGACAAGATTTGCTCTGTAGCTTGAATAAATTCCTGTTGGCGTGGAACTGGCGCAACGACAATGAATCCCAAATTTAAATCATTAATAAATTGATTTTTTTCTTGTGTTGTAAAGTTTTTATCCGACCATGACCCGTCTCTACTTGTTAATGTAAATAAATCCGAAATGATTAGTTTATTCCTAAAATAATCATAAGTTGATTTGGGAATACGCGAGATATAACCTCCTACCCTAGGCTTTTTATAGATAGTTTGCCAAAACATTTCTTGCGCATGCAACCCTTCAATCACCCCATCATATCCAAAACTTCCTTTGCTTTCTGTTAAACCAGATGGCAACTCCAGAACCGTCTTATTATCCTGTTGCCCGGCAATGTAACTATATATCTGCGGTATGTGAACATTGATAAAGGGAAAGGAAGAAAACCTGTAATCACTAAACATGCTGACAGCGAATAAAAACACGCACATGATAGCAATAAACCTGTTGCGTTTGAAAATCAGGCTAATAAAAATAGCTGCAAGCAAAGCAATTAATAAATGCACTCCGGCGACAAACCTCACCGGACAATCAATCAACCCAATAAATGGAAGTTTGGATAACCAATAGAAAGGAGTTTGAAAGTTGATACTAAGTCCCAATGTAAATAGTAAGATAACGAACAGCGTGATTACCAAAGAAATAACATACTTCTCTTTTCTATAGAAACTGAAGCATAAAAATACAGTAGCAACAAATATTATTCCCAAATAATAAAAAGGTGTGTCACCGTTTGTTTTAAAATTAAAAAAAGAATAAGTTTTTTCAGAAGGAGGACTAATCAATCCTACCAAATCAGCTTTACAAATCTGCCCATAGTTACTACTGCTTCCATTAAAACTCTGGTAATCTTTAGAGGTTATTATTATTCCTAAAACTACCAGGCCCGGGATAAGAAAAAAGGATAAAAAAGATTTTAAATAATGAGATCTAATAGATTTATTAAACAGTTTTTTTCTTACTTCATAATCGGATAAGATCAAGCTGATTAACAATATTGTTGAAAGTAAAATAAGGAGAAAAAAGAAATAGTAATTTACAAAAAACAATATCCAACAAACCATAAAAAAAATTACCAGAGATTTCTTGAACCCATTAATAAATTTCAGTAAGAATAATACCCCAAGCGGCAGGAAAATTGACGCGATTAAATAATAATAATGTTGGGACAAAATAAAAGAACCTGCTGTTGGGCTAAACCCGTAAATGAAACCACTTAACAAAGAAGCAGGAGTACTTTTTGTTATATATTTTGCCAAATAAAAAGCGGTGCATGCTGAAAATGTCAGCCCGAAAATAACAATTAAGTTAAGATATAAAACCGGATGTTGTAAAAATGGTAAACCAATCAGAGAAATAAACGGTGAGTAATCATGAAAGAAAAGATTTGCGCCAATCGGGTAAAAAATAAGCTTACTAAAAAAGGGTTGCTGTAGATTGATAATTTGATACCAAAAAGAAAAATGATTCCACATATATGCAAAACCATCTAACCCGCCCCTGCCGATAAGATATTTGCCCAAAAAATTAACTAAGGGAAAGGTTGCAATAATTGAGCTGAAAAAATAAATCAAAAAAACCATTATATTACCCATTTATTTAAAAAACTAATCATGATTACCCCCCAAAGATTTACTAAAACGCTTAAAATAATCAGTAATTTTACCTGCCAGTTAAATCGGTTTATTATTCCACTTGCCATTAAAAGTAATAAAAAAGGCATGAAATCCAAGGCAAATCTATACCCGAACTGAGTTGACCCGTTGTTTCCGTGCAGCAACCCCGGCAGGGCAATAATTATTACAGCAATTAAAGAGGCCAGCGCTAATTTTGTTTTAAATTTAGCTTTGATGATTAATAAAAACGCGGGCGTTGTAAACCAAATTGCCATGATATATATGGAGGGAATTATAAATGGAGGGTTTTTGGAGAAAGCTGGTAATGAAGTAAAAACTTCTTTTAGATGAAGTGGCAAATAACGAATACTAAACAAGCCATACTTGTACCAGGGTTCGTTAAAAATTGGCAGCAAACTATACCCTACATCAAAGATAGTTCCGAAACGCAAATAATTATAAAACCCGTTAAATAAAATCCCCGGGCTAAGTCCTAATAAAAACAAAAAAATATTTTTGATATTTAAAGTTTGGCGCAAATAAATAAAAACAAAGACTACTGATAAAATGGTAGGCAAACGAGCCAGATAAGCAGCTCCGATAAATAACCCTATTAGGAAAAGTCTTTGTTTGGTGACTATTTCCAAAAGAGCAAGCCATAAGAAAAATAAAGCAACAATGTGTGCAACATACCATGAAGAACCAACCTCGGCATGATACCACTGAATCGTCCCAAAAGCATATAACAAACTAATCCATAAAGAAATCGTACTGCTTTTGAATAATTTCAGAAGGACAGTATAGGCTAACAAAACATTAACTGCTCCCAGCACTATTGACAATACCGGCTGATAAAAGCTAGTCCCAAATATGGCAACAAAAGGCATTAATAAAATTGCCGGCATCGGCGGATAAACTACAAAATAATGACCATTCCAAGATGCTAATTCCGTTAGGATATTCGGAATATATAAATGGCCGCGCAAAAAAGCATCGGCAAGATATACAAAATGATTCCACTGTGCCCCTTCACCCCGATTGGAAATCGAGTATACTAAAAGTGTAATGGCTAACAAAAAAATTGGCATTATTTTTTGGATATTAATCCTTGGAGTAATTATAAGGCTTATCTCGTCTTTTTTTCCAGCTTTTGAAGCTGACCAAAATGCTTTCAGGTTTTGGACCGATAGATTAGCAACTCTTGGTCCGGCTCATTTCTATTCCTCTCAAGTATTTACCAATAATCCTCTTGGAATACTGTATTTCTTTTGGTTAATCGGTATAATTTCTCCAGATAATATTGACCTGTTCCTGAAGCTTGCGGCCAATGTTTCTGATTTAGCAACAGGATTTTTGATATACAAAATAATTAAAGAAAAGTTAAATGCCAAGGCAGGGAATATAGCTGCTGCTTTGTATATTTTTAATCCCGGTCTTACCTTTAATTCTGCAATCTGGGGCCAATATGACAGCGTGGCAATTTTATTCTTAGTGTTAAGTATTTATTATTGTCTTATTAAAAAAAACTCAATTATTTGTTCAATATTTTTCTCTCTTGCCTGGATTATTAAACCTCAAGCGCTAGAATTAGCGCCGTTTTTGTTTTTCTTTTTTTTAAGAAACCTAAAACCAATTCAATGGCTATATTCTTTTTTAGCATTTATAATAACCACGGTTATAGTGTTCTTACCTTTTTTCCCAAATAACCCTTTTTACGGAATATACTCTGTGAATACAGGCTCAGTAAATTTATTCAGTTGTACTACATGTAACGCTTTTAATTTCTGGGGTATTTTTGGCAACTGGAAGTCAGATGCAGACTTATTCCTAAATATTCCTATCTTATATTTAAGTTTTATATTATTAGCAATATTTTTGCTGGTAATTCTTGTATTCAAAAAGGCAAGGGGGGATATTTTATATTTCACAATTTCAATATCAATGCTTTCATTTTTTATGCTGCTTACCAGAATGCATGAAAGATATATTGCTTACTTTTTCCCATTCTTACTTCTATCTGCTATACTTCTAAAATCTAGGATCATCATGGGCTTTTATATATTCTTCTCTTTGATTTTTTTAATAAATCTGTATATTCCTTATGCCTATTATAATAATGGCGCTAAAATAACAAACTTACCGGTAAACACCCTGTTTAGTAACTTTAGTAATTTTGCATTTATATCTTTCTTTGGATTTATACTATTATTTATTTATTATCTTAGATATGTTAGAAAAAATCCTGTTACTTAAAAATCCTAAATATATACTGCTATTAATTTTGTTGCTAACTGCTTTCTTGCGCTTATACCGCCTGGATTATCCAAATAAATATATATTTGATGAGGTCTATCACGGCTTTACTGCCACGGAATATCTCAAAGGGAGTAAAGAAGCTTGGGAATGGTGGACTAAAGCTCCTGAAGGGGTAGCATATGAATGGACTCATCCTCCTCTGGCAAAGGAAATAATGACTGCTTCGATGTTTATCACCCGCTCGCAAGATGCCTGGGCGTGGAGATTACCTGCGGCACTTTTAGGAATACTATCTGTTTTTGTAGTTTACAAATTGGGTCTAATTTTACTTAAAAACAATTCTTCAGCTCTTATAGCAACTTTTATATTTTCCATTGACGGCCTAAATTTTGTCCAATCGCGAATAGGAATGAATGATATATATCATGTCACTTTTTTCCTTTTAAGTTTATTAACTTTATTAAACAAAAGGGTTATTTTTTCTGCCATTCTTTTCGGTCTTGCCATATCCAGTAAGTGGGCTGCAATTTACGGACTGCTTTTTTTATTCATCCCATATCTACTTTTTAAACAACAATACCGAAAATTAACATTGTTTATTATAATCCCACCCTTAGTTTATCTTACCAGTTACATACCTTTCTTTTTACATGGACACGCCTTAGATCAATTTATTAAGCTGCAACAACAAATGTGGTGGTATCATACAGGGCTTAAGGCCGCTCATGATTATGCATCTCCCTGGTGGAGTTGGCCGCTAAATTTATATCCTGTCTGGTATTTTGTAGATTACCAAAAAGATAAAATTGCTAATATCTTTGCCTCTGGCAATCCTCCTGTTTTTTGGTTTGGCATAATTGCTCTAATTCTGACAGGGTGGGAAGCAGTTAAGAAAAGATCTTTTAATTTATTTTTGATTTTAATGGGATTTTTAGTTTTCTGGCTGCCCTGGGCAATTTCCCCCCGGATCATGTTTTTGTATCACTATTCCCCTTCCGTACCTTTTTTAACACTAGCCTTGGGACATCAACTGGGATCAAGATTTGATAATAAAAGAAAAGGAATGGTTTTGCTTTTATTAAGCATTATGGTTGCAGGATTTATCCTGCTGTTTCCGTTCTTAACAGGTATGCACATTCCATCATTTCTTGTCCATCTGTTTTTCCTGACAAATCTGACCAAAAACCCGTTTTAAAAAATTAAGCACTTTTACCAAAAATCCACGGGGTATTAGTAATAATTTTCCTGGTTGGACGGCTACTCTTTTCAATCATTCTGGCTATCCTTACTACCGTATCTGTCCCTACCTTAACCTGTCTTGCAATATCTCTAACAGATAACCCGTCTTCCAGAAGGTTAACGATCTGAAAACGGTTCTTTAACATTCTTACTTCGGATAAAGTCAGTAGTTGTCTTAAGATGTGATCCGGAATTTGAATATTTTTATCTGTTCTTGGTTTACTCATGTATCCATACAATCATATACTGAAACCTTTGTTATAATCAATCTATATGCAAGGAGATCTCAAAGCCTTCCAAATTATGGTAAATGATAAGCTATTGGATTACCGTTTAGGTGAAAAATTAGATTTATCCAAAGCAGAGTCTTTTTTTAAAAGAAAGTACTTTGTAAGAAAACTTTGGTCGGGCGGAAGACATATTCTTGGCATATTAGAAAAGGATAATAAATTATTGTTCCTTAAACTGGCTACTACCAAAGGAATAAGCGCCATTACAGAAAATGAATATGCTTGGAATAAACAATTTAATAAATTAGTATCAAGAAAAAGCTCGGATTTTTGGGTTCCTCAAAATAAGGAATGTGGGCTATATAATAATCTTTTCTATTTAATAACTGATAACCTTGAGGGGGGATTGCTTGTTAGAAAACCTGGGAAAATACGAATCCCAAAACTTCTTCTGGATAATATTTCATCTGTTATTCAATTTTCAGAACTAATTCAAAAATTAGATATTGCTAATTTAAAAGAAGAAGAAAATTTAGATTACAGAAAATATTTTTTCGACAAAACAATATCTTGGTATAAAGGTATTCCAGGAAATATTGTAGAAAAATACAGAGTTAAAAATTTGCTCGCAATTATTGAACAAGGCATGTCAGGCCTTCAAAAAAGGCCGCGCCATGGAGATTTTACCCCCTGGCATCTAATCAAACTTCCAAGTGGCCAACTTGGACTTATTGACGGAGAACATGCAATGGATAGCGGCGTTGAGTATTATGACATCGGATATTTTATTCAAAGAGTATTTAGTGTTCTCGAAAATCCAAAATTAGCCGAAAAGATATTATCGATTTTACTTAAAAACAATTATAATTTGGAAAAAATAAGGGTTATTCTTGCTGCAAGAAGCATTGGTGGATTTCTTGATGAATCATTAAAACCATCACCTAATTATGAATTTAGCAATAAATTTAAGGATTGGGTAATAAGATTATGAATTTTATTTTATTAATCTCTTGAGGGTTTTGCCGGCTGTAAAACCCGGGGTTTTTTTATTGGGAATTTGAATTGTCTCTCCTGTTTGAGGATTGCGTCCACGGCGGGCAGCTCTTGATCTAATTAAGAAAGTGCCGAAACCGGTAATGACCATTTTCTCGCCTCTTACTAACCCATCTCTTATTAAATTAAAGGTAGAGTTCACTGCATCCGCGGATGCCCTCTTGGTTAAACTGGCCTTTTTAGCTACTTTTTCTATCAGTTCATTTTTCGTCATATTAAGTTTATAGCAAATGTTTATAGCTTTGTAAAGACCTAAATTAACTTGGAGTAGTCATGATGGTTTCGGAAACACGGGTTTCACGGATAGCAGTAACTTTAACTGCTCCCGGCACCATTACTTCTTTTGAGATTCTCTCGGCAATATCATGAACCAGTTTGGGCAATTCATCATCTGTTACTCTCTCCGGCATAACAATAACTCTTACTTCTCTTCCCGCCTGCAAAGCATAGGCTTTTTCCACTCCCTCGGAGGAAAGGGCAATGGCTTCTATATCACCTAACCTCTTTATATAATCTCCCACATTTTCATGCCTTGCTCCGGGTCTTGCCCCTGATATGGCATCGGCAATATAAACAATTATTGATTCAACCGCGGAAAAAGGTTTATCCTCGTGATGTTCGGCAATGCAGTTTACTACACCATCCGGCATATTAAATTTCCGGGCCAGCTGCACTCCTTTTTCAACATGCGTTCCTTCGTCCCCCTCGGTAATAATTTTCCCGGCATCATGAAGTAAACAACCCAACCGCACAATATTAACATCCGCTCCAATCATTTTTGCCAACTCTATACCAATTTGGGTTTCTTCCAGGGTATGTTGAATTAAATTCTGTCCAAATGAATAACGGTATTTAAATCTTCCCAAAAGACAAATTAAATCTTTTGGTAAATTATAAACGCCACAGTCTGCGCAAAGTTTCTCTCCTGCCTGACACATAATTTTTTCTAAATCTTGTTTGGTCTTGGCTACAATTTCTTCAATCCGTTGCGGCTGAATCCTACCATCGGCAATTAATCTCTCAAGCGATACTTTGGCAATCTCCCGGCGGATTGGATCAAAAGAGGATAAAATTAAACTGTCGGGAATTTCATCATCCATGACCACATCTACCCCTGTTGCCTGCTCAAAAGTCCTGACATTCCTTCCTTCTTTACCAATAATCCTACCTTTCATCTCGTCATCAGCAAGTTTAACCCGGGAGGTGGTAAATTCGGAAATATAATCAGTCACTCCATGCAGCATGGCTTCTGCCAGAATATCTTTGGCTTTTTCATCTGCTTGCAGTTTTATTTCATCCTCCGCCTCTTTGATTTTTTTGGAAATTTCACCGGCCAAATCTTTTTCAACCTGCTCCAGAAGAACTTTCCTTGCCTCATCAGCCGGCATTTTGGCAGATTTTTCCAATTTTTCCACTAAATCCTTGCGCAGCTTTTCCAAGCCGTCCAGCTTATCGTCTATTAATTTTTGTTTTTCGCTAAGTTGTCGCTCCCGCTCTTCCAAAATCCCTTCTCTTTTAGCAAGTTCGTTTTCGTTTAGATTAGCTTGCCCCGAGCTTTGTCGAGGGGGCCCAAAAGATCTTTGCATAATTTATGAAGACTAAAAAATTGCCGCAATTTATTGCGGGCCTTAGAGGATATTAACTTGATGAAAACTTTTCTCCATAAATATCCCTATTTTTAGTCTTCTTTTTATATATTACCCTTTTTTTAAAAAATTATCAACTGCCTTTTTTACTATTTCAAATTCAAAGCCTTTTCTCTGTAAATACCCGTACGCTTTTTTTCTAAATTCCAAAGGTTCCAAGCTTTTCCAAGCTCTTGCTTTCTTTTCTAATGCTTCTTTGGCAACTTCTTCTTCACTCTTTATGCTTAATACTTGATACATAATACTTTCTACTATTTCCCTGTCTATCCCTTTCTGCACCAATTCTTGTTTTATTCTTCGCAAGCCGAACTTTCTTCTTCTGGATTCCACCCA
>DOWS01000018.1:10909-13161 GCA_003519445.1 Candidatus Daviesbacteria bacterium
AAAGAAAATAGTCTATAAACTTTCTGCAGCAGCAACATCTTCTTCTCCAACTACCATGTGTTCTTTGCCTTCTTTTTCTTTTCCCCAGGCATCTCTGACTTCTTTCTCCAATCCTAAAGCTTCTTTGGGATTTTCCCGCAGGTATAAAATAGCCGCCTGCCTACCCTGGCCTAAAATGACCTCATCCCGTTTGATAAAGGCGCCTGATTTTTGCAAAATCCCCAATTCTATCCCCACATCCAGCAATTCTCCTGATTTGGAAATACCCTGATCATTCATATCAAATTCGGCAATGCGGAATGGGGGAGCCACTTTATTCTTAACCACTTTAACGCGGTGACGCGACCCCACTACCATATCGCCTTCTTTTATATTTTCAATTTTTCTAACATCCAGACGGATAGAGGCGTAAAATTTTAAAGCCATACCCCCTGTAGTAGTTTCGGGATTACCAAACATTACTCCGATTTTTTGTCTAAGCTGATTGGTAAAAATCACCATAGTTTTGGTATTAGCAATAGCAGCTGTTAACTTGCGTAGCGCTTGCGACATTAAGCGAGCTTGCATACCCATCACCGCATCTCCCATTTCTCCTTCAATTTCCGCGCGGGGGGTAAGAGCTGCCACCGAATCTATCACCACCACATCAATACCTCCCGAGCGGATCAAGGCTTCAGCAATCTCCAAAGCTTGTTCACCGGTATCAGGCTGGGAAATCAAAAGGTCATCCAGGTTCACTCCGATTTTTTGGGCGCGCTGTGGATCCAAAGCGTGTTCGGCATCAATAAACGCTGCCACCCCGCCTTTTTTTTGAGCCTCCGAAATCACATGCAGACAAAGCGTAGTTTTTCCGCCGGCTTCCGGGCCATAAATTTCAATTACCCTACCTTTAGGCAAACCTCCAACACCAAGAGCTAAATCCAAAGCCAAAGATCCGGTGGATATAATTTCCGTAGTCAGTTTTTCTGCCCGTTCACCCAAACGCATAATGGCTCCTGTACCATATTGTTTTTGGATTTGTGCCATAGCAGTTAAAATAGCTGCTTTTTTAGCGTCATTATTATTGGTGGCCATAAATTAATTATTTCAAACTCTTTCAAACTTTGCAAGACTCCAAATTATCACCTTGTATTGATGTATGGATACATAAATACATGGTCGGGGATGAGAGAATTGAACTCTCTACTTCTCGGACCCCATCCGAGCGGTCTACCGATGACCTAATCCCCGCAACACTGGTAATTCTACCATCTGTTATTCTATAATTCCATAATACCATGAAACTAATCTCTTTAAATATTTGGGGTGGGAAAAAATTTAAATCTCTTATAAATTTTATTAGAAATAACTCAAAAGATACTGATATTTTTTGTTTTCAGGAAGTGTTTGATACAGATTCAAATATTAATGAATCTGCAGGATTCAGATTAAATATTTATAACGACATTTCTAAGATCCTGCCCAATCATCACAGATATTTTGCATCCTGCGTTGAAAATTATATAACAGGTTCTTTTCAACCAAATTTCATTGATTTTAATCTTTTCTGGGGTCTGGCCATATTTATTAATAAAAATTTGAAAGTTACCTCAAGCGGGGATTTTTTTGTTTTTAAAAAAAGCGGTACTTTCAATCCAAAAGATCTAAACACTATTCCGAGAAATGCCCAGTATTTATCTTTTGTCAAAGACAACAAAAAATTTACGGTTTGTAATTTACACGGCATCTGGCAAAATGATGGTAAAAAAGATTCTCCTTCCAGAATTTCACAATCCAATAAGATTAACGGATTTTTAGATAAACAAACAGGAGAAAAAGTTTTATGTGGGGATTTAAATTTGGATATTAATACCCAAAGTATAAAAATATTGGAGAAAAATATGTCTAACTTAATCAAAAACTATAATATATCTACTACAAGAAGTAAATTCTTTCCGGGAAATGATAAATTTGCAGACTATACTTTTGTGTCTTCCGGCATAAATGTAATAGATTTTAAAGTTCCCAATATAGATATCTCCGACCATTTACCAATGATTTTGGAATTTTCTTAAAATGATAAGGCATATAAATGTTACTATCTATGGCAAAGTCCAGGGAGTATTTTTTAGAGTAACTGCCAAAGAAAAAGCAGATACACTAGGAATCAAAGTCTTGGCCGAAAATGATCCCGATGGAACAGTCTCAATAGAAGCAGTAGGAGAAAAAGAAAAGCTTGATGAATTTATTAAATGGTGCCACCTCGGCCCATC
>DOWS01000030.1:0-16517 GCA_003519445.1 Candidatus Daviesbacteria bacterium
TGAAAGTTTTTTTATTCTTTCTTTTATTAAAGGCACAACAAGACTTATTTTTTGTTTATTTGAATGGTCCACTAAAAATTCCTGTAATTTTTTCAAAAGTTCCCCATCTGATAATTTTCTAATATATTCTCCGTTCATCCATTCCAATTTGGTAATATCAAAAACAGGATTGGCCAAATTAACATCCCCTAAATCAAATCCTTCAATCATTTCATCAATGCTTAATATTTCTTTTCCCGAAGAAGGGGTCCAACCCAAAAATGCCATGTAATTTAAAATGGCTTCAGCTAAAAATCCATCCTGACGAAATTCCGAAGCTGCCTTGGCCCCGTGCCTTTTGGAAAGCTTGGATTTATCAGTTCCCAAAATAATTGGTAAATGAGCATACTGCGGTATTACCCAACCAAAAGCCTCAAAAAGCTGGACATGTTTTGGGATTGAGGAAATCCACTCCGCACCCCTTATGACCGGGTTTGTCTCCATTAAATGGTCATCAACCACATGAGCCAAATGATATGTCGGATAACTGCCGGATTTTAAAATTACAAAATCATCCTGCGTACTGTTCTCAAATTCTATTTCCCTATTGCCCACCAAATCAATAATTTTGCTCTTTCCTTCTTTTTTGGTTTTAAAATAAATTGCCCCCATATTTTCATAAGCAAAACCACCATCTACTAACTTTTTGGCATGCTCTTTATAAATATCTTGTCTTTTCGACTGATAAATTATTTCTCCGTCAAACTCAAGTCCCAGCCATTTCAGAGTTGCAATAATATCCTCTACCGAACCTTCAACCAAGCGGGCTTGATCCGTATCTTCAATTCTCAAAGAAAAAATGCCTTTAGCTTTTTTAGCTATCAAGTAAGCGTATAAAGCAGTCCTAACCGATCCTATATGCATTGATCCTGTAGGTGAGGGCGCAAATCTGGTCTTTATTTCCATACGATTGCAGTATAATAGATGTGTGACATTAACTCAAACAGCTATTTTAACCAAAAAGTTTATTTTATTTTCTACCATAGCTTTGGTTCTGGGAATAACAGGATTTATAGGATATAGTATCTGGCAAAACTGGTATCTTTCCACTTTGCCAATTGTTGAAGAACAACCTGATACCAAATTCGGGGTCTTGCCTGCGCTTGGTTTTCCCCAAAGGCCGGTTTCATCCTCTAATTTTACTTATTCTCTGGATACAACTACAGGAGGATTGCCAAAATTTGACAAAATAATCAAGGTTTTCTTTTTACCCAAAACTTATGCCACATTTTTGTCTTCTCAAAAAAGCCAGGAGCTGGCGGAAAAATTCAATATTAAAACTGCTCCTCAAATTTTGAGTGAGATAAACTATTTATACAAAGAAGGTGAAAAAACTTTAGAGGTCAACTTGGACAGCGGTAATTTTCTCTTTAAAAAAGAAGCTACTCCTTCTGCCAAGACTCTTGATAGTGACGATAAGCTGATGGCGGATTTTAAAAGTGTCTTAAGTTCTTTGGGAGTTTTGAAAGATCAGTTAAAAAACGGCCGCGCCAAAGTGACAGGTCCGCAAATTTCCATCTGGCCGGAGGATTTAGACGGTAAAACTATTTTTACACCCGAATTTAACAAATCTTTAGTTAATGCCGAAGTTTCCGGATCAGCCGATAACACAGAAAACTATCTTGCGCTAAACTTTACTTTCTTTTCCATTGATGACAGTACTTTTGCCACATATCCTTTACGAAAAGCAGAGGAATCTTTTGAAGATTTAAAACAGGGCAAAGGAGTGATTATGATTGAACCGCCCAAACCCCAAGTGTCCATTACTTCCGTATATCTGGGCTATTATCTACCAGAAAGTTACACTCCATACTTACAGCCAATCTATGTTTTTGAAGGCCCTCAATTTGTAGCATTTGCATCTGCCGTCAGCCGGGAATTTCAGACCAGCGGAAATTAGCATATGTCCAATCTATTAATTGCGTGGTTTCTCCAAACCGGTCATCCGAACCTAAAACCACCATCAAAATCCTATGCCCGTCTCTTTCCACTAATGTCACTAAATTTTCTTTGGCAAGGCTGGTATAACCGGTTTTTATTCCCAATACGCCTGTGACTTGTGAGAGAAGTTTATTTAAATTACTTAAATGATGGCTGTATTTTTTATCCAAAGAAAAAACATCAGTTTCTTTGGTGGCGAAAATTCTGGCCAGCTGGTAATTTTTCAAAGCTTCCTCTGAAATTTTGGCCAGATCAGCAGCCGATGAAAAATGATTTTTATTGTCAAAGCCGGCCGGGTTTTGAAAATGAGTATTTGACAAATTAAGATCCGCGGCTTTTTTATTCATAGCAGATACAAATCCTAAAACTCCTCCCGGGTAATTTTCCGCAATGGTATAAGAGGCATCATTGCCGGAGTTTAAAAGCATCCCGTAAAGTACAGATCTAAAACTTAAACTTTCTCCACTAACCAGGCCCACTTTTGCCCCTTCTATTTTGGCGCCGTCTCCAACAGTTAAAACCGAGTTGGGTTGAAAATATTCCACTCCCACCAGGGCTGTGGCAATTTTGGTAGTGGATGCAATGGGCAAGGGAATATTGGCATCTCTTTGGTAAAGTATAGTATCTGTAGTTAAATCTTTAATGAAAACAGCGCGGGCAGAAAACTGGGGCATAGACAAATTGGTTGAAACCGGAGGACTCAAGTATTTTTGCACCCCGGCAACCTCTGCATTATTTTGAGGAATCTGCAAACCCAGAAGCGCATTTTCAGTTGAATTGACTAAAATTGGAACTGCTACGGCAATCGCTACAGCCAATAAAATTAAACCGGCAGAAAAAAAATAATACTTCATTAAAGCCTCACATCCACTCTTTCCATGTCTCTGGGGAAAAGGGAGGCCTCCCGCACATTGGCAAGGCCCAAAACATGCATCGTAACTCTTTCCAAACCAAACGAGAACCCTCCTTCAGGAGGCATTCCGTATTTAAAGGCCTGCAGATACATCTCGAAATTTTTTGGGTCCATCCCCCTGCTTTCAATAGATTTAACTAACTGCTCATAGTCATTTATTCTTTGAGATCCGCTTAAAATTTCCACCCCTCGGAATAACAAATCATAACTTAAAGAGTATTCCGGCTCCGCCGGATCCGGCATGGTATAAAAAGGTTTAGCCGATGTGGGAAAATGGGTCACGGTCACAAAATCGCTTTTGTGTTTTTCCAAAGCCCATTTGCATAAATCAACTTCATCTTGCGGAGTTAAATCTTTTTCTTTCCGATTATCCCGTCCAAATTCTTTTAAAATTAAATCTTGCGCTTTTCTTAAAGTTAATCTTGGAATTTTACCAAATGCAATTTGTTCAACCCCAAAATCCTCTGCAAACTTCAACATCTTAACTGCTACCTCTTCCAAAAAATCTAATAAATCCTCAAACTCCACAAAGCCAATTTCAATATCCAATTGCGTTGCTTCTGCCAAGTGCCTGGTAGTTACAGAAGGTTCAGCCCTGTAAGCTTTGGCTATGGTAAAAACCCGCTCATATACAGGAACTAACATCTGTTTATAAAGTTGAGGGCTTTGGGATAAATATGCCTTATGGTCAAAATAATCTATTTTAAAAACTTCTGCCCCACCCTCTGTTGCTCCGGCAACTATTGTCGGGACTACAATTTCTGTACAGCCCAAATCAGAAGCTGCTTTTCTAAACCCTTCCAAAATCGCTGCTTGTGCTTTAAAGATTTCCTTTATTTTAGGGTGGCGTAAAGTTAGAGAGCGGAAATCCAAAAGAGTAGGCAGCTGCAAATCCAGTTCTTTTCCTCCCATATCAAATGGTAACTCTGCTGCTTTAGATAAAACTTCAATATGTTCTGCTGAAATTTCTATTTCCCCTGTGGGAATATTTTTATTCACCAGGTTTGGCGGCCTTTTATCAACTTTGCCCTCAATACAAACCACATCTTGGACACCTGGGGGGTGGATTAGCTTGACACCTATGGGTATTACCACTTGTATTAATCCGGATCTATCCAAAACATCCAAAAATAAAATTTTGCCGTGATCCCGCCTGACTTGCACCCAGCCGCAAATTTTAACTTTTTCCCCGATTTTATTATTACAATCTAAAATTAATGTCCGTTCCATCCTTCCTGCATCATAACAGCAAAGCTTAAAACTTGACAAGATCCGAATATTTTGGTATAATTATTAAATATGGTAAAAGTTGAATCAATTGATTTAAAAAGAGCGGAAATTTTACTTAGCCTCCTTTTGGTGCTCGTCTTGAGTGCCTATCTGGGAGGTCTTTTTAGGTAAATTTTTATCTAAAAAAAGAAAGGAAATGACCTCGCCACAGGCGGGGTTTTTTAATGCCTGTAGAATCACAACCTAAAAAATTTGAATATTACACACCAACTCCGGATCAAAGAAGAAATGGAATTTATGATCCTATACCTGAATACCTAACTCAAAGTGAACACTTTCAACGTTTAGTAAGGAAATGTTTGAAGCCTTTTGAAACAGACACAAGTAAAAGAATTCGAACATTTATTGATGGTGGGGATGCATCTTCCCCCATGGATCCAAATTTAAAAGGTGCATTTACTACTGAAGCAGAAAGAGTCGTCTCTATGTATTGTCAAAGCCCAATTGAATCTGATGGGCGTATTAACCAGTGGTTTTATAATTTGGAAGAGGTGGCACCTAATTTAATTGCAATTATGGTTAGACATGATCATTATATCGGTTTAGTCCAACAATCTAACGCACTCAATATTTTGGCAGCTGCTTTAGATATAGCTCAAAATCCCAATAAGGAAATTACTATAAGAGTAGGTATTGGTGGTTCTGATGATGAATTCACACCAGCCAGATTTGCTTCATATGGTCTACCAGCTTTAATAATCGCAGAAGAAATTCAAACGCTTTTTGAGCAAAGAAAGAAAAATAAATTGGCAAGCTTTGCTGCTAATGCTGAAGTAAGGCGTACAGAAAAACAAACAGGAGAAATACTTCCTAGAAAAGATAGGCAAGAGATAATGAATAATGTAAGAGCTGAGATAGAGAAAGAAGGAATAGAGGCTGCTTTAACATCTGAGCAATATGCAGAGGTAGTTAATAGATATGCTTTATCTGATAAAACTCCCAGAGTTCAATTTGTGTTTGCACATCAAGCTGCTATTGCTATCAATGGAACTCATAAAAACCCTGAATTAATACCTGTTAGGACTGAAGAAAGAAAAAGAGTTATGGAAGAATTTGTTCAAAAGTTTTTTCCAAGCATTGCTTCTGGTGTTTCCTACATAGAAGATATTCCATGGAATCAGCATAGTTTACAAACCAGATTAACAATTGAGTACTTTGCTCATGTAATAAGGGCAAACGGTGATCCAGAGGCTATAAAAACAAGAGAAAAATTACAAGAAAGAGGCAGAAAACACGGTGGAGAACAAGGAGCAGAACAAGCAATAATGTATGCTGCCATTCATGTACCGGTTTTTGGCGACCCTGTAGCTGTGCCTCCAATAGACTATTTGCAAGACCCTCTAACAAATGCAGACATAGCAATAACTATCGGTGGCCAACCAGAAAGAGAATTCTGTGTATTCAGAAGAATTGTGTCTGAGAATGCATCAACTCAAGGTATGGTTAAATTCCTAGATGCCAAGATGGAAGTAACCGGACTTCCGTCTGATGATGAAATACTAGCAACAATATCTAAAGTTAGAGGGTGGGGAGAGGGCTGTTCTAAAGTAAAACCGGAACATATGATTCCTTTGATCAGTACAGTTGGAGATCTACCTCCTTATTTTGCTGACAAAGATTATGATCAACCCTATGATACAAGCTTAGAAGCAAACCTAGATTATTTGAGCTCAGAAAGACGCAAAGCCCTACAACTATCTGATCCCGGTAGAAGATTAAAGACTATAACTAGAATTGATGCAATAGTAGCTGGATTAAAAGCCCAACTAACTGAACAAAACAAACGTGCTACTGCTGTGTTACACTCATAAAACTTATGGCAAACCCCACCTTTGGAGTAGAGATTGAAAAACCAGTCTCAAGTAAAACTACTGCTCAATCTCACCCAGTTTCTCAAAAGTTTTTTAAAAGATTAAAAAACGCTGCTGATAAAAGGAACGTAAAGCCACATTATCATTTTAGTGATAATAAACCAAAAGTCATTTTAGGAGTTGTTAGTAATGATTTAGGCGAACAAGGACTCGATAATGGGTTTAATTTACTCGAATCCTCTTTAAATTATCAATACTCACTTTCAGATCTTCAAAAAGCAGTAGGGATTGATCTTAAATCAACTCAGGAAGCTTTATCCTCTGAAGGAGCAACCATTACAAATATGTCAATTCATCCTTTGTGCAAAAGGGATATGAAAACCTACAGAAAAATGGTTGCTCCAAAAGGCATCTATAAATATATTTGGCATAGAGGTTGGGATCATACGGCAGGAATTGATGCTCGAGCGCAAAATAGCCCTACGACTGGAGTAAGTGTTTATCAAGCAGTAGATGCTGTCTCCGTGATAATTGCTGCAGGTGCTGCTTTTATTGCTCTTTTTGCCAATGGTCCTTTTGAGGAAGGAAAAAAATCCATCTATAAAGAAGCTAGATTAAATATGTGGAATAAGATGATGGGTCATTCTAAAGTGAAGGGTGATCTGATGACTACTAAATTTCCTCCTCACAGGTTTAAAAACTTAGCTCAGTATTTCAACTGGATGTTTGGAAAAGACACCCAAATTTATTTTGTACTGGCAAGAAATAACAACTCTAGTGACTATAAAAATATTGGAGATAAAATTTTAATCCCAAAAGGCAACTTATCTGTTTTAGAATATCTTTCAAAAAAGAAATGGGTCTCATATTGGTTTAAAGAGATCGACAAGAAAAATCCAAAAGAAGAGATGCTTACTCCCAGTATCTCTGACTTGGAAATTTTACAATACACCCAATTTACTGGAGCTAGAATTAGATTTAAGTTAAAAAATCAAAACAATTTTCCAATAGATGATTTCTTAAAAGCTTGCAAAGAAGAATCTAATAAAGTAGAGGATATCTTTGATGAATTTGGTGAATACTTTTATATCGAAGGCAGAGATCCAGGCGCTAATTTTCCTGATCAAGAAATTTTAGGAGCAGGAGAAAAAATTGCAAAATCAGTAGTTATATCACCCTCTGCTATTCAAGCGGGATTACTTAATAATTTACAAGGGGTAAGCAGGTATATAAATCAATTTCCATGGAGTCAGCTTAGCAATTTACGGGAAGTTGCAGCAAAAGATGGCCTGCAAGGAAAAGTTGTTGACTTAACTATTGAAGAATTCACAAGAAATATTTTGGATTTAGCATCAGAAGGGTTAAATGCGGAGGAGCAATGGATGCTCGCATATCCAAGATGGGTTCTAGAAACAAAACAAAACGGTGCTGATAGAGCAATAAATTTCGTAAGAAAACACAAAAAAGGTAGTCTAAATGCTATAGTAGATTTAGTAAAGCAAAGGAAGATAGTATTAGTATGAAAATTAAAAAAATTATTCTCCATAAGGTAGAGATCCCTATGGTAACTTCTTTTACCACTGCTTTTGGGACAATTACCAAAAAACCTACTGTAATTGTCAAAATCGAGGACGAGCAAGGAGTAATTGGCTATGGCGAGTCAGCCGCTTTACCCTTCCCGTATTACAAACCGGAAACCACTGACATTTGTATGCTGGTTTTAAAAGATTATATTACCCCTTTGGTTTTAAATAAGGACATTAAGGATGTTGGGGAGTTAATGAATTTATTAAAGCCTGTCAAAGGAAATAGTTTTTCTAAAACAGGCCTTGAGACCGCAGTTTGGATGATAACTTCTCTAACAGAAAATAAATCCTTAAAGGAAATTTTAGGGGGAACACAAAATAAAATTGCAGTTGGAGAAAGTATCGGTATTAAAGAAACTAAAGAGGAGACTTTAGAAGAAGTTACACTGAGGTTAGGACAAGGGTTTAAAAGAATAAAGATAAAGATAAAACCAGGGTGGGATATAGATTTAGTAAAAGCAATAAGGGAAAAATTTGGAGATATAGATTTAATGGTTGATGCTAATTCTTCTTATACCTTAGAAGATTTAGAAATTCTTAAGAAATTTGATGAATATAGTTTGACAATGATGGAGCAACCTTTAGCAGATGATGACATAATCGACCATTCTGTTTTGCAAAAACAAATTAAAACTCCTATTTGCCTTGATGAAAGTATCCACAATGCAGATGATGCCAGAAGAGCAATTTCCATAGGCGCTTGTAAAATTATCAATATAAAACCTGGCAGAGTAGGTGGACTATTAGAAAGTAAAAAAATTCATGATATTTGTCAGAAAAATAATGTCGGTGTTTGGTGTGGGGGAATGCTCGAAACTGGAATAGGAAGGGCTTTTAATATTGCTACTGCTTCTCTACCTAATTATCTTTATCCCGCTGATATGTCTCCAGTTAATTTTTTCTATAAAGATGATTTAGTAAAGGACAGCTTCTCTGTGGACAAGGAAGGCTATATCCAAATACCTACTAAGCCGGGATTAGGATTTGAAGTAGATGATAGAAAAATTGAAATGTATTCAACAGAGAAGGTAGTTGTAGAATAATATGAACCAAGTTTTAAATCTAGCAAAAAAACTTATTGAGAAACCATCAACTTCTGATAATAAAAAAGCCCTGGATGAAGTTTTGAACATTTGCAAAAAAGAGCTATCAGATTTTGATCTCAAAGAATTTGAGGAAGAAAAAGTTAAAAGTTTACTCTTCTTTAATACTTCTACTGAAAAATTCAAAATTATTTTTAATGCTCATTTAGATATAGTGTCTGCAAAAAATAAGCAATATAGACCTTTTGAAAAAAATAAAAAATTATTCGGCAGAGGATCCTATGATATGAAAACAGCTGCAGCTTGTATGATTCTTTTATTTAAAGAACTTTCTAAAAAAGTTAACTATCCGTTTGGATTACAATTAGTTACTGATGAGGAGGTTGGTGGATTTAAAGGAACTAAATATCAAATAGAGCAGGGTATCAGAGCAGATTTTGTGATAGCAGGAGAAAATACTGATTTAAAAATAAATCACAAATCTAAAGGCATCATTTGGTTAAAAGTGAAAACAAAAGGGATTAGTGCTCATGGTGCATATCCTTGGCTAGGAGACAATGCAATCTGGAAAATGCAAAAATTTTTAGCCAGATTAGAAAAACTTTACCCAATTCCTAATAAGGAAGTTTGGTGCACAACAGTAAATTTATCAATGCTAGATACGCCCAATAAAACTTCTAATAAGGTACCTGATGCATGTAGCGCATTTTTGGATATAAGATATATTCCGGAGGATAAAGATAAGGTTATCGCAAATATAGAAAAGTTAGGAGATGATTTTGGATTAGAAATAGTTTTAAAAGAGCCCGAACATTCAACAGACGAATCAAATCCATACATCCAAAAACTATCTAATTCTATAAGAGAAGTCACCAATAAAGATGCAGAGTTAGTCAGTAAACCTGGAGCATCTGATCTTAGGCATTATAATAGGGTTGGTTGTGATGGCGTAACCTTTGGCATAATTGGAGATGGCCATCATTCAGATAATGAGTGGGCAGATATTAAAAGCATCAAGCAGTATTACAATATTTTAGAAAATTTTTTGACAAAAATTTAAAACTGTGGTAGGATAGAAATAATGTCAAAGTTTAGGGGACAAATTATTAGAGAAATTATTATTGCCTCTCCGGCGGGAGGTTTTTTGCGGTAGTTTTTTAAAAATCTACGCAAATTCAGACCTCGCCAATGGCGGGGTTTTTTAATGGCCCGCCGAAGGCGAGGCAAGGAGAAAATATGGCAGAAACTTTAAGAATAGTAGCTTACGACACAACTCTTCGCGACGGCGCCCAAGACCCGCGCGCCAGATTATCTGTTGCCAAAAAACTAGCAATTGCAAGGCGGCTTGATAAATGGGGCATGCCTTATATTGAAGGCGGCTGGCCCGGGGCAAATGAAATTGACACTAAATTTTTTCAAGAGGCAAAAGGACTACTTCAACACAGTCAACTGGTAGCTTTTGGCATGACAGCAAGAATTGGAGTTAAGCCTGAAAATGACGCCGGTCTAAATATACTTTTAAAAAGTAAAACAAAGGTTGTCACTATAGTAGGCAAAACATGGCTTCAAAATGTCAAACGGGCCTTAAGAACTGAAGGGCTGCTAAATTTGGAAACTATCCAAAAAAGCATAGAATTTCTGACTAAAGAAGGCCGTGAGGTTTTCTTTGACGCCGAACACTGGTTTGACGGATTTAGCCAAAACCCACAATATGCCATGGAAGCGCTGGAAGCATCTAAAGCAGGTGGCGCAACAGTACTTGCTTTATGCGACACCAGAGGAAGCTGTACACCGGAATTTATTTATCAAGCAATAAAAAAAGTTAGAAAAAGATTTCCGGACATGCAACTTGGCATTCACGCGCATAACGACAGCGGATTGGCAGTTATCAACAGTGTTTGGGCTGTCAAAGCCGGAGCGCTGCAGGTGCAGGGAACAATCAATGGTGCTGGCGAGCGAACCGGCAATGTTGATTTATGCGTAGTCCTGCCAACCGCAGAATTTAAATACGGTCTGAAAACCGGCCTTGATATGCAGCAAGTTACTGATGTGGCTCACTTTGTTGCCAGGCAAAACAAAATACCTGTTCCAGCTAACAACCCATATACCGGCATAAATGCTTTCCGTCACAAAGCAGGTTTGCATGCTTCCGGACAACAAAGAGACGCTGAAGCATACCAACATGTAGATCCTACTTTAGTTGGCAATACTACTTCTTTTGTACAATCAGAACAAGGGGGAAGCACAAATGTAGAAATTATGGCCACCAAACACGGGTTTGAATTAAGCAGAAACAATCCCGCATTTACCAAGCTGGTTCAAGAGATGAAAAGACTAAAAGTGTTGGGCGATGCGCAGGAATTCTTGCTTTTGCATGAATTTTTAAGTTCGGGGGTGGAACCGTTTGATGTGCTTGACGGAAGCCGCGTAACAGATACTCGCGGACTGACTCCAGAAGCATATGTCAGGGTTCGGGTTAATGAAGATATGCATGAAAAAAAAGCCACAGGCGACGGTCCGATTAATGCTTTTGACCTTGCTTTAAAAAAAGCCCTGTTACAAAAATATCCGCAGATAAACAACATAGAAATTGATGATTACACTGTTACTCTCCCCCAAGGAGAAAGCGGATCAGCAGCCGAAGTTGAAGTTTATGTCCGGTTAAAAGCTAGTGGAGACACTTGGACATCAATAGTCCGCGGAACCGATCAGCAAAGAACAGGAGAGGATGCGCTTATTCAAGGTTATAAATACCATCTACTTAAACAAATTTAATATCTTTTATTTTAAACTGTAATTTTTCAGAGCCATTATAATGGTCTATTTCCGGGGTATAAGCTAAATCAACCAGTTGGCCATTTTGTAATATACTTGCTAACTCCCCCATGCCAAAGGCAATAAAGTCTACCCCACTGACACGGCCTTTAAGATGTTTTCCAGATCCTACGGTCCTCAAATCAGAAATTTGCATTCCTCTTGTAGTAAAAACAGGCCTCGGATTTCCAAAACCAAACGGTTCAAATCTTTGCAACTCACTGACTAATTTTTTAGTAATTTTTTTAATCTCAACTTCCGCATCAATTTCCAAAACTTTTTCTGTTTCCGGCAAATCTATTACATGATCCTGCAACCGTTTCTTAAAAACTTCTATGTGTTTACTTAAAATGGAAAACCCGGCCGCCCCCGGATGCCCCCCCACATCAATTAAAATATCCGCATGTTTTCTGATAACTTCAACAATATTTACTCCATTGATAGAACGGGCAGATCCTTTAGAAATTTCCTCCCCCAGATAAATTGCAACTGCCGGACGGTTAAACTCATCACTAATTCTTCCTGCAACTAAACCTATTATTCCCTGATTCCAATTTTTATTTATTAAAACATGAATATTATTTTTTTTATCAACCTGCATTCTTGCTTCATCCAAAGCATCCGCTGTCTGTTTTTGTCTTTCTAAATTGGTATCTGATAAAAGTTTTGAAAGCCTTTTGGCTTTTGCAGGATCTTTGGTGCAAAGCAGGCGAAGCGAGTCTATGGCATGTTCAAGTCTGCCCATGGCATTTATTCTTGGCCCTAAAATATGGCCGATTTCATAAGAGCCAATACTGCCTAAAGTAATACCCGACTCATCAATCAGTGACTGCAATCCCAAATTATTGGTATTATTTAGTATTTTTAAACCCTCAAAAACAAAAGCCCTGTTTAAGTAAAGAAGCGGCATTAAATCACAGACAGTAGCCAATGCCACAAATTGCAAAAGATCCTTGCTTAAATCTTTTTTAATAAGATCTCTAACAAAACACCAGGCCACTGCTGCCCCGCACATCTTAAGGGAATGAACTATTTCATACGCATCGGGTTTTTGTTTACCCGGCACATGATGGTCAGTAATTATTAAATCCAAACCAATTTCTTTGGCAAATTCTGCTTGATCCACTGCCACAATTCCATTGTCAACAGTAATAACAACCGAAGCTCCGGAATCTTTGGCAAATTCCAAACCAAATTTTGACAATCCATACCCTTCTTTTTCCCGATGAGGAATATATGGTAAAACTTTAGCCCCCAGAGAGGTTAAGGCTTTGTATAAAATGGCGCATCCGCAAATCCCGTCCACATCATAATCCCCATACACAATTATCAATTCATTATTTTTTATGGCTTGTAAAATTCTTTTTTGTGCCTTTGCGATGCCGGGAATTTGCAGATCTTTTTCATAATCTATAATTTTTGGATTAAAAAAATTTTCTTTATCTAAAATCCCCCTATTGATTAATAATTGCTCAAGGAGAACTTCGCTTTTTTTAGGTAGTATCTTCCACTTCATTAGGGTAAAATTACATCATGAATTATACACTACCTAGTGGGGTAAAAAACATTATAGATAAATTTCAAAAAGCCGGTTTTGCAATTTATATTGTCGGCGGGGCAGTACGCGATCTTTTACTAAATGGACAGATTAGTGATTGGGATTTTACTACCGATGCTAAACCGGAAGAAATTCTAAAACTTTTTCCTGAAGGAATTTATGGTAATAGATTTGGAACTGTAATAATTCCAAAAAAAGGACTTAGCTACGATAAAGATCGTGACAAATCTCTTTTTGAAATAACCACAATGAGAAAAGAGGGAAGATATGAGGATTTCCGCCACCCGGGAGCAGTTTCCTGGACCAATAAAATTGGGGAAGACTTAGCAAGGCGTGACTTCACTATAAATGCAATGGCACTAGGAGAAAAACTTATTGATCCATTTAATGGTCAGCAAGATATTAAAGATAGGATTATCCGTGCAGTTGGAGATCCCAATCAAAGATTTCAGGAAGATGCTCTCCGTTTGATGCGGGCTGTTCGCATTGCCACTGAACTGGAATTTGATATAGAAAAAGATACTTTAGAAGCCATCAAGAAAAACAAAGAATTAATTAAGGAAATTGCATGGGAAAGAATTAGGGATGAGCTTCTTAAGCTCCTTGCATCCATGTATGGATACATGGGTACAGTTAAATTAAGGGAGGCGGGGATACTGCAAATTATTTTACCTGAACTGGAAGCTTGTTTTGGCATTGTTCAGGAAGGACCTAAACATGACCGTATTTATGACATCGGGGAACACTCCCTGCTCTCTCTAAAACACTGCCCATCCAAAGATCCATTAATCCGTTTGGCCGCTTTGCTTCACGATATTGGCAAAGTTGAAACAGTCAAAACAGCACCTGACGGCAATGTTACTTTTTATAATCACGATGTGGTTGGCGGACAGGTTGCGCTAAAAATTGCCAGAAGATTTAATTTGTCTAAAAAACAAACCGACAAATTATACCGTCTTATCCGTTGGCATTTGTTTACTGTTGATGAACGGCAAACCGACTCTGCTATCAGGCGTTTTATCAAGAATGTGGGGGTAGAAAACATTGACGATATGATGTATGTGCGTGTTGGAGACAGATTAGGGGGTGGTACCCAAAAAGCTATTTCCTGGAGAATGGAAGAATTTCAAAAAAGAATTAAAAAAGTCCTGAAAAAACCTTTCTCTATTTCAGATCTCAAAGTCAACGGAAACGATGTCATAAAAACCTTAAACATAAAACCAGGGCCAAAAGTGGGAGAAATCTTAAATAAACTTTTCGAAGAAGTCCTGGAAGATTCTTCCAAAAATAACAAAGACTATTTATTGGAAAAGATTAATGACCTAGGCGCTCCTCCCACCAAACTAAAAGGGCTGTCGCATTGAAGATGGAGGAATATGTGCCGGAGATAATTCCTACCAGAAGGGCTACCGTAAACCACTTAATTGTTTCCCCTCCAAAAAGTAAAAGAGCTACTAAAACAAAAACTACTGTTAAAGAGGTATTTAAAGACCTGCCCAGAGTTTGCACCACTGCCAAATTAGCCACTGCCGTAAACTTTTTGCCAATATTTTTTAGCGAATTTTCTCTGATCCTGTCAAACACCACAATAGTATCATGAACCGAGAACCCAATGATTGTCAGAATGGCTGTTACAAAAAGCGTATCCACCTCTACTCCCAAAAACTTTCCCAGCAAGGCGAAAACCCCTATTACCAGTAATACATCATGAAGCAAAGCCACAATGGCACAAATCCCAAACCTCCAAGGTGAAGCAGGTTTTGGTATTTTTCTAAAAGAAAAGGCAATATACAAAACAATTGCTAAACTGGCAATGGTAAGCGCATAAAAAGCTTTTTGTGAAAGTTCCCTGCCAATGACAGGACCAACAAATTCCTGTCTTCTTTCCTCTATCTTACCAAACTTTGTCTCAAGTTCTTTTTTAATCTTACCTACTTCTTCTTTTGTTTTAGGTTGACTTCTTATAATGTAGGTATTACTAAGAGTAGGCGTAATTTGTCCATACTGCTTTGAATCTTCCAAAGCAATCTGCTTTTCAAAACGGTATTCCAACAGCGATCCGCCTGTAAAATCAATGCCCAGTTTCAAACCGGAAGTTAATAAAACATATGACCCCGGAATAATCAGGGCCAGTGAAAAAAGAAAATACCACAATTTGTATTTCATTAAATTCATAGATTATTTTTCCTTAGCTTTCTTCATATCCTTATGCATTTCTTTAATCAGATTATCAGCCGTTTTTTTAATCTTATCTTCTATATTATCAATCTTTTCATTTAACAATTGCCAGATTTTACCATGATCGTCCTCTCTAAGATGATTTAAGAAAACTTTCTTGTCGCTATCTTCAAGCTGTGATAAGACAGCATCCAGAATAGTATGGTGCAAGCTGGAATCAATCAAACTGGTCAAGTGTAATTTTTGGGCATCACTTAAATTCATCTTATCAAGCTCTACTACAATAGATTCTATTTCGATTAGATGAGCGTAAAATTGCTTCATGATTCACTCCTTACTTTAACCGGACCCAATGGGATTTTGTCATCCGGATCATCAATAAAAAAATACAAAACCGGCCCTTTTCGTGGACCGCCGGCCAAACCCAGTATATCCATCACCTCGGGTGATCCTCCCAAATGTTTACCTGTCCACTCTGCCGGCCCCGCATCCCCCACTACTGCCACCACTGCCTGCCCTGTTTTGGGATTTATCACCAGCATTTTTCTGTATTTAAAAAAATCTCTATATTTTGCCACATTTTCCGCAAAACCGGGCGCAAGAAAAGTTTGAATTGCCAAATAATATTTCTCCCTCATTTTATCAATATCAGTAAATTCCTGCTTTGAAGGAGAAAAATACCCCCATGCTCCTAACCCAGGAGCAATACCTGCAGAGCCATATTTAGCCCAATCAACTGTATTTTCAGCATGGGCATACAAGTTATCCCGGGGATACCGGTAAAGATGCTGTTCTCCCCCGATTATCCCAAAGTTTCTGTTGAGTTTTATCCCTTCAATAACCGTAGTTACCTCAAACCCGAAATTACTGGACAGTGTTTTTAATAAATTTGCTTCTTCAGCCGAATTTAAAGGTCTTACTTCTTCTGGTAAATCTTCCTGCAATTTTTTTGCCAAAACCGCATTTTCATCAAAACCAACTAAAATATCATCTTTTGCATGAATGGTTTGTGGAATAGGCAAAGCTATTGGATTAGGTACTGTCAAAAGCAAAAGTCCTCCTATGAGAGATACCTTGTGTTTATCCCACAACTTATTTTGCAAACTCCTGTGGCGGGCAGTCCACTTTTTTCTTAAATATTCATAATGAGGTTTTTTACTAGTGAATAACATATCTTAAAATTGTTCTTGTTACCACATAAGCCGTAAACATTGATACCATTACCCCAATTGCCAAAGTTACGGCAAAACCGCGGACAATAGGTATACCCATGCCGTAGAGGATGGCTGCTGTTATTAAAGAAGAAATATTGGATGCCCAAATTGATGTCCATGCTCTTTTAAA
>DOWS01000030.1:16650-22448 GCA_003519445.1 Candidatus Daviesbacteria bacterium
TTCCCTCTTTCATCCTTTCAAAAATAAAAATATTAGCATCAACCGCCATACCTACTGACAAAATAAATCCTGCCACCCCGGCCAAAGTCAAAGTAATAGGGGGAATCAAAAAAAGTCCTGTTCTAAAAATAGCCAAAACCAAGATAGTGTAAATTATCAGGGCTACATCTGCCACTACTCCCAAAAATCCGTAATATACAACCATGTAAATCATTACCGTAACCAATCCTATAATCCCTGCTATCAAACTTTTTTTCACTGATTCCTCTCCCAGAGTTGGGCCAATGTGGCGCTCCTCCAAAATGCTAATCGGCACTGGTAATGCTCCTGCATTTAACTGAATGGTCAAATTTTTTGCCTCCTCCGGACTAAATTGCCCTGTAATTACGGCATTTCCGCCGATAATTTCCTGTTGCACAGTAGGGGCGGAAACCAGCATTTCATCCAAAAAAATAGACAAAGGTTTTCCTATATTTGCTTTGGTGATTTTGGCAAACTTAATTGCACCTGCCTCATTAAATTCTATCGCAACTTGAGGTCCTGCCTGTTTACCGCTACCTCCAAAAGTTACCTGCGCTTTTTTCAAATCTGCTCCTGTTAAATCAGTTGGTGTGGAAAAATAAACAAGCGGTATGCCTGATTTTGTTGCCTCAACAATTTCTGCAGATAATGTGGCCGGAAGCTCCCTAAAATCCAGTTGCGCGGTTTTTCCCACCAGATTGGCTGCAGCTGATGCATCTTTTAGCCCGGGCAATTCAATTATAATCCGTCTTTGGTCTCCCAATTTGGAGGTTTGTACCAATGCCTCTGATACTCCGTATAAATTAACTCTTCTTTCCAAAACTTTTTTTGCAGACTCCAAAGCGCTGTCTCTTTGCTCTTGACTAATCTTGTCCATTTGAGTCAAAAGCGTAAGTTGCGTACCGCCTTGCAGATCAAGACCCAATTTTAGCGGAAAAGTTGCAATAGGAATTTTTTTATCTAAAAATTTAATGGCAGGTAAAGGCGGAAGATTAACAAATACTGAAAGCGCTGTCAGGACAAGTATTGTCCATAAAACATATCTTGATCTCATTTATTTTATGCAATTACCCCCTCCAGCATTTCGTTTTCATCCCCTGCAAGCATCACTTTAGGTTGCATTAACACTTTTAAGATAAAGGGGTCTCTTCTTCTTACCCTGAATTTAAACTCTGTCTCATCCATAAAAGAGTAGTTAATTTCAGTTTCTCTCTTTGCCTGTTCATCCGCCACCAGAACCTGAAGTTCAGGCATTACCACCGACCCAACGATTAAAAGATCAACATCATCCGTGCCGGAGGAAATCCCTTTTAAAAATCTATTAGACAAAAAAGCAAATTTAATTTTACCCAGTTTAGCTTTATTTTTGATGATATTTCCTCCCAAACCAGTGGTTTTGGCAACTAATCCCAGCAGTTCGTGGTAAAAAAGATAATCTTTTCTAAACCTATACAACCTTCTGTTTGCCCGCCATTCGGATGAAACCACGCCGTATTTTTCCATCCTGGCAAGTTCTCTCCTTACCGCATTAATTTCCTCTGATACCCGTCTTACAATCTCACGGACATGCAGGAGCGGCTCCTTGGAGCTTAAAAAAAGTTGCAGTAATTTTACCCGGACCCGGGAAACAATTAATTCTTCCATGTTTCACCACCTTTCTAGGCAGTGGTTTAAAAACTAACCTTTGATCCTTCCGGGACAGTTTGGATCCAAATTTGACCTTTTATAAATTCTATTTCTTTGCCGGTTTTATCCAAATATTTGCTTCTTGCAAGCCTTGAATTTTTAACCCATTTTCCTTCAATTGCATTTCCGTTTTGAAAAATTAAAGCCTTGCCGCTACCTGTTGTTCCATAAAGCAGATGGACATTGCCCGGATAGCCGTCATTAGCATTAGCCTCCCTTTGAAACTGAATAACCACATTTTTGGCCGACAGCTGCTGATTATTGTTTAAGTCCATATGGTTGCCGTCGCCATTTTTGCGAAGATATGTGTTGGTCTCGCTATCATAAGTCCAGACCACTTGATATCCTGGTTGAGATTCCCAAAAATTAACTGTTACTTGCCCCGCGGAGCCCTGCGAAGTGGAGTCCTTAAACTTCCAGGGAGTAAATTTACTATCCCATTTTATCCCTGCCGAGCTTGTTGCTGTCCATCCTCTTTTCGCTCCAACTTCCCAAAGCTTTGAGGTAGTTGAATACATGGTGTGTTCAGTTGCCACAGAATGACCTAATCTTTGATAATCTCTCCAGAAAACAGGAAAGCCAATGCTAAATTGGTTCAAATCCTTAACCTCATACCTGATAATTTGTCCAAGAGCATCAGCCGGACCCGGGGTATTGGCTCCTCCTACATGCGCGTAAAGCGCGTCATATTCTCCCAGCCAATCAAGATAATAAGTCCTGGCAGACCGGACAGGCCCAACTTGAATATCAGCAAGATTACAGTAAAAAAGGGCCATAAATCGGGTGATGCCTCCTTCAGCCACTGCCTCATAAACAATGTCTGCGCTGGAAAGCCCACTTTGAGGACGGGCTTCTGTATGATTTTCAATCATCACTGCCAAAGGGCGCCGTTTTTCCCAGGATTCCTTGGCCTTTTTAGTGTGCAGTGCCCCGTTAAGCGGACACTCTTCTGTTTTTGGCTCACTCGGATCTTCTATAACTATATTTGCTGCAGAAGGAAGGGACGATACCAGTGAACCATTGCCTTGGGGTTTCAAAATACCGGAAAAAAGAGTATAAGACAAACTGGAGGAAAAAGAATACACCACCACAGAAAGAATTATTAGAATTAAAGTTTTTTGTAAATTGGTCAAACCTTCAAAAATTTCTATTATTTTGCTCATTTTTTCCTCATTGCCGCATCCAGCACTTCCTGCTCTTCTTTAGATAACTGATGTTTCCCTGCTTTTCCCTGGTCAACCGGCTTGGCAAAAATCCTGGTTCCTGATCTTGAATGCAAACTTGTTAATACAATACCGTTTCCCTTCCAATCAAGCAATGCTGCGGAAAAGCTTAAATCTCCTCCGGTATCACCATATGGGTTATAACGAAGTAAGCTTACTCTTTGAACATGCAGCTTGCCGTCTCCTTCTAAATCAACTAAATCTTTTTTTGCTTTACCCAAATCTCCTTTAAACTCTTCTATGCTAGATAGAACCTCTGCAAATTTTTTTCTAATGTCTCTTTCTCCACTCTGGGGAAAAAGAGATTTTAGGAAATTTCCCTGTTTCCAAATTAAAAAACTTAAAATTCCCAGCCAAATTAAAACTGCCGTTGCCAGTCCAACAAAGACAAACCAATCCGGATACATAAGTTACTCTATTATAATATAACCTGGGTAAAAAAAATTGTCAATCCCGACTTGAGAAAATTTTATCTTCTGCTTTTTGATTTTTTGGTACGCTGAAGAGCAATGTAAAAAAGCATCAAAAACACGGCTAAAACTAAACCATATATCCCTGTAAGTATAAAAGTTTGATCAAAGTTCATGTTTATCTGCCCTTTCTAAAAACATTCTTGAAATGACTAAAAATACAATAGCATTTATCAAACCCACAGTCAACACTAAAATATTCAAAAAATTTCCAGAAAGCACGGGCGTAACTAATATCCCGATTAACCAGGCCTTAGACAAATCTAAAGATATTTCAGATAATAATTTAGCCAGTTTTTTATCCAAAACCATTATTTTAATTGTATCAATATATTAATTTAGTTTATACTTAAAGTCATATGGAAGTAACTGTGCCGGTTTCAGGAGGAGGACCCGGATTTATTGCCGGTATCTTCGGTTTTTTTGGTTCTTTGATTAATTTTCTTTTTACCCTGGCTTTTTTTATTGCTGCCGGATTCCTTTTAAATCTTATAATTTCCAAGCTATTTTTTAGAAAATTAATTTCCGATCATTTAAACAAAGACAATAAAGTTTTTCTGCTTGTTAAAGTTGCGCGTAGCAGCGAACAAAAAGAGCCTGCTTTTGATGAATTTTTGCGTGCAGTTCACAGAATCTTACCCAGTGGCACTGTTTTTAGCCTGGAGCTTGCCTCCACCAATCAATTCTTAAGTTTTTATATTGTGGTTCCTTCAGTTTATAAAAATGCCATTGAATCACAGCTTTATGCCCAATACCCGAATGCAGAAGTAGAGGCAGTCAAAGATTATTTACCTCCTCTTGAAACAGCTGCCTTTGCAGAGATTGATTTCAAACACTTTAGCATTAACCCCATTATCACTTATTACAGCCTAAAAGAAGATATTTTAAAAAGCTTTTCTTCTCTTTTATCCAAAACCCAACCCGGAGAACAAGTCTTTTTTCAAATAGTTTTAAAAAGAGTCGGATCCCACTTTTGGCAAAGAGGATTTCAAGCTTTGCTTGTTAAACACGAAACTCCGGCTACCATAAAAATGTCCCAGGATCTATACATGGGTAAGGCCAGAGTTATTTTTGTTGCCAAAGATAAATCTCTCGCCCAAATTAATTTAAATACGGTTATAAATATATTTAAAATTGCCAAAAGCCCTAACAATGAACTCAAGAGAAAGAGGTTTAAAATTTTTCCCGCTCCAATTCTCTCATTTAAAGCCCGCGTTTTTGATAGTGGGGACTTGTGGAGCTCTTCTGAAATTGCCACCTTATTTCATTTTCCCTATCAAGGCTCAATAGTTTCCAATGTGGTGGAATCTACCACCAAGCGCGCTCCTGCGCCGGATATCTTACCTTTTCAAGGTTTAGTTAATCCAAAAGATGTTTCTTTTTTTGGGGAAACAAATTATAGAAATGAAAAAAGAATTTTCGGCATTAAAAGAATAGACCGCCGGAGACACCTTTATGTAGTAGGAAAAACCGGCTCTGGTAAATCAAAACTGCTGGAACTTTTACTGATATCTGATATTTTATCAGGAGCGGGCTGCGGCCTGCTTGATCCTCACGGAGATCTGGCCGAAGAAATGTTAAAATTTGTTCCCAAAGAGAGAATTAAAGATGTAGTTTATATTAACCCCTCTGACAAAGATTATCCTATTGGCTTCAACCCTCTGGAACCTGTTACTGATTATGAATCAAGGCAGCATTTATCCACCTTTTTTATAGCAATTTTCAAAAAGCTTTTTGCCGCCAGCTGGAACCAGCGGATGGAACACCTGATCCGCTATATCACTTTGGCTCTTTTGGAAACTCCGGATTCCAATGTGATGGGAATTCCCAGAATTTTATCAGATACCTCTTTCAGGCAAAGAGTTATCATGCAAATCAAAGATCCTGTGGTAAAAGGTTTTTGGACTAATGAATTTTCCGCATCAGCCGAGCAATATTCTAAAGAAGCAGTAGTGCCAATTATGAATAAGGTCGGTCAATTTATAGCTAACCCAATTGTCCGCAACATGATCGGGCAAATGAATAACTCTTTGAATTTTGCCAAATTTATGGATGAAGGCAAAATTGTTTTGATGAATATTTCCAAAGGTAAACTGGGAGATGAAAACGCCGCTCTGCTGGGAGCTTTGTTTATTACCAAAATCCAACAAGCTGCACTTGAGCGGGCCCGGATACCGGAAGACGAAAGAAGGGATTTTTACTTTTATGTTGATGAGTTTCAAAACTTTGCCACCGAGGCATTTTCCTATATTTTGTCAGAGGCCAGAAAGTATCATCTGGATTTAACCATTGCCCACCAATATATTGCACAGCTTCCCGAAGATGTTAAAGCTACTGCTTTTGGAAATGTGGGCTCTCTAATTAGCTTTGCTGTTGGCGGGGATGATGCCGCTTATTT
>DOWS01000008.1 GCA_003519445.1 Candidatus Daviesbacteria bacterium
CAACCTATTCCACCCCAAGGGTGAAAATTTCCGTTAGAGTTTTAAGTTTTGGTATAATTGCTTCATGAGAACTGTGGGACAGGTTTTAAAAGAAGAACGGGAGAAAAAGTTTTATACTCTCGAAGAAATTGAAAAAGCCACTAAGATAAGAAAAGAATTACTTGAAGCTTTGGAAAAAGATCAATATTCAAAGTTGCCTCCTCCTACTTTTGTCCAGGGATTTATCAAAAATTACGGGCGGTTTCTGGGGTTGGAAACCACCAAGCTTTTGGCCATTTACCGTAGGGAATTTTCCGAGGGAAAAAATCCCCCCAGAATTTTGGAAACATTCAGCAACCCAATGGACAAGAAAAAAATTACTCTCACCCCGGCTAAATTTGTGGGGTTGGTAGTTCTTTCGATGGTTGCCATTTTTTTTATCTATCTTTGGTTTGAGTATCGCTTTTTAACCGGCGCGCCATTTTTGGAGGTGATACAACCTACCAATCAACTAAATGTCGTGACATCTTCTATTTTAGTTTCAGGCAGAACAGATTCGGAGGCTAAAGTAAGTATTAATAATCAGGAAATTCAAACAGGTCTTGACGGCAAATTTACCCAGGAAATTAATTTGACAGAAGGTAGTAACACTATTAGTATAACTGCTATCTCAAAAAGCGGCAAAATTTCGAAAATTGAAAGAAATGTGTTTTTGAAGAAATTGTGATATAGTTTACCCCATGGATCTGTTGCAAATAGCCCTGATATTTTTAATGTTGCTTTTGGCAGTGTTTTTAACAATTACCGGAGTTCAGGTATTTTTTATTTTGCGGGATTTGCAGCAAGCTCTGGAACGCCTAAACAGAGTTTTGGATACGGGAGAGGAAATAGCGGAAGACATTGAAAAACCACTCGGGGCTGCGTCCGGTTTGATAACTACTTTGGGTGCAGGAGCCAAAGCCATAAAGGGCATAATCAAAAGAAGCAGTAAACCTAATCCCAAACAAAAAAGATTCTACAAAAAGGTTCTTTAAAAGTGATAAAATATATCATATGCAAATAGTAAATCTATCTAAATTACTTAAAAATTTTTCTTCAGGTTGGGTGGCTATTACTTCTGATTATAAAAAAGTAGTTACTTCTGGGAAAACCCTGAAGGAAGTTACCGAGAAAGTTAAAAAACAAAACCGTGATGATATTGTTTTAATCCCGGCTGCTAAGAATTATCGGGGATTTATCACAAGTACTTCATGAATTTTCCTTACGCTAGCTTATCTGGAATTCCTAAAGATACAAGAAGACCTCTGGTATCAATAAAATTTATTCATAAAGATAAATTTACTCTTCCAATTCTTAGCCTAATTGATTCAGGAGCGGATTACTCGTATTTAACTATGGAAATAGTCAAGCTTTTAGAGATTGATTTAAGTAATGTAAAATTTGAAAAGTCATTTGGAATCAATGGTTCTGTATTTTTATGTTATCCATCAAAAATCACCATTGAGATAGGAGGCCACAGGTTGGATATTCCTGTCAGATTTAGCAACCAATTAAATACACCCTTTAAATGTGTCTTAGGACAAGAAGATTTCTTTTCTAAAACCAGAGTTGTTTTTGAAAGATATAAATGGAATTTAGATATCAAAGTTATTGAAAATTCCTAAAAGATCTACACCCAGAATGACAATCCTTTTGGTTCTTGTTAAAATATCTTCATGGATTCTAAAACATTAAGAAAAAAATTCTTGGATTTTTTTGAGAAAAATGATCATGTAATTATTCCTTCTGCTTCTTTAGTGCCTTCGGAAGAAGAACAGCTTGCCGGTAAAGAAAAAGTGTTATTTACATCTGCTGGTATGCAGCAACTGATCCCATACTTAATGGGTAAACCGCATCCAAAAGGAAATAAATTAGCTGATGTGCAAAAATGCGTAAGAACTGATGATATTGAACAAGTTGGAGATGCAACTCATCATACTTTTTTTGAGATGCTAGGCAATTGGTCGTTAGGTGATTACTGGAAAGATAAGGCAATTGAGCTATCCTTTAAATTCTTAACAGAAGAATTAAAAATTCCTATAGAAAAGTTAGCGATTTCTGTTTTTGCCGGCGATGAGGATGCACCGAAAGATGAAGAATCGGCTAATAAATGGAAAAGCTTAGGCATTCTAGGGAAAAGAATTGCATATTTAGGAAAAGAAGCAAATTGGTGGCCAACGAACTCTTCTTCTTTTGGACCATGTGGCCCGGATACTGAAATGTTTATTTGGACAGGAGAAGGCTCTGCACCAGAAGAATTTGATCCAAAAGATCCAAAATGGATAGAAGTTTGGAATGATGTGTTTATGGAATTTAATCGCAAAAGTGATGGAACTTTAGAAGAATTACCGCAGAAAAATGTGGATACCGGCATGGGATTGGAAAGAATGTTGGCTGTTATAAATGGAAAAGATAATGATTATGAAACAGATTTATCTTCATCAATAATTGAAAAAATTTGTGAAGAGTTAAGGGTAAGTTATGAACAATATAAACAGCCTATTCGGATTATATCTGATCATATAAAAGCTTCAGTTTTTTTAATCAAAGATGATGTTATATCCAGTAATAAAATGCAGGGCTATGTTTTAAGGAGGTTACTCCGCCGTGCCGCAACTAAAGCTTTCCAAATAAATAAGGAGTTTGGCAGAAAGCCTTTTAAATCCTTAGTAAAGTCAGTAACTGATATTTATCCTATGTACTTTGACGAAATGTCTGTAGAAAGTATTGAGCGAGAGGTTAGCATAGAAATTGGTAAATTTCGAAAGACTTTGGAAAAAGGATTAAGAGAGGTTGAAAAAATTGAAAAAATTGATGGCAAAATTGCTTTTGATTTATACCAGACTTTTGGATTTCCTTATGAGGTAACTGAAGAGTTATTCAGACAAAAAGGACAGGAAATTGACAAAGAACAATTTAAGGCTGAATTTGAAAAGCATCAGCAACTATCCAGAACAGCCTCTAGTGGCATGTTTAAAGGAGGTCTGGAGAATCACTCAGAGGTAGTGATTAAGTACCATACAGCTACTCATCTTTTACATCAAGCTCTAAGAGATATATTAGGCCCGCAGGTTTTTCAAAAAGGATCAAATATTACGGCCGAGCGGCTCCGTTTTGATTTTTCTTTTGATAGAAAATTGACAGATTCGGAGACCAGACAAGTTGAAGAATTAGTTAACCAAAAAATAAAAGATGATTTAAAAGTGGATCACATGATCATTCCTCTGGATGAAGCTAAAAAGATGAATGCCATTGGACTTTTTGATGAGAAATATGCAGATAAAGTAAGTATTTATGGAATTGGGCCACAGCCTAGGGGAAGATATTATTCTTTGGAATTTTGCGGTGGGCCACATGTAGAACATACGGGAGTAATTGGGAAAATTGCGATTTTCAAAGAAGAAGCCGTATCTTTCGGCATAAGACGCATTTATGCTAATATAGCCTTATGAGTGTCTTCCAAAGACTCACTGCTCTCATACCTTTTGGCAAAAAAGAAGAAATTGTTGAATACCTCTTTGCCTTAAATATTGGTTCGGAAAAATTAATAGTTGCTTTATGGAGCATTGAAGGCAAAGAGCTTAAAGTTCTATCCACAGCAACTGATGTTTATTCTGCAAATGCAGAGATATTAAGGGTTACGGATAAATTATTGGATGAAGTATTAGGAGCAAGAGAAATTGAGCCGCAGAAAATTCTTTTTGGCGTTCCGGACAGTTTTTTGCAGGATGAGGATTTAAAGGAGGAATATTTAAAGCTGCTGCGGGGTATTGTTAAAGAGCTGGTGCTTGAACCAATGGCTTATGTGGCCACTTCTCATGCCCTTTTGCATTTTCTGGAAAAGAAAGAAGGTGTGCCTACTACCGCTATTTTGGTTGGATTTGATTCAAAGCATCTGGAGGTAACGGTGGCAAGAGCCGGAAAGCCGGATGGTACCAAAGTGGTCGAAAGAGGAGAAAGCAGCGGAGCTGATATTGAAAAAGCGCTCCTTTCTTTTACAGATGTTGAAACCCTGCCTTCCAAGATATTAATTTATGGAGAGGAAAGCAAGGAATTGGATAAATTAAAAACGCATCTTTTGTCTTTTACCTGGATGAGTAAACTATCTTTTCTGCATTTTCCCAAGATTGAGACTATGGATTCTGATGTGACAATAAAAAGTGTTTGTTTAGCCGGAGCCTCGGAAATTCAAAGCGATATAATTTATTCATCAACTATCCCCGAAACTAAAAGGCAAGTGGTAACAAAAATGACTAAAGAGGAGCCAGAGCTTGAAGAACCTGCTGCCGTAGGGGGAACCTTGGGATTTATTGTGGGTGATGTATCTGAAAAAGCAGAGGAGGAAGTGGTAGTTGTAGAAGATAGCTTGCCGGCGCAGTCATTGGATGTAGTGGAAAAAGAGGATTTTGAACAAAAGATGAGTTTAATGAGATTTATACCAAAATTAAGATTTAAAAACAGGCGTTTATTGATTCCTGCTGCTTTGGTGGTGATCTTGATATTAATATATTTATTTTTGCCTAAAGCAGAGGTCAAAATTTTTATTGAACCCAAAGTTTTGGAAAGAGACACCCAAGTTGTAGCAGATCCCGGGGCTAAATCAGTTAACGAAGAAAGTAAAATAATCCCCGGACAATCTGTAGAAACAGAAGTATCAGGATCTAAAAAAGAGGCGTCAAGCGGTAAAAAAACAGTGGGAGATGCGGCAAAAGGGAAAGTTAAAATAATCAACAATAGTTCTGACACGCAAACACTTTCAAAAGGAACTGTGATTTCATCAAACGGTTTGAAATTTACACTTGATACAACAGTAAATATAGCATCTACATCGGCGACTGCCGATACCAAAAGCATTGAAAAGCCTTTTGTTACAGCAGTAGTAGCTGGAGCTGATGGAAACCTTGCTTCCGGAACTCAATTTAGTTCTGCCAATTCCGGAGTGGCAATTGTGGCAGAAGGAAATTTTTCAGGCGGTACCTCAAAAGATGTGACAGTGGTATCTGAAACAGACCAGAAAAGATTATTGGCTGGTTTAGCCTCCGATCTACGGAGACAGGCAAAACAGAACTTGCAGGAAAAACTCCCGGGTAAAAAGATTTTAGAAGAGGCACTTTCAGAAGAAATTATCAAAAAAACTTATAGCAAGTCTATCAATGATCAGGCTCAGGAATTTTCGTTAAATTTAACCATCAAATTTAAAGGCACTGCTTTTGAAGAAAAAGATTTAAAACAAATTGTGGGTAAACTTGTGACTACCCAAGTGCCGGAAGGCTATCAGTTGGATTTGGCAAGTACTGAAACTCAAGCAGATGTTTCCAAACTGGAAAAAGACGGTAAACTAATCTTTTTAGCCCGCTTCAAGGCCAAAATGATCCCGCAAATTAATGAGGAGGAAATTAAGAGCAAGATTGCGGGTAAAAGTGTTTCAACGGTTGGGGAAATTTTAAAAAGCTATGAAAATGTTCTAGGTTCTGAAATTAAAATCACTCCCAATTTGCCTGGTCCGCTATCCAGGCTGCCTGTTTTAGCAAGAAACATTAACATTGAAGTGGGACTTAAATGATAACCGCCAGCAAATTTTTATCACTGGGCTTTTTAACCGTAGGGATCTTTATTTTAATCCAGGTAATTTTGCCTGTGGTAACATTTGAACTTTGGCAGATTGGGCAGAATTATTCAGGGCAAATCTTAATTAGTCCAAAATCTCCCCAAAATAAAGAGATTTTAGGGGTTTCAATCAAAAACCAAAATAATTTTCCCAGCATCATGTCGAGCCTTAAAAGGGAAACAGTCTCTCCTTACAAAGAGTTTAGCTTATCTATACCTGCCCTGAAGATTGATAATCTGGCAGTTAAAGTTGACAGTAATGATTTATCCGAAAGCTTGATTCATCTTCCGGGATCGGCACTGCCCGGGGAAAAGGGCAATGTGTTTATTTCCGGTCATTCGGCTTTGAGCCAATTTTTCCCCGGACTTACAAGCGCTCCTTTTGCCAAGCTCACGGATATTAAAAAAGATATGCAAATTACTCTTTTGGCAAATAACACTAAATTTATTTATAAAGTGGCGGAAATCAAGATAGTTGACCCGAGTGACCTTTCGGTTATAGCCCCGCCGGATAATTTGGGTAGGTATATCTCTCTGATGACTTGCGTGCCACCGGGTTTAAATTTAAAAAGACTAATTGTTTTAGGTAAAATGATTTGATGAAATATTTAGGAGTGGATTTTGGATTAAAAAAAATTGGCCTTGCTATTTCAGAAGGTAGTTTTGCCACTCCTTTTGAAGTTCTTCACATCAAAAACAAGAAAGATGCCTTGCAAAAAATTCTACAAGTGGTTGAAAAAGAAGAAATCAATGAAATAATAATGGGTTTGCCGGACAGTGGAATAAGATTTAAAATTTTAAAGTTTGCCAATAAATTAAGATTAATTGCTTCTGTTAAAATAGTTGAAGAAACCCTGACCTCGCATAATGCAAAAAGACAGATGATTGAAACAGGCTTGGGAAAGAAAAAAAGAACAGAGGAAGATGCATATTCAGCAGCTTTGATCCTTCAGGATTATCTGGATAATTTATGAAAAGAATAGTTGCTTTAATTATTATTTTGTTAATATTTTTTTTAATAATCCGCGGATGGTGGAGTAGCCGGCTGGATCCAATTTCTTCGGATAAATCTACTAAAACTATCATTATTGCCAAGGGCAAAAGTTCAAATGAGATTGCGGATCAGTTAAAAAAGGAAAATTTAATCAAATCACCTTTTGTTTTTAGTTTATTTGTCAGACAGCAGGGGCTTTCCAATAAACTCTCGGCAGGGACTTTTAAGCTTTCGCCTTCCATGTCTACTCCCGAAATTATTAAACAACTGGCAGGCCAACCAAGTGAAGCGTGGGTGACTTTGATTGAGGGATGGAGGATAGAGGAAATGGCAGAAAAATTAGGCTCCGGTTTTTTGGAAGTGGCCAAAGAGGGATATATGTTTCCGGACACTTATTTATTTCCTAATGATGTGACTGTTGAGCAAATAGTCAAAATCATGAGGGATAATTTTGATAAAAAATATTCGCAGGATCTAAAAGCGAAAGTTAAAGCTAAAGGATTAACAGAGGACGAAGGAGTGATTTTGGCGTCAATAGTTGAGCGGGAAGCCAGATCTGATAAAGTTAGAACCGAAGTAGCCAGCATTTTACTAAAAAGATTTAAAATTGACATGGGTTTAAATGCTGATGCCACAATTCAATATGCGCTGGGTTATCAGTCAGGGGAAAAATCATGGTGGAAAAGACATCTAACTAAAGAAGATTTAAAAATAGATTCTCCATATAATACATATTTATATAGGGGTTTACCTCCTGCTCCAATTGCCAATCCCGGATTATCTTCTTTGCAGGCTGTGGCCAATGCCGATCCCAATACTCTGTATCTATATTATTATCATGATTCCAAAGGCAACTCTTTCTATGGTAGAACCTTGGAAGAACACAACCAAAATGTAGCCAATAATCCATGAATATGCTTCAGTGTTTGTCTTATAGATAATTTCGTGCTAAAATGCGAGCCTTATGATGCCAGATGGACCAGAAAGAAGAAGACCCTCTGGGTTTAGCGAAGCAGAAAGACAATCTTTAGTAGGAAGAGAAAAATCTATCGTGCTACGAGAGTTAAGTTTTTTGAGGCATTTGACATCAGGTGGACTCTTTCCTCTGGGTATTTTGACAACCGGTGATTGTCGGGTAGTGACTGGTTTGTACCCCCAAATTCTTGCTGGTATGCGGCAAGTCTATGAACAAGTTGAGCCACCGCAAATTCCGGAAGCCCCAGAATATTTCGTTGAGCGATATTTGCTTCAACAATTTGAAGCCGGACATCCAGTCTCCGATCAGGATGTCGATAGGCTGAGAGAAGATCTTCAAGCAGGAAAGTATTCTCGACAACTTGATTTGGTAAGACGGTCACTTGGAGAAGAACAGGGCAGTAAGATGGTTGTGGATATGGATTTATCTCCCAGTAAAGCCGCACAAGAAGGCGGCTTATCTTCAGGTCAATACCTGCCAGATCCTACTGGTGACGCGATTATAGACAATAAACGCCAAATCATGATGCATGTACAAGCAATGAGAGAAGATTTGAAAACTTTATACGGAGAAGTTAATATCCAAACTGCTCTGCTGACAGAATTGCTGCTTGACGCACCGTTTTTATCTGATCTGATTTCTAACAAACTGCTTGACGAACAGGCATTTAGACGGCACAGCGCGTATCTGCAGGAAGCCATTGATTTTGTGCAAAGTATTAGAGCGGAGCAACGGATAAAGGCTTTCGAAGACGCCACCCAAGAATTCGCAGTTAGTTGGGTTGCGACCTTTCCGCCGATGGCAATTACTCCGTTTGATAAGAATTATCTTGCTAAAATTTATGCAGTTGCCCAAAGAATGCTTGGTGGAGAAGTAAATCTTGACGAACTGCATAATTTACTGCGCGAAACAGTGCTGCGGCGAGGCAGGGTATTTAAGGCTGTTACAAAAAAGGATAATCATTTAGAACTGGTACCGGCAGAGCCGGAAAGTCTTTCCTGGGAAGATATCGGCGGTTACCAGGAAAATACACGGTTTCTGCAGATAATGCTTAAGAAAACAGCCAACAAAGATCCGCTTATTGGAGATCTAAATATTATTTTACTGGCCGGTAAACCGGGAACCGGTAAATCGCTGGCCGTCTCTGCCTTTCTAAATAATCTTCCTGGAAATGCCAGAGGGATTTTTGTAGATCGTCAAGACACACAAAGGACATATGTCGGGATAGTAGGTCTTGCCAAACTACACCCGAAACTGGAAATATTTGTGGTAATTGAAGATATTGATCGAGGAGCTCTCACAGGTACCTTATTAAACATTGATTCGGCGGATCCCGATGCACTGCCTGTAAATGTGCATCTAATCGCTACAACCAACAAGCCGGAGGTTATTGATCCAGCTGTCAAAAGGCCGGGAAGAACCTCTGAAATTTTAGTTTACGAAAGCCCCGATGAAGAATCAAGAAGAGAGATAGTGCGTATTCATATTCAGCGGTATGGGCTAGATTTGGATGAAAGTGTAGTTACTATGATGATAAGTATGACTGATGGTTTCACCCCGGACGAGATTAGGCATACTGTTTACTCTATGAAACTTGTTGATATTACCAAGCCAACGGAAGAAGATATTGGAAGATTTGTTGAGAAAATGAAGCTTAGACGCGGTGCCGTAGACACGAGTGAGGATAGGGCACAATTTGGTATTCAAGATTTATTATTCGGAGCACGTAAAGCATAATAGCCTGTAGTATCTATGATTAAACATTTTGCAGCTACGGCTTATATAGTTTCCAAAATAGACGGGGAAGTTAAGGTTCTTTTACATAAACACAAAAAGCTTGGGATTTGGATAGGGGTGGGTGGGCATGTTGAAAAAGAAGAAAATCCAAAGCAAGCGGTTATCAGGGAAGCTAAAGAAGAATACGGCTGGTTTTCTTTAAAAAACTTAAATAAAATGGATCTTCGGCCAGAAGCCAAGCGAGCAGCCCAAAATGCCATTAAAACATATACTTGACAAGTTGTCAAGATAATGGTACACTTATCTTATTATGTATCAGTTGACTGTGGGAGAGTTCAAGGCAAAATTTTCTGAAGTACTTTCTAAAGTGCTACTGGGCGACAGTATTGGTATTACCTATGGCAAGAACAAAAAAAAGGTGGCAGCGCTGGTTCCATATGGCGAGCTGATCAAACAAAAAAAATTTAAGCTAGGGCTTTTAGCCAGCAAAGGTTCTTTTAAAGTAGTGGGCGATTTTAAAATTAGCGGTGAGGAATTTTTGCAATCGTGAAACTTTTAGTTGACACCCATGTTTTTTTGTGGATTATATTTTCTCCCAAAAAAATTTCCAGCAGGGCAAAAGACTTACTGTTTGATCCGGAGATTGCAAAGTATATTAGTGCCATCACATTTTGGGAAGTCTCCCTTAAATACCAGCTTGGCAAACTTAAATTAACAGGAGTTTTACCGGACGAGCTACCTGTAGTGGCTCAAAAAGCCGGCTTTGAGATTCTAAATTTAGATGCAGGTACAGCCTCTACTTTCTATCAACTGCCTAAATTTAAAGACAAAGACCCATTTGATAGAATGTTGGCCTGGCAAGCTATCCGTCAGGATTGTCATCTGCTGACCAAAGATTTAAGTTTTGCCGACTACAGAAATTACGGCTTAAAAACAATTTGGTAAAATGGCAAAGGGGATTTATGCAAGCTGTTGTACAAACCGGTATTGGTGGAGTTAATAAATTAAGGCTTATCTCTTTAGATATTCCCAGTCCTAAAAAAGATGAAGTTTTGATAAAAGTTTTGTATTGTGGGATTAACCATTTGGATGTTTTAATCCGTTCGGGTAAAAGGCCAGGCCCAAAAAGCTTTCCCCATATTTTAGGCTCGGAAATTGTGGGGCAAACTCAAGATGGTAAAAAAGTTGTTGTTTACCCTTGGTTTAAAGATGGTGGAACCATTGGCAGGACTTGTTGGGGTGGTTATGCAGAATATGCGGCAGTCCCAAAAAGAAATCTGGTTTATATTCCCAGCGGTTTAAAACTGGAAGAAGTTTGCGCATTGGCTCTGGCCGGTACAACCGCCTACCATTTAATAAAGAGAGCAAAGATTAAAGATAAATCAAAAGTGTTAGTGACCGGTGCCACAGGTGGAGTTGGCACAGCTGTTTTACAAATATTAAAAAGTAAAAAGTGTCAGATTATTGCTGCCACCTCTCATAAAAATAAAATATCTCTTTTAAAAAAATTAGGCGCAGATAAAGTTATCTTAACCAAAAACATGGTTTCACAAAAAGGTTTGCCATATGCCATTGATTTGGTAGGAGGTGCTGTTTGGTCTAAAGTTTTAGAAACTTTGGGTAAAAACGGCACAATGGTTTTTTGCGCAACTTCAAAACAGGAAAAGGGACAGGTTGATATTGGCAGCGCATTTTCCAGAGAACTAAATATTTTAGGATCTTCCGGAGGAACAGTAGACGATTTAAAAGCGGTTTTGAAATTACTCGGAAGCCACGCATTAAAACCAGTGATTGATTCAATATATCTCTTAAAAGAGGCGGCAGTTGCCCATCAAAAAATGGAAAAGCAGCAAATCTTTGGTAAAATTCTGTTGCAAGTTTAAGTTGCTATTGACAAGGTACTATATCTTGTGGTAAATTAAGGACAATTAAATATTTTTTAAGAAGGCGTACGGATTGTATGCTTCTTTTTGTTGATCATAGTAATAAAAACCTGTCCGGTTTGGCCATCTACAAATGCCTGAAAATATAGTTGATAAAAAAGAAAATAACCGTAAATATTTTACCAAGCAATCTGCCTTTACCCCGCAGCTTAATTTAATTCAACTTCAACTTGACTCATACAACTGGTTTTTGCAAGAAGGCATAAAAGAAGTTTTAAGTGAGATTTCCCCTGTAGAAGATTTTACCGGAAAAAACTGGACTCTGGAGTTGGGGTCTTTTGCATTTGGAAAATCTAAATATACCCCGGAACAGGCCAAGGAAAAAGGTGTTACTTTTGATGCGCCCCTTAGGATTGAGGCGATATTAATTAATAAGCAAACAGGGCAGAGATTTAAACAGGAGGTTTTTTTAGGAGATATTCCCCAGATGACAACAAAAGGCACTTTTATTATCAATGGAGTTGAAAGAGTTATCATTAATCAATTGGTCCGCTCTCCAGGGATTTTCTTTTCTGCCATAGACGATCCTATTACCGGCAAAAGGTTATATCAGGCGGAGATTAGGCCTTATCGAGGTTCATGGCTGGAATTTTCCATATCCAGAACAGGAGTTTTAACTGCCAAAATTGACAGGAGAAGAAAATTTGCAGTTACCACCTTGCTCCGGGCTTTGGGTTTTTCTGATTCACAGCAAATTATAGATCAATTTAGCGATGTTGACACAGAGGAAGACAAGATTCTTGATACTACATTGCGCAAAGATCCGACTACTACAACAGAGGAGGCCTTGCTGGAAATTTTTAGAAAGATGAGGCCTGGAGACCCGGTGGTTTTGGAAAATGCCCGTGATCTTTTGGACGGGATGTTTTTTCAAGTCAGAAGATATAATTTAACTAAGGTCGGCAGGTTTAAGATTAATAAAAGACTGGGTTTGGATCTTGTCAATAGCGCCGAGAACTGGATTTTAACCAAGGCAGATATTATTGCAACTTTAAAATATCTGATTATGCTAAGCAAAGGACAGGGTAAGCTTGATGATATTGACCATTTGGCTAACAGAAGGGTTAGATGTGCGGGTGAGCTGGTTCAGCAAAATGCCCTCCGGATCGGTATATTAAGATTAGAGAGAATAATAAAAGAAAGGATGAGCTTAACAGCTGCGGATCAGGAAGTTACCCCCGGGGGTTTGATTAATGCTAAACCAGTTATTGCCGCTGTCAACGAGTTTTTCCGCTCCTCACAGCTCTCCAGTATTTTAGATCAGGTTAATCCCCTTTCCGAACTTGATCATTTAAGACGGCTTTCGGTTATGGGTGCAGGAGGGATTACCAGAGACAGAGCTTCGTTTTCAGTTAGAGACATTAATCATTCCCAATATGGTCGGATTGATCCGATCCGTTCTCCCGAAGGTCAAAATATTGGTTTAGTAACATATATGGCTCTTTTTTCCAGAATTAATGAATATGGATTTTTGGAAACTCCATATAGAAGAGTTATTCAACTGAAAGGTAAGACAAGAATTAGCGATGAAATCATTTATCTTTCCGGCGATGACGAGGAGGAGCATTTTATTACCGAGGCAACAGTGCAGGTTGACAGTGAAGGCTATATTTTAAACGAGCGAGTGCCTATCCGCCATCAGGGTAATTTTTTTGAAGGTAAAGTAAAAGATGTTACTTTGATTGACATATCTCCCCAGCAAGTTTTCGGCACATCTGCCTCGCTTATTCCTTTTCTGGCTAATGATGATGCCAATAGGGCTTTAATGGGTACACAGATGCAGTGTCAGGCAGTGCCTTTGCTTTTGCCTCAAGCGCCAATTGTGGGTACGGGGATGGAGCGGGTGGTGGCGGACAATATGGGTAGGGTAGTCAGGGCCCCTGATGACGGGACAGTGACTTATGTTGACGGGAGAAAAATAATTATAAAAACGAAAAAAGAAGAGATTAATTTTGAAGTTAATAAATTTATTCACTCACCACAAGGCACTTGTTATTCTCAGAAACCAGCGGTTTCCTTAAATCAGAAAATTAAAAAAGGAGATCTTTTAATAGACGGGATTGCCTGCTCAAACGGCGAACTGGCCTTGGGTCAAAATTTGCTGATTGCTTATATGAGTTTTGACGGTTTAGGTTACGAGGACGCTATTGTTGTTTCCGACCGTTTGGTTAAAGATGATGTTTTAACATCAATACATATTGAAGAATATGAGGTTGATGTAGTGGAAACCAAGCTTGGGCCGGAAGAGTTGACGCGCGATATACCCAATGTGTCGGAAGATGCTTTGGCTAATCTTGATGAACAGGGAATAATTAGAATTGGAGCAGAAGTAGGCCCTAATGATATTTTAGTGGGTAAGGTTCAGCCCAAAGGAGAAACAGAGTTGACAGCAGAAGAAAGATTGCTGAGGGCTATTTTTGGTGAAAAAGCAAAGGAAGTTAGAGATACATCCCTTCGTATTCCTCACGGCGAAAGAGGAACAGTTATCGGAATAGCAATTTTATCCCGTAGCGAGGGTGATGAGCTTGATACAGGAACCTTAATGAGAATTAAGGTAAAAGTAGCGCAAATAAGAAAAGTAACCGAAGGAGATAAATTGGCAGGCAGGCATGGCAATAAAGGTGTAATTTCCAGGATTTTGCCTATTGCCGACATGCCTCATCTGGAAGATGGGACTCCGGTTGATATTATCATTTCCCCCTTGTCCGTTTTATCCAGAATGAATTTGGGGCAGCTACTAGAAACTCACTGGGGATTTGCAGCTTTCAAATTAGGTTATAAAGTTGCAGCACCGGTTTTTGAGAAAATCCCGGAAGAAACTTTAATAGCAGAGTTGAAACTGGCAGGTTTGCCGGCAGATGGAAAAGTGAGACTTATTGACGGAAGGTCAGGACAAGCGTTTGATAACACTATTGTGGTTGGAAAAAACTACATTTTGAAATTAATTCATATGGTGGAAGAAAAAATTCATGCCCGTTCCACAGGACCTTATTCTTTGGTAACACAGCAGCCTTTGGGTGGAAAAGCCCAAATGGGTGGACAGAGACTTGGAGAAATGGAAGTTTGGGCTTTGGAAGCTTACGGCGCGGCCAATATTCTGCAGGAGATGCTGACTATTAAATCAGATGATGTGGTAGGCAGGGCAAAAGCTTTTGAGGCAATAGTGAAGGGAATTGATATTCCACAAGCTTTAATCCCGGAGTCTTTTAAGGTACTGGTTAAAGAATTGCAGGCGCTAGGACTCTCTGTTGAAACACTGGGAGCAAAAATTATTCAGTCGCAGGCAGTTGAAGAGAAACCGGAAATAGTTAAAGAGATAGCTGAAATGGAGCAGGTATTGGGAGCAAATGAAGTAGTTGAAACAGAGGGAATATGAACGACTTACTAGATTTTGAAAGCTTAAAATTAACTGTTGCCTCTCCTGAACAAGTGAGGTCGTGGTCTTTTGGTGAAGTGACAAAGCCGGAAACAATTAACTATAGAACTTTAAAAGCAGAAAAAGATGGGTTGTTTTCCGAAAATATTTTTGGTCCCACCAAAGATTACGAATGTTATTGCGGAAAATACAAAAGAATCCGTTTTAGAGGAGTAATTTGTGATAAATGTGGAGTTGAAGTAACACAGAGCAAGGTAAGAAGAGAAAGAATGGGGCACATAAATTTAGCTTCGCCTGTGGCTCATTCATGGTTTGTTAAAGGAGCTCCTTCAAAACTCTCACTTATTTTGGATATTTCACCCAAAAATCTGGAAGCAGTAGTCTATTTTGCCTCGTATCTGATTATCAGTATTGACCCGGAGCAAAAAACAAAGGCTCTAGAAACATTGGAAAAAGAACTGCAGAAAAAATTAGAAGAGTTTAAAGATAATCTGGGAAAAATAGTCAAGGGGTTGGAAGAAGATCTTAAGGAAAGCTTAACTAAATTAAAAAAAGACCTGGACAAAGAAAAATTTGATTTGGAAAGTCAGGAAATTGAGCTTAAAACACGGTATGAAATTCAAAAACTGCGCGATAATCTGGTAGTTGAACAAATGCAATTGGAAAATATTAATAAAGCTATTTCAGAACTTGTTAAAGGGGTGATACCGCTTAGACTTTTATCTGAAGAAGAATATTCAAAACTGCTGGAATATGGGGTGGCAGATTTTATCACTGTGGGCATGGGAGCAGAAGCACTTCTCCAGGTTTTGCAAAACTTAAATTTGGATAAATTGGCTGCAGTTCTGCGGGAAGAAGTGCGTAAATCAACAGGACAAAAACATATTAAAGCCACAAAAAGATTGAGAGTTGTTGAAGGTATGCGTCAGGCAGGTATTCAACCGTCGTGGTTGATTTTGCGGATATTGCCGGTTTTGCCCCCGGATCTTCGGCCCATGGTGCAGCTTCCTGGTGGAAGATTTGCTACCTCGGATTTAAACGATTTATACAGGCGGGTTATTAACAGAAATAACCGTTTAAACAGGTTAATTAATCTGGGTGCTCCAGAGATTATTTTGCGGAATGAAAAAAGAATGCTTCAGGAAGCGGTTGATAGTTTAATTGATACTTCTTCCCGTTCCACCAGGCGCGGAGGGGGTCCGGTGGTAGCCCATGCCTTGCGCTCGCTATCAGATATGTTAAGAGGTAAACAAGGTAGATTTAGACAAAACCTTTTGGGTAAGCGGGTAGATTATTCCGGACGGTCGGTTATTGTGGTGGGGCCGAAATTGAAGTTGGATCAGGTAGGATTGCCAAGAGAAATGGCTTTAGAAATGTTTAAACCTTTTGTCTTGCGTGAAATGATTGCCAGAGGTTTATCTGCCAATGTGAAAGGTGCAAAAAATGTTTTAGAGACAAAACCTGCCGAAGTCTGGGATATTTTGGAAGAAATTATCACAGGACACCCGATTCTGATAAACCGGGCACCAACACTGCACCGGCTTGGCATCCAAGCTTTTTATCCGGTTTTGGTAGACGGTAATGCTATTCAAGTGCATCCTTGTGTTTGTGCCGGTTTTAATGCTGATTTTGATGGTGATCAGATGGCTATTCATGTTCCACTTTCGCAAAAAGCGCAAACAGAAGCTAAAGAGTTGATGATGGCTAAGGAAAACATCTTTGGTCCTGCAAATGCTCAGCCAATAATCGTACCTAACAGAGAAATGGCTTTGGGTTGTTATTATCTGACTATGGTCAAAAATAATCTAGAGGGGGAAATCCGTTTTTTTACATCACAAGATGAAGCAGTATTATTCTATAATTTGGGTAAAATAAATGTACAGCAAAAAATTAAAGTAAGAGTTGATAAGGAAATAATTGAGACTTCTGTTGGCAGAATTCTTTTCAACCGTGCACTACCCGGGGAAATAGGATTTATCAACCAGGCTATAAAAGGGTTTACTATCAGAGATATCATTTTGCACGCCATGGAAATCATGGACCGGGATCGGGTTTCAGACTTGATTGACAGCATTAAGGGGGTGGGATTTTTAGGAGCAACCTTAGCTGGTATATCAATCTCCATTTTTGATGCTAAAGTTGTACCAGATAAACAAAAATATTTAGATGAGGCGGAACGGGAAATAGAAAAGATAGAAAGCAATCTTACTAAAGGTTTAATTACTTCTCAAGAAAAGTCGCAGCTTTCTCAAATGGTGTGGATTAAAACAACAGAAACTTTAGCCAATGCTACCTGGGAACATATGGGCGAGGATAATCCTATCAGGATGATGGTTGAAGCAGGGGCAAGAGGGTCGAGAGACCAGGCCAAACAGCTTTCAGCTATGCGGGGGTTGTCAACAGATCCGACAGGTAAAATAGTGGAGCTTCCTACCAAGTCCAATTACCGCCAAGGTTTATCTGTTTTTGAGTATTTTACTTCGGCCCGGGGAGCCAGAAAAGGAGTTGCTGATAAAGCCTTAAAAACTGCGGATGCAGGATATCTGACAAGAAGATTGGTGGATGTAGCCCATGATGTGATTATCCGGTCTATAGACTGCGGCAAAAGAGAAGGACTAGTCTTTGATATCAGAAAGAGCACTTTTACAGGCGCCAGAGAACAATTGTTGGGTAGAAAACTATTGGATAATGTAATTGATCCTCAAAACAGAAAGATATTAGCTAAGGCAGATGAAACTATAGTAGAAGAAATGATCCGGTTATTTCTTAAATCTGCAGTTACCCTGGTTAAAGTCAGGTCTCCGCTTACTTGTGAAGCTAAATACGGTATTTGCCAAACTTGTTACGGAGTAGATCTGACCACCAGAAAACCGGTTGATATTGGTACGCCTGTGGGAGTGGTGGCTGCTCAAGCCATTGGTGAACCGGGCACGCAGCTTACTATGAGAACTTTCCATACAGGAGGAATTGTGGGTTTGGATATTACTCAAGGACTTCCCCGGGTTGAAGAATTATTTGAGGCAAGAACTCCTAAAATAGTTGCTCCCATGTCCGAGATTGCCGGCAAAGTAAGCGTGATAGAAGGAGATTTGGGAGTAAGAGTCAGAGTGAGGACTACACAAAAACCTCATGATGAAAGGGAATATATTATTCCTGTTACCTCACAGCTATTAGTGGAAGAAGGGCAGTTGATTGAAGCGGGTATGGTTTTATCCTCCGGACACGGCGATGTCAAAGAGATCTTAAGAGTTCAGGGTTTGCGCAAGGCCCAGGCATATATTGTTGACGAGGTTAGACAGGTGTATGAATCTCAAGGAGTACCAATTAATTCCAAACATTTTGAGGTGATTGTTAGAAAAATGTCGGATAAAGTGAGAATTGAGTCGCAAGGCGACACCAATCTTTTACCGGGCGAGATTGTTGACAAACTGCGATTTGAGGACGAAAACTTAAGGGTTTTGGCCTCTGGCGGCGAGCCGTCTACGGCAGAAGTAATAATGTTGGGTATTACCAGAGCCAGTTTACAAACAGAAAGTTTCTTATCTGCCGCTTCTTTCCAAGAAACAACCAACATACTGTCTGATGCAGCCATCCAGGGTAAAGTAGATAAGCTAATTGGCCTTAAGGAAAATGTTATAATTGGCAGGCTCATTCCAACCAGTTTTGAGAGGGCAAGCATAGAAGGGTAAAAAAGATGCCAACTACAAACCAACTTGTTAGAAAAGGCAGGAAAAAGATTGTTAAAAAGATTAAATCCACGGTTTTGAGGCGTAATTTTAATGCCAGGGAAAGAAGGTATTCAATGGCTTTTAATCCGCAAAAACGGGGAGTGGTTACTTTGGTTAAAACTATGACTCCTAAAAAACCAAATTCGGCCTTGAGGAAAGTGGCGCGGGTAAGGCTGTCTAATAAAACAGAAGTAACAGCCTATATCCAAGGAGAAGGTCACAGCCTGGCTGAGCATGGAATAGTTTTGGTAAGAGGTGGAAGAGTAAGAGATTTGCCGGGTGTAAAATATCATATAATCAGAGGCAAACTGGATTTGGAAGGGGTGCAGGGCAGAAAACAGGGACGCTCTAAATACGGAACTAAAAGAAATAGTGCTGTTGCTGCAAAACCAGTGGCAGTTCCTGCAACATTATGAGAAGTAAAAAAGCAACCAGAAGAATATTAGCGCCGGATCCAATCTATAATTCAAGATTGGCTGCCCGGTTTATTAATAAATTGATGATTAGCGGCAAAAAAACCATAGCCCAAAAACATTTCTATTCTGCCATGGAGCAAATCAAAGAAGAGAGCAAACAGGAACCACTGTCTGTTTTTGAAAAAGCTTTAAATAATGTTTCTCCAAGAATGGAAGTTAGGCCCCGCAGAGTGGGAGGAGCTTCATATCAGGTGCCGGTGGAGGTAAGAGGAGATAGAAAAGAAGCTTTGGCTATCCGATGGATAATTGCAGGAGCAAAATCCAAACCAAATAAAGAATTTCATTCATTTGATAAAAAATTAGCAGTGGAACTTTTAGATGCTGCTAATGGAGCAGGTTTAGCTATTAAAAAGCGTGATGACATGCAAAAGGTAGCAAATGCCAACCGCGCCTTTGCCCACTTCAGATGGTAACCATAATTTTTGAAGCTCATGGGACAACTTTTGATAATGAGAAGAATTTATCATCTGGCCATTTTGATATAGAGTTATCTCCGCTGGGAATTAATCAAGCAAAAGAACTGGGAGAAAGATACAAGAATCAAAATTTTGATGCTATCTTTTGCTCTGATTTACAAAGATCATATAAAACTGCAGAAATTGCTTTTGGAAATGAGTTCCCTATCGTTAAAGATAAAAGACTTCGGGAATGTGATTATGGTGATTTAACCCAACATCCAACTGAAGAAATCAAGCCGATGAAGGTGGATTTTATTACTAAACCGTTTCCAAATGGTGAAAGTTATGAGGAGACTCTTGAAAGAATGAAAGAATTTTTAGATAATTTAAAGAAAAATTATGATAATAAAAGAGTGATGATTATTGGCCATCGGGCTACACAATACGGGCTGGAACATTGGATCAAGGGTGTATCCATGCAAGATGCAGTCACCGCGCCATTCAAATGGCAACCGGGTTGGAGTTATCAGTTATAATGGGAGGTGGAATACTGTCTTTTGTATTTTGGTGCTTAAGCGTATTTTTAGCAAAAAGGGGTAAGAAATGACTGATCCAAACGCTGTATTAATGCTCTTTTATGTATTCGGAGCCTTGATTTTTGTAGGTTTTTCCCTGCTATATTTTGCCTCCAAAAAAAGTAGAAGGTAGTTGGGTATATTTGACTTTTGAGGGCAAAGAAGTTAATATATTAAATAGTGGCCTCCCGTTAAGTTTGAGGGAGGTTTTTTAAATCATGGATATAAAATTAAAAGAAGAAAAATTGAAAATGTGGAAAGAGAATTTAAGTCAGCTTGAAGAGGATCTGAAAGTTATCATGGCTAAAAAAGGTGCCGCTGCCCAAGAAGGGGACTTGTCTGAAAATGCAGCCTACACCATGGCAATTGAAGACGCAGACACAACCAGAGTGAGAATTGAGGAAGTGAAAAAGATTATTAAGGATTTAGAAAGCAAATAATGGCTATACAAAAAACAAAACGGGATTTTCCCTTGGATCATATCAGAAACATCGGCATTATTGCCCACATTGATGCCGGTAAAACCACCACCACCGAGCGAATTTTATTTTATACAGGCAAAACCTATAAAATAGGCAATATTGATGAGGGAACAACAGTTACAGACTGGATGGAGCAGGAAAAAGAACGGGGCATTACCATTGTTTCCGCAGCCATTACCACTTTTTGGAAAGATTTTAGGATTAATATTATAGATACTCCCGGCCATGTTGATTTTACAGCAGAAGTGGAACGGTCCTTGCGGGTTTTAGACGGCGGGGTGATTGTGCTGGATGCCTCATCCGGAGTGCAGTCTCAAACCGAAACTGTCTGGAGACAGGCCAATAAATACAGCGTGCCTTTGATTGCTTTTGCCAACAAAATGGATGTGGTGGGAGCTGATTTTTTGGGAACTATTCAATCTGCCCGGGATAAATTGGGAGCCAATGCCATTGCTTATAATCTGCCAATTGGCAAAGAGAATGATTTTAAAGGAGTGGTGGATTTACTAACCCAAAAAGCCATAATTTGGGAGGGTGATGAAACCGGAGCCAAATTTCATGAAACTGAAATTTCTGCTGATATGGTAGATTTGGTGAAAATTCATAGAGAAAAACTGGTGGAGGAAATTTCCGGTACAGATGATGTGTTAATGGAAAAGTTTTTGGAAGGTCAGGAAATTAACGTGGAGGAGTTAAAAAAGGCTTTGCGGGTGGCTGTCATTGCCAATAAGATCGTTCCGGTTTTGGCAGGGTCCTCGCTTCGTAATAAAGGAGTTCAGCCCATGTTAGACTGCGTGGTGGAATATCTACCTTCCCCACAAGATGTCACAGCTTTATCAGGAATAGATCCTCTTCCCCAAAGTCCTCTTTCTGCTTTGGCTTTTAAAATTCAAGTTGATCCTCATGTAGGAAAACTTACTTATATTAGAGTTTATTCAGGTACGCTAAAATCCGGTTCTTATGTTTACAATTCCACAAAACAAATTAAAGAAAGAGTGGGCAGATTATTACTGATGCATGCCAATGATAGGGAAGAAATTGATGAGGCTTATGCAGGAGAAATCGTGGCTGCAGTTGGGCTTAAAGATACGAAAACAGGGGATACTTTGTGTGATGAAACTAACCCTATTATTTTGGAATCCATAAATTTTCCAGATCCGGTTATATCGCTTGCTATTGAACCTAAAACCAAATCTGATCAGGAAAGATTAGGATATGCTCTAAACAGGTTATCTGAAGAAGATCCTACTTTTAGGGTTAAGTCTGATCAAGAAACAGGACAAACTATTATAGCCGGTATGGGTGAGTTGCAACTTGAAGTTTTGGTAGACAGGATGAAAAGAGAGTTTAAAGTGGAGGCCAGTGTAGGTCAGCCACAAGTAGCTTACAAAGAAACTATTACCAAAGAGGCAGAAGGTGAGGGAAAATATATTCGTCAAACCGGAGGCCGGGGACAATACGGGCATTGTTTGCTGCGTATTGAACCGCTGCCTCGTGGTCAGGGTAGGGAGTTTGAATCTAAAGTGGTGGGTGGAGCCATTCCGCGGGAGTTTATTCCTCCAATTGAAAAAGGAGTTATTGAAAAAGAAGATACCGGTATTCTTGCAGGATACCCTGTAACTGATATTAAAGTAACGGTTTTTGACGGATCTTTTCATGATGTGGACTCAAGTGAAATTGCTTTTAAAATTGCCGGATCATTGGGTTTGTCAGAAGCTTGTAAAAAGGCTGACATGATACTTATTGAACCAATTATGAAAGTGGAGGTGACTACTCCGGAGGAGTTTTTGGGGGATATTATTGGGGATCTGTCTAGTAAAAGGGCCCAGATTTTGTCTTCGGAAGCAAGGGGAAATGCCAAGGTGGTGATAGCTTTGGTGCCTTTGGCAGAAATGCACGGTTATGCCACTAGTATCAGAAGTATGTCACAAGGCCGGGCCACTTATTACATGGAAGCTGATCACTATGAACCTGTTCCCCAAAATATAACTGCCAAAATAGTTGAAAGCTCGGGTTTCACCGGCCGAGTGGAACATTAAATTTCCTCGAGGCCGTTTTTGCTGAATTTGAGAACTTTTCCTTTTTTGAATTTAACTTTGATTAAAGCTGTCAAAAAATTCTCCATCAATGGGATAATTTCAGAGGTTGGTGTTTTGGGAAAATTAAATATGACTGCCTGTAACTTTTCAGTCTGATTTTTCAAAAAATCTTTGTCAAAAGTAAGAATAATCCTTTTTTCTTTCAATGCCAGATTGGCTACTGTTTTATCTGATGATCCCTGCAGATTTTTTTGTTGGATAGTTTTAACAGAAAATCCAAAGTCTCTGATTTTTGTAACCAAAGGTTTAGGGAAGTCCTCATCAGCGAGAAATTTGATTGGCATAAGAAACAATGGGTTCAGATTGTCTTAATTTTGCGTAAGAAGATTTTTGCTGAACTAAATCTTTGGCGTACGATATGGCAGCCTGGATTTGGAGAGTATTGAGGTGTGGGTAATCTTTTAAAATATCCTTAACGCTCATGCCAGAAGCCACTCTATCCAAAATTAGCTCCACGGAAATCCTAGTGCCGGCAATCACCGGCTTGCCATCTAAAATTTGCGGGTTGGAAATAATTAGTGCTTGTGGCATAAGAAGATTATATCATAAATCCTCCGGCTTCACCGGCCGGGTGGAACATTAAATCATTTTCAGGGTATTCTTAAGGAAGTTTGAAAAATCTTAATATTGGTTGAGTTAAACGACCTGCTTTCCACAAAGTAAATCCAACGACTGCCAATAAGGATGAAACATATCCAACAGATAATAATCGATGAGGTTGGGTAAGTGGATTATCGTAATCGATTTCGACTTTTCTCCATGATAACTCTTCACATGAAACTAGAGCTTGACTTCTCATGTCCGGATTTAATAGTCCATGCCTATTTTCGTACTGAGTAAGAAAGTCGTCACAAGTGAGTGTTATGTTAGTTTTATTTGTTGCTTCAATGCCATCTCTCCAGCCTTGAACTTCAGGTAAATATCTAAATCCGAGACCAGTCACTGCTAAACTAGCTCCAAATAATAACAAATCTTTAATTAGCTTACTTTCTGGACTCTTCATACTGCCATGGAGGATAGCACATTAATAATTAAGTTGTCAAGCTCAGTTTCTGTATTCAAAATTTCATTAATTCCACGGCCTGCGCTTCGCCAGCCTCGCGGCTAGGCGGGTCGATGGCTTGCACCACCGCCCCCGCTTCGCCAAGGCTACGCCGGGCGAGTAAAGCTTTTGCGACACGCGGTTGGCAAGGCGAGCCGTAGCATTATTGTTATTTGAGTTTTAAAAATTCTTCTTCGGTAGAATGAGCTTGTTTAATAATGCCCATAACTAACCCTCTTTTTATATCCTTAGTGTGAATTGGTACGGAAATAGTTATCTTTGTATTCGGATGGTACATAATGACATGACTGCCGGATTGTCTTTTCCGAATAAATCCGAATTTTTCAAGAACGGATATTATTTCTTTTGGTCTAAATGATGCCATTAAATGGAAATAAAAGGTGTATCTATGGCTACTCTGGTAACTACCACATCCTCTTTTTCCTCGGGGATATTTTCTCCGTCTTCTTTTAACACGGAAAGATATAATTTCATAGCATCTTTAATCATAAATACCGCTTCTTCAAATGTTTCTCCTTGGGTAGCACATCCGGGTAATGCAGGTACGGAAACAACATATCCGCCTTCTTCTGCAGGTTCAAAAATAGCAGTATATTTTAAAACTTTTCGAGCAATTTTTTTCATGTTGACATTATACCATAAATCCTCCGGCTTCACCGGCCACATTGAACATTAAATTTTCCCTCTGTCAGACGACAATAGAAATGT
>DOWS01000020.1 GCA_003519445.1 Candidatus Daviesbacteria bacterium
TGTTTGTTTTGGGTTAGGTATATGTATCAGATAATTTACTTTCGTTAGCTGACGTTTAACATCCCAGCCCAAAGCAAGTCTCTCATTTTCTTCTTCTTTTAACCGCTGGAATTCTTTAATTAAAAAGAGCTTAAACTCCGGGGATAGCCAGGTAGCGAATTCAAAGGCGATGTCTTTATGTGCAAATGTTCCCCCATATCTTCCTGCGCTTGAACGTATCCCGATAGCATTGGTTTGCTTAATCCACATCGATGAAGATACAATAAACCCGTTTGTCCCAACTTCGTTTTTAATCTTATGGTATTCAATAAGATTAAAGTGGGGATTATGTAACTGCTCCCACGCTCCCATAAATTGGATCGTGTATTTTGTAGTAAGCCAGTTTGAAATAACAACGCCACTATCATATGCTTTTACCTTGGCCATATCAGTAAGAGAAATATAATCTTCCTTGTTTTTTGTGATAATACTTATTTGCAACCCCTTACCAGTGATGATTTTTTTATTTTTCATATTTTTACCTTTCTCATATTTTCTTCCCATATTTTACCACTTCGATTTCACTCAGTGCTATGGCACTTCGGCAAGGCTTAGTGTTGTAACACTTGACAATATTCAACACCAAATATAAAAGTGTGTTATACTTATACATATGGCATTTAATCGAGATAACAGAGACAGAAATAGTAGAGGAGGAGACAGGGGTGGGTTTAGACCCAGACCTTCTTTTTCGTCCAGAGGACGACCAGCCTCTGGCTGGGGTGACAGAGGTGACCGCGGGCCTGTAGAAATGCACTCTGCTGTTTGTGACAATTGTGGCAGGGAATGTGAAGTGCCTTTCAGGCCAACCAGTGGCAAGCCTGTTTATTGCAGTAACTGCTTTGAAAACCAAAGAAGCAACCTTGATTCAGGAAATTCAGGAAATTCAGGAAGATTTGAAAGAAGAAATTTTGAAAGGCCGCGGAATGAGCAAAGCACTTCTCCTTCACAAGATAAATTTGCAGAACTCAATGCCAAACTTGATAGCATTTTAAAACTTTTAGAAAATCAAAAGCCTGTTGTAAAAAAACCTGCAAAAATTAAAGAGGCAAAAACAGAAGAAGTAGCTCCAACCGCAGAAGAATAATTTTACTAATATTTCCCTTTAAAATCATTGATCCGTATACGAAACATATCATAAATTGCAGCTAAAGCATCTTTTATAACCTGTACCCTTTCCGTGTCTACATAATTCCATTCCACTTCTACTTCTGCTATCTTAAATCCATATTTTTTGGCCAGATACAAAAGTTCCACATCAAATCCGGCATTGACTGCCCCACCCTGAAAATGCACCACTCCCCATTCCCCTTTTATTTTAGGAATTATTTTTTCAATTGATTTTTTATTAAAAGCTTTAAAACCGCACTGGGTATCGGAAAAAGGCAGACCCAAAATTAGTTCTCTTAAAATGGAAAAAACCCAGGCTGCTAATTTTCTAACAAATGGCGCTCCTTTCCTCCCGATCCTTGAGCCAATAACCATATCATAACCTTCCTCAAATTTGGGCAGAAATTTGCCCAGTTGATTAATAGGAGTAGCCTGATCCATATCTGTAAAAAGCACTGTGTCACCTTTGGCTTTTAACATTCCGCTCATGACTGCCATGGCTTTACCCCCATGAGAAACTTCCAATAAATTAAAATTTTGGTTTTGGGAAATAAACTTTTTTATAATTTCTTTTGTCTTGTCTGTTGACCCGTCATCTACGATTATTACCTCATAGCTTATATTAAGTTTTTCCAGATAACTTCTTACCTCATCCAGTACTCCCTTTTTCAGATTTCTTTCTTCATTATATGCCGGTATTACCACAGATAATTTCATATTCCCTCCTTTGGATTATGCACTAACTTGTATATTTTTACCCCCGAAAAATCCCAAAACTTGTCAACCAAAGTCCAACCAAAAGCCGCGATCTCGTGTTTTGGACTGTAAATTGGATCACACACCTCATCTTCGCAAACCACAAATAGCTGATCAGTTTTTTCAAAAGGTAGTTTTTTAGGCTCATGTCCATAAATTTCCAAATAAAACTGATAAGCCGAATCATAGTTATTTTTGGCCAAAAGGGCAAAGTTAAATGGTTTATCCTCCGACTCCTTGATTATAAAATTTGCAATATCTTGAGTTTTTTTCAACTGGTTGTTTGGGGGATTGACCAGGGGATTTTTTTGTAAATTAACAATAGTAATGATTATTGCCAAACCCGCAATAACCCATTTAAATTTTCTTAAAGCCAGTAAAGATCCCAAAAGAAGATACGGGGCAGGATTTAAAAATCCTAAATAATGATCATAAATACCGTTTTGGTAAAAAGAGAGCCCCACTAGGCCAACTATAATCCAAACTGCCAAAATAATTTTTCTTTTGATAATCCAATAAATTAAAAGCGTAAAAATAATTAAAGAGAGTAGTATTGCTAATAATGCGTTTTCTCCTGCCATATACCTGCCAATCAAAACATAGTTATAAATTTCCGGAATTCTGCCAAAGTTAGAAAATAGGTTCATACCTACTGCCTCACCTTTACCAAAAAGCGCAATCACTGCCTTGTAATTTAAAAAGTTATGCCGGAGGTCAAACCAAAAAAGAGGAGACATAGTAATTAAAAAAGCTGCCAAACCAAGCAGGGTACCTTTTAGAAAATTTTCCTTTGCGCTTTTTTTCAAAACCTGATAAAACCAAAGTGTCACAATAACGGGTATTAGGATAAGAGCCAAATAGTGCATCTGCAAAGCTGCAGCCAAAGATAAACCAGTTAAAATAAGCCACAGAAAATTATTGCTTTTTTGCAGTTTCACTATACTCAAAATTGCCAAAAGAGTAAAAAAAGGTAAAGGATTGGGATTCCAGGAAAAACGGGAATAATTAATGGTAACCGGGCTGATTGCATAAAGATACGCAGCCAAAAGTCCTGCTCCCCTGCCAAACCATGTTTTCCCCAAATAATAAACCAGAAAAACCGTGGCCACTCCAATCATAGCTACCATGACAGAGGCCGAAACCGGATTAAAGTTTGTTAAAACCATGGGCGGAAGCATCATGTAATAATAAAGGGGCCCAAGATAAATATTACCTACGGAAGTGGGCGGGCCTATCAGAGGAAAATGCCATTTATCTATCATATCTTTGACAATAATGGCGTCCCTCCCCTCATCCCCCAAAAAAATCATATATTCCTCAATTTTATAAAACCTCAAAAATGCAGCCAGCGCTAAAACTCCTACCAGAGCAATAAACAGTATTTTTTGGTCTTTCAGTTTCCACCAAAGGCGGAGAAGATCCAGAAAGGATTTAACTATTACTTTTATACCCGCTCCTGTTGGTTTTCCGGAAAGCCTTGGATAATGATTAACTCCTGTTTGTGTTACTTTAAAGCCATATTTTTTTGCCTTAATAGCCAACTCCGCATTTATCATGGCTCCACGGGAGGATTCAAGATGCGGTATCTTTTCTAAAACACTTTTGCGGATCATTTTAAAACCGCAATCCACATCTTTTAGGGTTAAACCAAAAAAAGCTAAAAGAGAAAGCTTCCAGCCCTTATTAAACAGAATCCTGAAAAACGGGTCTTGCCTTTTGATACGGTATCCAATAACCAAATCGTAATCTTTGATTTTTTCCAAAAACTTAGTCACCTCGCTAAAGTCGAATTGACCATCCCCGTCTGTATAGACTATGGTGTCATATTTGGCATTGTAAAAGCCGCTTTTTAGGGCCTCCCCATAACCTAAATTTTTTGGATGGTTTATGGCCTTAATCCTTGGGTTTTCTTTAGCCAATTTCTCTGTTTTTTCTTTTGTCCCATCTGTTGATCCGTCGTTTACCAGAATTATTTCATATTCCAGCTTTAGTTTTTCCAAAACATCTATTGCCTTTTTGACAAGCATTTCAACATTACCTTCTTCATTAAATAGCGGGAAAAATACTGAAAGATTTTTAATCATTTATTGATATATAATAGACTAGTGAGTGCTAAATTCAAAGATCTTGCTCTGCTTACAATTATAACAGTTACTTTTACCTTTCTTCTCTGGCTGCCGCATATTTTGGCTATACCTAATTTTTGGGGATTATCCTTCAAAGAAGGATTCAATACAATCTACAGGAACTTTGACGGCTTGGAATACATAGTTATTGCCAAAACTTTTTATAATCCGGAGGCAATTGCAAACTTGCATTTGACCCAACCGGCCGACTATTTTGCCTCTCATTTTCCCGGATACCCCTTACTTATTTCTTTATTTGCCCCTTTTTTGGGTTATCTTAAATCAATGCTTTTTGTATCTTTGCTGTTTACTGTTTTAAGTGCTTGGGCTTTTTACTTTTTAGTAAAAGATTTTAAACTATCTGCTCATCCGCTCACTTTATCCTTAATATTTTTAATCCTACCTGCCAGATGGGTTATAGTCCATTCTATTGGTTCCCCTGAACCGGCTTTTATTTTCTTTATTATTCTTTCTATTTATTTCTTTTTAAAAAACAAAATTTGGGCAGTTGCGGTTTTTGCAGCCGCAGCTCAACTAATCAGACCACCGGGAATTTTACTTGGCATTGCTCTGGGCCTCTATATCTTGTGGCAAGGCTACCGGAAAAAATCTGTCAAATATATCCTCTCTTTTTATCCCCTAATCTTTATCCCTCTTACCCTTTTGGGGATCTTTTATTGGTATTCCATAACTTATCAAGATTTTTTTGCTTATTTCCATTCCGGAGACAATATCCACTTAACTTTCCCCCCATTTCAAGTATTTAATAAACATCAATTTTGGGTGGGGGATATTTGGCTGGAAGATGTAGTTTATATTTTTATGCTGGGGTTTTTGGGAGGGATGTTTTTAATAAAACAAAAATTATATTCCTTGGCTTTTTTTGTTTTAACCTATCTTACGGCATCAATTTTTGTAGCGCACAGGGATATTTCCAGATATTTACTACCCATAGCCCCTTTTGTAATAATAGCTTTTGAAAAAATTCTGGTTTCAAAAGAATTTAAAATAGTTTTGGCAATTTTAGCCCTTACCATTTATCTCTACTCCCAAAACTACATTATTAATAATGTAGCCCCAGTTCCCGATTTATCAGTTTATAATTAGAATCCCGTTGTTGAGTTGCATATTGCATTTTAAGGATTATTGTGGTAATATAATATCAAATCGAACCGAAAACTGACCGTTATGGCAAGCTGTCGCAAGACTAGGTTCTACCACCCCTTTGTGGGTGGTTTTTTTAGGCTTAAATTTCAATCAAACTTCCATTTTTAATAGCCTTTTTAAAAAGATCTTGAATTTCACCTTTCTCTCCATCAATAACATCTCTCACAAATCCAGCTACAGCATCTGCTAACCTAATTAAAGCATTGTTCTCATCTTTATTAACACCTTGAACCTTTCTAGTAGGAACACCCAGTTTTCTTAACTCACTACCGTATTCTTGCCTTTTATTTTTACTTAAGCCGTCAACATACACAAGCGTTGTATATTCTTCCGGCTCTTTAAAATGGACTGCTTTGGCGATACCGGTAATAGTTGCTAAATCGTAATTGGGTTGCTCATGGTAAATGGAATATCGTAATTTCTCCTTAAAAAGCTTGTTTGAAAATACTCTACTTATATAATCAATGCGTCTTGCATATTTTGCTCTTCCCCATTTATCTTTATGTTTAGCGCTTTCTTCTTCAATTTTTTCGCAAAGGGTTAATAATTCATCCCGTTCTTTTCCGGTAACTACTATTGACACAATAAAAATATCACCTTTAGTATCCTGACCATTCTCGTCAACATAGCAGTAAAGTTTCTGTTTAATAATTTTCATTAACTATAATTTACACTATACCCGGTATGTCTTACCCTATTTAAACCAATAGTGGCAAGGGGTGGGGATTATTTTTATAATCCAAGTATAATTTGATCGTTTCGCCATGATCAAAAGCCAGTTCGTCAAATGGAGGCAGTTTCTCAATGGCAATCCAATCTATTGCTGTTGATTCGTGATCAGGTACGCCAACCTTTCTGATAGGTTTTACAATAAATGTCAGGGGCACATTTTGTCTGTCTTCATGAGGACGATCAGGGTTTGTGTTAATCATAAAAAGTGTCATAACCTCACCTTCCCATCCTGTTTCCTCCTTTAATTCTCTTAAAATTCCCTCTTGAGCAGTCTCATCTCTATCAAGAAAGCCGGAGGGAAGCGACCATTTGCCTCCTTCTAAAAGTTCATTCGACCTCTTAATAAGCAATAATTTTCCATCCATCTCAACTATTGCATGAACTACCACATGCCTTAAACTTGCTTTGTTTCCATTTTCAAAAGTGCAATTTATCATGTTTAATCCTCCTGATTTTTCCAGGTGATAAAGTGGTTCATCAAAAAATTCCAGGTCATTACAAAAGGAATGGTAGCAAAAAAGTAGAAGTTGTTAAAAGCAATATGGCGGCCGAATACATAAATAAATCCGTCCCCATAAGTTACATGTAAAAACTTAACTATCAAAACTGCCATCACCAATCCCCCAAAACTAACTACATTAAAAATCCCAAATTTTTGCCAAAGATTGGTTTTTGTTTTTCTGTAACGGAAAGTCCAGTAATTATTTAAAATAAAATTACTGACAATGGCAATTTCCGTAGAAAATCCTTTGGAAGTGGCAGGCGGAAAACCGCCCAGATTAATAAATATCTTGTAAAAAAGAAAATCCACCAGTGTCCCCACAAACCCCACCAAACCAAATTTAACAACTGTTTTTGCCCGTCTTGTTAAATTAAAAAGGGGGATATTTACTCCCCAGCTGTGGAGCCTTGCATCAATGCAATATGTAATCACATCATAGGTGTAATTAAAAACTTTATTTTTGGAATAACCTTCCAAACGGTTTTTAAAAATAAGCGGAACTTCTTTGTATTTTGCGCCTGCTAAAATTGCCTCATGCAAAAATGCCGGTTGGACAATAAAAGAAAGTTCCTGCCAAGGGAGTCTTTGAAAATTTAATTTTTGGAAGAGAGCAGGGGTAAAAGCCCTGGCAGAATTGGTAAATTCCCTGATATCCCTGGGACCCATGAGTAGCCGGCAAAAAAGCGAGGCCCCGTAAGTAAAAATTCTCCTCCCGATTGAGAGTTGATTTTTGCCTCCCTCAATAAATCTGGAACCAATGGCCAGATCGTATCCGTCTTCTACGGCTCTAACAAGCCTGACTAAAACATCCGGTACCACCTGCCCATCTGCATCAAGTTGAGCTAAAACGCCGGGGTGAATTTTCTCCAGGGCATATCTGTGGCCTTTAATAAGCCCCACACCCAACCCGGGATTAACTTTAATCAGTCGTATCCTGCTATTTTTTTTGGAAAGATTTAAAACTATTTTATCAGTTCCGTCAGAAGACCTGATATCGTCTGCTACAACAATATGTATTTCCCACCCGGGAATATTTTTTTCCTGTTCTAAAACCTTATCAACAGTTCTTTCAACATTGGCTTTTTCATTAAAGGTAGGAAGGACAACAGAAACAATTTTTTTCATTAAGAAAATTTCGCCAAATCCGAATGCACCATAATTTTAACTAAATCCTTAAAAATAGTTTTAGCTTCCCATCCCAAAACTTTCTTGGCTTTAGCCGGATTTCCCTGCAAAGGTCCGGTTTGAACCGGTGGCACAAAATGAGAATCTGTTACCACAAAATCTTTCCAATTTAATCCCACTACTTTAAACGCTTCCTCTGCAAACTCACCTACCGTATGAGTTTCCCCCGTAGCTATCACAAAATCATCTGCGATGTCCTGCTGCAGCATCAGCCACATAGCCTCGACATAATCCGGAGCATATCCCCAATCCCTTTTGGCTCCTAAATCCCCCAGTTTTAGTTTTCCGTTTTGTACTATTGGCTCCCCTATTTCATTCAAAGGAACATTGTCTTTTCTGTTATTTTTAATACAGGCTACAGCTGCAGTAATTTTTCTGGTAACAAAATTTAAGCCCCTGCGGGGACTTTCATGATTAAATAAAATCCCGCAGGATATAAACTGGGGATTTTTTTTATCTTCTCTGGCAATAATAGCCATTCTGTGGGCATATTCTTTGGCAACCGCATACGGATTTTTGGGATTTAACGGAGTAGTTTCATCCTGCGGCACCTGATTTGGTGCTCCAAACATTTCCGAAGTGGAGGCCTGATAAACTTTAGCTTCCGGAACCACTTCTTTAGCTCTTTCAAAAACATGCAAAGCTCCCACTCCGGTAATCATAATTGAGCCAAGCTTGTCGCTAAAAGATCCCAAAGGAGAGGAGAAAGAAGCCAGATTATAGATTTCCGAGGGCTTAAAATCAAGAAAAGCCAAAGCTATGGATTCAGGTGATTGCAAATCGCCGTAATAAACCTTAATCTCTCCCTTAAAATCATCTATATTACCCATTTCCGCTGTTGCGTTTCTTCTAACTAAACCACCCACCTCATATCCTTTATTCAATAAAATTTCGGTTAAATATGATCCGTCTTGACCGGAAATTCCTGTAATAAAAGCTCTTTTTGCCATAATGTGATCTACTATATCTAATGAGCTGCTCTCTCGTCAACCACCTGTTTAAAAAGATCGCGCAACCGGGGATTATTTTTGTCTCTTTCGGAAATAATGGGATTTTTAATTGGCCAAGCAATATTCAAATCAGGATCATCCCAAGCAATTGCCCTTTGATCGGATCCATCCCAGTATGCATCTGTCAAGTAAATATAATCAACCGGCTCATCTCCCACCACGCAAACCGAATTGGCCAGCCCGTTGGGAATAAACAAACCGAATCTCTGACCATCATCAATGGTAAAAGTTTCCACTTTGGCAAAACTTGGTAAATCAGGCCTTAAATCAACAATGGCTAAAAATGCTGTACCTGTCACCGGATAAATCATTTTGTTCCACTGCTCGGCGTGTAAACCGCGGAGCACACTCGGAAGCGATCTTGAATGATTCATCTGAACCGGCTTAAATTCAAACCCAATTTCTTTTTCCAATTCATCCATATGAAAAATTTCCTTAAAAAAACCTCTTTCATCTTCAAAAACAGGCCGCTCCAAAATTAATAGCCCGGGGATTGATGTTTTTTTTATGTATTTATTTTCCATATGATTTTTGGGCGCTGGAATCAACATTCGGTCTTCCGAGCTTTAATGGCTTCCACCACCATTCATTATTTTTATACCACTCAACTACTTCAGGTAAATCTTTTTCCAGACTTCGTTCCCTATGCCATCCCAAAGATGCCAGTTTACTGCCATCTATAGCATACCTGAAGTCATGACCTAATCTGTGTTCAACATATTCAATACGGGAGGCATCCATTCCCAAAATATCAAGCAACATTTGAGTAATTTCCAGATTAGTTTTTTCCTCACCTTGAATTAAATAAGTTCCCCCTATTTTGCCTTTTTGTAAACATAAATCTATGGCCTTTGCATGATCTTCAACATGAAGCCACTCCCGGATATTTTCTCCTTTACCCATTAAGGGAACTTTTTTCCCTTCCAATAAATTAGTGATAAACCGCGGAATCAGTTTTTCCGGATCATGGAAAGGACCATAATTGTTAGCGCAATTTGTAATAGTTATAGGCAAACCATATGTTTCAAAATATGCTCTTACCAAATGATCTGACCCGGCTTTTGAGGCAGAATAAGGAGTGCGGGGTTGATAGGGGGTATCTTCTCTAAAACGCGCATCACCCTGTTTCAGTTCTCCGTAAACTTCATCTGTTGAGACATGATGAAATCTTTTTATCTTTGCCTCAAGGGCAGCATTTAGCAAAACTGCTGTTCCTAAAACATTAGTCCGTACAAACTGCAAAGGGTCAATAATTGAACGGTCAACATGAGACTCGGCTGCAAAATGAACAACTGTATCTGCTCTCTGCATGGTTGAATTAACTACTGCCTCATTTGTAATATCCCCCTTTATAAATTTATAGTTTGGACTATTTTCAATATCTTTAAGAGATTCCGGATGGCCGGCATAAGTTAACACATCCAAATTAATTACTGTATCTTCAGGATGATTTTTTAACCAGTAATGTATGAAGTTACTGCCAATAAATCCCGCTCCCCCTGTCACCAAAATTCTCATTATTTATTTTCTCTCCTTTGGCTTCCCGGCCCAATAGTTATTAGCCTCCAACAAAGTATCAAAGGTGCCGGCATCCCGCCAGTAGCCTTTAAGTTCACTCCAGGCAAGTTTACTTTTTTCCACATATTTATTATTAACATCAGTAATTTCCAGCTCCCCTCTTAATGAAGGTTTTATTTCCCTGATAAAATCAAAAACCTGTTTATCGTATATGTAAACTCCTGTCACCGCCCACTTTGAATCTGGATTCTGGGGCTTTTCAGTAATTTTAATTATTTTTGAGGGATCCTGTGGATCAAATGTGGCAATACCGAACCGTTCCGGATCCGCTACTTCTTTCAGAAAAATCAGCGCCCCTTCCTTGAAACCGGCCACAGCACTGGAAATATCCGCATCAGAAGTGTTGTCCCCCAAAATAACAGTAATACTATCTCCTTCGGCAAAATTTTCCGCCAGAGACAACGCATCGGCAATTCCTCCCTCTTTTTCCTGGTAGGCATATTCCAAGTGTTTAATCCCCAGCTCATGGCCATTTTTTAAAATTGACATAAAACCGCCGGAGTGTGGCCCGCCGGTTACCACCATGATCTCGGTAATACCTGCTTTTATCAGAGTATCAATGGGGTAAAAAATCATCGGTTTATTGTAAACCGGAAGTAAATGTTTATTAGTTACCTTAGTTAAAGGATTTAGGCGGGTTCCCAATCCTCCTGCCAGTATGACACCTTTCATAGTCTAATTATACATAAATTCCCAAAATAAGTATCAAAACTAAACCTGCCAGCAAAATATACTCCATCAAAATAACTAAAGTTAAACTTTTATCGCGGCGATGATGCCAGATGGCCCAAACTAAATAAATTAATATGGCAATAATAAGTATGTTTAATGGTTTCATAAAATTACTCCCGGATTGCTATTTAACAAAGTAGCAGCTGCTACGCCCAGAATTGCCATGTGGGCTACTCTGGATGAGGCAATCCTAAATACCCCCCGTTTTTTCAAAATAATAAAATCAGCAACCAGTAAAATAACCATTAAAGAAATAAGACCCAAAGAAGCAGTCCGCGAAAAAGAGTACGGATCTAACAATGGTTTTCCTGATAATGGAGTCTGTACTGCTGCCAAAAGCTCTGGTTTTTGATTATATTCTTGTATTGGCACAACGGTTTGCTTGCCGGAAACATTAACAAGCGGCTGGCCTGGTAAATTCTCCGTGGTACCGAATTCCTGCACCACCAAGGTGGTTTTTTGTCCATTCAGCACCCCCTCCACCACTGCTATGCCAATATCCTGATATTTTGGATTTAGGAGGTTTTCCCTGTGAGTAGTAGAGGCCATCCAAGCGGATACCACTTCATCCGAGGAATAAAAATTCTTGGCCAGATTTTCCCCGGCATAGGTAAATTTATAACCTGAACCCAAAATAAAATCCCAGGGAGTCTTGCCACTGGGGGCAAAATGAGCCCAGTAATTTTCTTGGAACATATTTTGAGCCTTAAGGGCTGCTGCCTGATCTAAAGCGGCGTTTTCCGCAACCGGAGGCAAACCCTGTTTTTCCCTTTCAACATTTGTCAGTTCAATCAGTTTTTTTTGGTCAATATCTCCTGAAATTCCCAAAACTCCGGGTTTTGCATAACCTACTATGGAAAAACCTACCTGGAGCAAAATAAAAAGCAGAATATAGATTAAAATAGCCTCCCAGGAAATTAAGTGGGCTTTTTTATGAGTATCTTTATGAGGTAAAAAAAAGTTGCGAAAGATCATAATAAGAGTATAACACGAGAATAAATTTTCAGTTTTTAATTTTCAATTTACAATGAATTTTCAATAATTAATGCTCAATGTTTGAAAATTGTAGATCGGTACTTGAAAATTAGTAATTAAGTTCTGTTTCAATTTTTTTCTCGTTAACCGGAATATTCAGGGCAAAGCCCAAAGCATTGGCTACAGATACTCCCACTCGAAGTCCTGTAAAAGACCCGGGTCCAGTTTCAACTTCAATTGCTTTTAGCTTTCCAATCCCGGATTGGAATTGACTTGACAATCCGGGATTGTAGGTTCGAAATAACTTGACTATCAAAGGCAACAAAACTTGTGATCCAAATTTATTTTTGGCAGACATGCTTTTTATGACTTTGCACTTTACGCTTTGCACTTTACCCTCTACAAGGGCCACCTCCACCCTATTTTGCTCTTTGGTATTTATATAAAGAACCATGTCCGAATTTTAACATTTTTTGATATACTCAAGAATATGCAGGATATAAAAACTATTATCAGTATTACTGCAATAATATTAACTTTTATTGGTTACATTCCGTATCTTCGTGATACTTTACAAGGAAAAACAACACCTCATGTTTACACATGGTTTATTTGGGGATTTGTCACAGCTATAGCTTTCGGCCTTCAGGTCGAGGGAGGTGCGGGAGTAGGTTCATGGGTAACTATAGTAGTTGCCATCATCTGCTTTACTATATTTTTGCTGGGCATGCGAAGTGGCAAAAAAGATATTGCTCTCTCTGACACAATATTTTTTGTTCTCTCATTTGTGGCTTTATTTTTGTGGCTGATTGCTAAACAGCCTGTATTATCAGTTATTCTTACTTCAACTATTGATCTGCTCGGTTTCGCCCCCACTGTTAGAAAATCCTGGAATAAACCACACTCGGAAACGCTATTTACATACGAGCTAAGTACCTTGAGACACGGATTAAGCATATTAGCCCTGCAACAATACAGTATTGTAACTTGGCTTTATCCTGTGAGCTGGACATTCGCAAACGCGCTCTTTAGCTTGATACTGATAATCAGAAGAAAACAAGTTAACAAATAAGGGCGTTCTGCCGGTTGCTCAAACCTTAAGAAATCTCAATTGGCGTATTATAATATCCCATAGTTGAGGAAATATGTCACAAGAACGATTTAATGGACAACCCATAGAAGCTAGATTTGCCGATGAATTGGCTAAAGCCAGGTCTTTGCTTAATCCCGGATTCTTGCGCCTTGAAGCTGAAGAAACAAATGTGCCTATGCCTGTACAAAATGTCATCAGGCAACTGACAGCTACCGGGATCTGGTTTAGATTAAGCAGAAACTTAAAAGCAGAAAGCTGTGCCGACGCGACTCATAAACGCAACAGGGGTTTGGGACAAATGGGCATACCGCTTCATGATGAACTAAAAACTTTTTTAGGACAAACCATTGGACCTGACGGTCAAGAAATTATTGTCATGGTCCACTGCAGAGGCGACCAGGATTTAGACTTTGATTTGATAGAAAAGGCTTTAAAAGCCAAAGCTCCCCTTGAAAGACTGTCTCCGGATAAAATTTCCGCATTGGGAGTAAATTACGGATTAATTAATCCGTTTACGGGCGCTGAAACAGTTTCTCATGATAGAGGACAAATGATATATTCACCTTTTGTGCAAGTTTTTGATAGTGATGTAATACTTCCTCCAACGGTTCCGCCAACCATGATGACCAATACCGGTGATTACACCTGGGCTGTGGAGTTTGACACTCAAGAATTAATTAAGGTTATATTTAGAGCAAAAGTAGTTACGGTAACTAAAGAGGAATTTTTTGAAGGGGCCAGATTTGCCAACAGCCGTTTGGCTCTGCTTACAGGCAACTCACCGGAATCAGGAATGTCATTATTAGTCAAAATCAATGAAAAGATTAGAGCAGCTTTGGGTGAAAATGGTAATTTTGGGGATGTTTCCCTGCCGAATGTTACTTTCAGATCTGTTCCCGCAATGGGACTTACAATGGACCTTTCTCAAAGAAGGGAGCAGGTTTGGAGATTAATTCGTCCCGTGATTGAGGAGCTTGCAAAACAGGAACCGGATGTGCTAACTATTGCCTGCAATACCACTCCTTACTTTACCCAGGAAATTGCCGAGATGTTAGATCGAAGAACAACTCTTTTAACCACTCCCCGCGTAACATTAGATTTTTTAAAGGCTAGGCAGATCAGTCAAGTCGCTTTAATTGGAATACCGTATGTAGCAGAATTGGAAGAATGGAGCGCCTTTTTAAGGCCTTTAAGAGAGGCCGGTGTTGAGGTTGAGAAGCTAAGCCCCAAAGCTTTAGAAAGAATTAATGAATTGGCATTTGCCGTTAAACGAAGCGCTGCAACTGAAGCAAATCTGACTTCTCTGGCTAATGTCTTAAGGGATATACTAGACCGGGAAGTCAACGCACAGACAATTGCTATAGCCTTAACAGAAATTTCCCAGCTTTTACCATTCACCAGAAGAAGTATTAGTAGAGGCAAAACCTTAATTGATACTCTGGATTTATTAGCAAACGCAGTTGCTTTAAGGCTTCTTAAAAAACCATTTGTCTATTCGGCTACCTACTAAAATTTATGGTTTTGGGAAAGGTAAACCTGCAACCTCCAGGGAATCTGCTGTGGCTAATCTTTGAGTCCAATCAACTAATGCCTGTACCATTGCCGGATATTGGGGTTCTCTGCGAAGTCTTTTTTTTTGAGAAGCAGATAAGCTAAAAACTATACTGTCTATGGGTAAGCCCAGCGCGCTTGGCCTAAAACCAGGCCGATAACCTAGGTTTGTCAACTCATCTTGTGGAGTTATATTGTAATAAATTCCTATGGATTCCACACTTACAAGTAATCTTTCGGGATCTTCATTAGGCCTAACATAATTGCTTCTGACATTATGCGTTATCTTCAAGACTGTACCGTCTGGTAAAGTTCTTTCCGCTACTCTTCCCTGCCCTGTTAATTCGATTTTTGGCAATTGATCCACCACCCCTCTTAATTGAATAAAGGCTGGACCGGGTTGCGATGTCTCTTGTGTTGTTATTGCTTCTCCACTCATACTTTAAATGTATTATACCAAATCCTGCTATAATCGCTCTATGGATGATTTAAAAAGCAGGTTTGAGAAAATTTCCCAATCTTTTGATAGGGATAAAATGCAAGGGGAAATTAGGGCATTGGAAGCTCAAATGATGCAGCCCGGATTTTGGGATGATAGGCAGAGAGCAGAAGTCGTCAGTCGTCAGCTATCAGACAAAAATAAGACATTAGAAACACTGGAGAGTTTGGAGCAAAATTTAGATGAAAAATTATTAAAAGAATTTGAGCTGAAGACTTTTCTTTCGGGCCCGCATGACAGCTCCGAAGCCATTTTATCCATTCATTCAGGTACAGGAGGAGTTGAGGCCATGGATTGGGCAGGCATGCTTTACCGAATGTACCAGAGATATTTTGAAAGAAAAAATTGGAAATTTGAGCTAACTGATGAAAGTTTAGGGGAAGAAGCAGGTTATAAATCAGTTTCCATGATTGTCCACGCTCCCCTTAGCTACGGCTATTTAAAAGGCGAGGCCGGAACCCACAGATTAGTTAGGCAATCCCCATTCAATGCCGACAAACTTCGCCAAACCTCTTTTGCTTTAGTTGAAGTTTTACCTGTTATTGAAAATATGGAGATGGAAATTAAAGATGAGGATATAGAATTTGCAGCCTTTAGATCCGGAGGCCATGGAGGGCAAAATGTTAACAAGGTGTCCACTGCTGTACGGTTAAAACATATTCCCACGGGTATCACAGTTACTGCCCAAACAGAACGGTCCCAGCTTCAAAACAGGGAAAATGCTTTGAAATTACTCCGTGCCAAGCTTTGGGTTCTTCAACAAGCTGAAAAAAATGCCCAAACCCAAAGCCTAAAAGGAACCACCCAAGCTTCATGGGGAACTCAAATCCGTTCTTATGTTTTGCATCCATACCATATGGTTAAAGATCTACGCACCCTGGTTGAAACATCTAACACAGAGAGTGTCTTGGATGGGGACTTAAATCAGTTTATTGACGCGGAGATAAGAAAGGGTTAATATAGAAAGTATAGCTATGGAAACTGCCGAAGGCAAAGAAAAAATTACCAAAAAGTTTTTCAAAGACGCTAGTCCTAAAAAAGTTATTCTTGGGGTCTTAATCCTCTCTTTGGTTTTGGGAGTTTTAACAGGATATATTATTGCCAACAAAAACCTGGGAGTAAACGCTCTAACAGGATCTCCTAAGACTGCCCAGCAGGATAACCGTACTTTTAAAGATTTTGCCGAAGGGGTTATAAAAGCCAGGCCTGCACCTGTTTATCCCTCCGAGTATGTCGAAGGAACGCATCTTTTACAAAGAGACGGGCAACCGCCTGTTGCTTTAACTTCCTCTGTTGTAGATTTATCTCTTTATGAAGGTAAGAAAGTAAGGGTGTTTGGTGAAACCCAAAAAGCTCTGGAAGCAGGATGGCTTATGGATGTTGGAAAAGTAGAAGAGATAAAATAGTTGTTAGTCTTCAGCCTATGATCTTATTTGACAAAGTCTTCAAAAAGTTTGGTTCATCAACAGCCTTGGATGATATTTCCCTGGAAATTAAACAGGGGGAATTTGTCTTTTTGGTTGGACCCTCCGGAGCCGGCAAAACCACTATGCTCCGTATTCTAACCCGGGAAATACTCCCCACAAGCGGCACAGTAACTGTTGATAAAATAGATCTTACTAAACTAAAAAACAGTGAGATCCCAAAATTAAGAAGAAAAGTGGGAGTAGTTTTCCAGGATTTTAAATTATTGGATGACCGGACCGTATTTGAGCAGGTAGCTCTGGCTTTGGAGGTTTTGGGCAAAAGCGACAGCGAGATAGTAAAAGCTGTGGAACATACTCTAAAACTGGTGGAGATTTGGGATAAACGGAATTTATTTCCCAGACAACTTTCCGGAGGTGAGGCTCAAAGAGTAACCATTGCCAGGGCTGTTGTTGGCAAGCCTGATATTGTTTTAGCTGATGAACCAACCGGTGATTTAGACCACAAAACCGCCTGGGGGGTAATTCAGCTTCTTAATGAAATCAACTCATGGGGTACCACTATTTTGATGGCTACCCACAACCAGGAAATTGTCAATACCTTAAAGCAACGGGTAATAACTTTAAAGCTCGGTAAAATCACCAAAGACAACACGGAGGGTAAATACGAATGAGTTTTAGAAACTATGTTAAATTTGCCAAAAGAAACATTAAAAGAACCCCTTTTCAGGCCGCTGCAGCATCCTTGTCCATGTTTTCGGCTTTTTTGGCCTTAATTGGTTTCCTGCTGATTTCCATTGGGCTGCAACTGACTCTACAGTTTTATGAATCAAGACCGCAAGTAATGGCCTTTTTTAAAGACGGCACTACCAGAGAAGATATTTCAGCCATAGAAGATAACCTGAAAGGAAATTATCAGGTTACCAAAACAAAATATGTTTCCAAAGAAGAAGCTCTGCAAATTTATAAAAGACTTAACCAGGGAAAGGATCCTCTTCTGACCGAACTGGTCACAGCCAGCACCTTACCGCCATCACTGGAGATTTCCACCATAACCCTGCAGGATCTTGCACCTGTAGCCGAAATCCTAAAACAGGAACCGGTGGTTGAAGATGTTGTATTCCCTGAAGATGTGGTTTCAAATTTGTCAACTGCCACACTGCTGGTTAGAATCATTGGCGGAGTAATTGTAGGTTACCTGATACTTTACGCCATCCTGCAAATCCTGATGATTATCGGGTTTAAAATCAGGTTAAAAAGAAATGAGATCGAAACCATGCGTCTTTTGGGTGCATCGACTTCTTTTATCAGAAACCCCTTTATTCTGGAAGGAATGTTTTATGGTGTAGTAGGTGCCACGGCAGCCTGGACAGTAATCTATATTATGCTTTGGTATTTTACTCCCTACATTCAAGGAGGATACTTGGGTGAAATCAGGCTGTTGCCGCCAAATCCCATTCTCATGTTATCCCTGCTGATAATTGCTATTTTGCTGGCCTGTCTAGTGGGAGCTTTGGGATCATTTGGAGCCACTAGAAGATATCTTCGGATATGAAAAAGCTATTCTTAATTGCTGTTTTGGGGCTTTTTTTGCTTAGCGCATTTTTTCTTCCTGCTTTTGCCGAATCTAACGAAGAACTAACCAAAGCTCTGCAGGAAAAACAGGCAGAGATTGCCAAGCTGGAAGCCCAACTTGAAAATGTCAAAGGCAATGAGCGGACGCTAAAATCACAGCTTAATATTATTGACAGCCAAGGCAAAGTAACCACCTTAAAAATTGAGGAAACCAATTTGCGGATTGAAAAATTAAAAAGAGAAATTTCCGAACTTTCAACCCGTATTTCGCGAATTTCTGCCTCCTTGGATACATTATCTGAAATTCTGCTTCGCCGGATTACCCAAACTTATAAATATTCTCAACTATCCACTCTTGATCTGTTCTTTTCTTCTCACGGATTTAGCGATCTGCTGCAGCGGCTAAAGTATGTCCAGGTAGCCCAAGCTTATGAAAAGAGAAAATTATATGAGCTGCAGGCTACCAAGCAAGCTTACAATGACCAAAAGCAGGATAAAGCCACCAGGCAGGAGGAGGCGGAACAACTTAATAAAGCGCTGGAAAATTATAAAAATCAGCTGGCAGAACAGAAAAAAGCTAAAGAAGAACTTTTGAGTGTTACCAAAAATGACGAGGCCAAATTTCAAGGGTTAATTGCCCAACTTAAAGCCGATGCCGACTCTATTGCCAGAGCCGTATCAAATGTTGGAGTTGTTATTGGGCCGGTCAAAAAAGGCCAGCAAGTAGGGTCTGAAGGAACATCTGGTTGTTCCAGTGGGCCTCATCTGCACTTTGAAGTTTATGAAAATGCCAAAGTGGAAAATGGCAAAGTCACCGGCACAAGAGTTGATCCCAAAAAATACCTGGACAACGGACAGCTGGGCCCACCTATGCAGGGGTATCCCGGATCAACACATATTAGCACTGAATACGGGGAAGTTTATGCTCTGGGAACACATACGGGTTTAGATATGTATGACGACAGGTATGTGGGAACTCCTATTTTGGCCGCGGCTGATGGAGTAGCTTATTCTATTGGTGACTCGGGATGTCGGGTTTCCGGATTTGATAACGGCCCAGCCAAAGGGGTAGTAGTTGACCACCAAAACGGCCTCGTCACCCTCTACTGGCATTTACTCTAAATTATGGTATAATTTGTTAAATGGCTACTATTAAACAGGTTTCAACTAAAAAAAATCTTGTTCCAAAAAGCAAAATTCCCATATCTTACTTAATTGATTATATTAAGGAGGGTTTTAATATATCAGATTTTATTGCATCTTACCCTTGGGTTAAACGAAAAAATGTAGAAAAAGCTTTGGAAGAAATTAAAAACAGAGAGTTTACCTCTGGATATGCCATCTAAAAAATCTTATATTCCATTATATGCTGATGAATGCTTCCCTGTTCCCGTAACCACCTATTTAAAATCCTTGGGCTATTCAATCATTCACGCTTATGATCAAAATTTTATTCAAAAAAGCGATTATTTTCATCTATTCACAAGCAAGAAATTGAAACGGGTGCTTATTACTCTTGACCGGGATTTTTTATATTACAATCAAGTTAATCTTGATTCTCACCCCGGGGTAATTGTGATTTCTTCAGGTTCGGCAACACCCCCACATATCAATAAAATTTGTGAAAAACTTTTAAAGAATATAACCAAAAATTTTATTAAGAATTCACTTATAAAAGCCACCATAAATAAGATAACCAAATTAAAACAAGGCGTTGTGGTTTCTGAAAAATTTTTATAAAATCAATTTAGATGGCTAAAACCATTCTAAGTTCTTTATTTTTTGTTATTATCTTTTTTATATTAATTCACCCAGATGTTCTAGCCGAATCAGCTGTCATTAATGAATTTATGGCAAATCCATCATCAGGTTACGACTGGGTGGAGCTTTATAATCCTACAACATCTTCCGTAGATTTAACAAATTGGATATTAGTAGATAGTACCTCAACAATGAAGACTTTATCAGGGACAATATCAGCAGGAGGATTTATGGCTTTTGAAGTTTCAACCAGATTAAATAAAACAAGTGATTCAATTTATCTTAAAGATTCTGGGGGTTCTACTATAGATAATTATTCTTATACCACAGAACCTGGCGCCGATGTAAGTATTGGCCGAAGTCCTGATGGGGGCAGTTGGACAACGCTCGCCTCTTCTTCAAAAGGCAGTTCTAATGGCGGTGCTTCCCCTTCCCCTTCCCCAACTCCCTCGCCCTCTCCCTCATCCGCTTCTTCTTTTACCATTTCCAATGTTCCATCATCAATTGATTCTACCCAAACATTTACAACATCAATAACTCTAGAATTATCTTCATATCCCAATACTAAATTTTATTTAAAAGGGGCTTTTGTTAAATCCGGCAGTACTAATTATTTTGGCTACACCAAAGTAAATGATTCTTGGGTTAAAAATAACAATACTTATTCAGACCAGTATTCAATCACTACTGATTCATCGGGTAAATGGTCGGGAAGTTTAGAAATACAACCCGATGTTTTTGATTCCGGCTATGAAGGCACTAATGATTACATCTTTAAAGTGGGCAGATATACCTCATCAGGCAATGGCCCAACCTGGAGTAATGAGATAACAATTAAAATTAATGCCAAAGAAGTGGAAATGGCCGAAGAAAATATTAATTTATCTGCATTATCTGTTCCCAAATCCTCTTCGGTTTTAGGAGAAAGCAAAAAACAGGAAGATTTGCCGGAAACAGTTTATTCCCTGGAAAGATACAAAAAAAGCGCTTCACGCTCTGCTTTAGCCACTCCTTCATCCAAACCAAAAACAAAAGTCAAAGGGGAACGGATCAACTTTCTCATCCCCCTAGGAGCAATTCTTGTTATAATTGGAGCCATCCCGATTTCTTATGCAATATATCACCAATTCAGAAAAAGAAACCAAAGAGCTAGCTAAAAAAATTGCTCAAAATCGCAAAAACAACATTATTGCCTTAACCGGTCCTTTAGGTGCAGGTAAAACCATCTTTGTTCAGGGTTTTGCCCAAGGATTGGGAATTAAAGATAAAATCATCTCCCCCACTTTTGTTTTGGTAAGGCAGCACGGAAACCTGCCTGCCGGCAGGCAGGTCTTTTATCATGTTGATCTTTACAGAGTAGATGATTTTAAGGATTTGGGGCTTGAGGAAATTTTGGCCAATAAAAATAATATTATTTTAATCGAATGGGCGGAAAAAATTAAAAAATTATTACCAAAAAACAGTCTTTGGATTTCTTTTGAAATTACAGATAAAAACACCAGAAAAATTAAAATTCTTTCTTGATTTCAATTTCTATTAGTCCCACCATTTGTTTTTGGACAGTTGCCAAATTAGCAAACGGGCCTTGCCAGCCGGATCTGGTATCATTTCTATCCGGTTCCTTAATTAAAAAAACCAGTCCGGAAAAATTTTCTTGACTTCCCTGAAATTTATCCTGGCTGGGAATATATTGGGGTTTGTTGACAGAATAAACATACTCACCTGGAATATACCCATACTTTTTTTGTCCATACCACCAGAAAAGATACTGGTATGGATAATCATAAACCGAAGGTAAATAAGTATACACCTTAAAGTTTTTTCCATCCGCATATTTATAAACATAATCAATGGCAGCTATTTCATTTTTAAAAAGTGAAGGATCCATATTAGGTTTTCCTAAATCATTTAGGAAAAAATTGGCGATATTGGATAATCCAAAATAAATAATCGAAATAAATAAAGTGACAGAAAAAATCTTAATTAAAAAAGTTTTCTCCATCAATCTTTTGACTAAAAAACCAACCAAAATTATTCCTGCTGCCATTTCCGCCCCAAGATGCCAGGAATTAACACTCACAGGCAAAATCAGGTAACCTAAAAACGGCACCAGGATTAAGCTTAAAGATACAATCACAACCGGGTCTTTTTTCAATACAAAAAGCAAAGATGCTAAAATTATCCCCGCGAATAATTTATGATTCATTAAAGTAGCAGAAAACGAATCAATAAAAGAGCTAAAAATAATCTGGAAACGGGTCAAAATACTTAAATTTCCGGATTCTCCCAAATACTTTAGTATGGCTTTACTCATTAAAAACTCATGCCTTAAATCAAAAATAATCTGCGGCAGTAGTGTTAAAATAAATGCTCCAACCCCCACCCAAAACCATTTTTGTCTTAGAAAATGAATATTTTTTGTCAAAACTATACTTACTAGTATTATAACCGGCATAAATATTCCAAAATTCATTTCAAAATTAAAAAATAATCCTGCCAAAAACCAGGCTATAATAATAAATATCCCTTTGTTTTTTTGCAAGTATTCAACTAATAAATATACAAAAAGTGGCGTAAGTAATACAACGGGGTTTGGGTTAAAAGCATAAAGATTGGTTAAAACAACATAATTTGAAGCAACCCACAGAATACCTATGGGGATTATTAGCCAGCGACTCCATCTACCGACTAATTTCAAAAGAAAAAATCCGCCTAACGCCCAAAGTAATATTTCCAAAATAATAGAACCATAAGGATTGCCGCCCGATACAATATACGGCACTGCCAGAAGATAATACCAGGCCGATCCGTTAAACAAACCTTCAATAGCAGAATTTGGACCAATCAAACGAAGTTTTCCCAAAACCACCATTTCCCGGACATCCACCATATCCCGGGCATTATCCATATTAAACAGAAAATTATTGTTAGAAGTCAAAAATAATCTGTAGATAACTCCAATAATTAGAATAAAAATTATTAGTTTGCTACTCATTTTTTGGCTTTCTAAATTGCAATCTTAAATCACCGTATTTTGTTTCGGAAATCAATTTGCTTTTACTGTCCTCTGCTCCAATTTCCAGATTATAAATATCATCCGGTATTCCCACATGAGGTTCTAAGATAAAAAAAGTAATATCCTGCGGCTCTCCTATTTTCTCTAAAGCATTTGCCCCCAAAAGGCCAATTTGATTATGTCCTAAAAATTTTGGCACATATCCGTATTTTTTTTGACCATACCAGGAATAAAGATAGCTCCAGGTGGTATTGGTCCAAAGAGGAACCGTTAAAGTATTTATGGAAAATGGCTGACCAGCGGCTTTTTGGTAAGTTTCATCTATTAATTTTAATTGATTTTTTAAAACCATATCATTGGGGATTACAAGAATAATTTGTCCTAGCGGCCCGTTTTTAAAAACAGCATACAAATTGGAAATAATTATTAAAAAAATCAAAAGCACAACCAAAAACTTACTTTGTTTTGCAATAATTTGTATTAAATTTAAAACTGCCAAAATTGCCGCAACTGTAAGTCCTATATTTACATATGTATTACTGTGCCCTCCAAAAATAAAAATGGGCAAATTAAAAAATAAATAAAAGAATATAAGTTTATTTTTGAGTAATATTAAACTTAAAAACACCAGTAACCCTCCCAAAAAAACATTGGTTGGGAAAAAATTATAAGTAAACACTTCTGCAAACCTATTAAGATAATTTAATAAAAGTTCACCAAATTGCGGCCTAAAATCAATTTGGCCGGCAGGGGCAATGCTTAAAAAACCTGTTGCAAAATTTTGCAATGTTTGAAACTTTAAGCTTGCTATAAGAAAAGGGCTTAAACCAAATAAGGCTATAAGAATAGAAATTATTTTTTGTTTAAAACCAGATTTTATTCTAAACAAATATCCAAAAAAGGGTATTAGAAGTAATAGGTAAATTAAGAAGAATTGGAATTGGACGGATAAAATGGCTGCTAGCACGGCAAGATAAAGTCCTAATGTTTTTCCTTTTTGCCACATTCTTAAAAAATAAAAAAACAAAGTAACTGTTAAAACCGCAGGAGCGGGATTAGAAAGCCAGGGAGCGTATTGGGTGGCCTCAAAAGAAACAGCAAAAAAAAGACCCGCCAGAACGGACAACTTGAAACTTTTAAATAAGTCTTTTGCCAAAAGCATAACTGGAATAACAACTAGCGAGTTTAAAAATGAGAGCATTAATGAAGCTACTCTTGGATCTCCCCCTCCAAAACCGTAAAAAGGAGCCAGCAAATAATAATAAAGCGGGCCGTGGTATAAACCCGGTGTGGATGTTGGTGGGCCTTGTATTTTTAAATCACCATTCCAGATTTGCAATGCCGCAAAACCGTCTCTTGCCATGTCATAGTGAAAAGAAACCGCTCCTTGCGGAATATAGATAATCCGTAAGGCAAAAGCTAAAACCAAAATTACCAGAATCCATTTCAACATTTCACTTAAACTATACTAGAATGTGTTAAAATTTCATAATATGAAAGTATTAGTAACGGGCGGAGCAGGTTTTATTGGTTCACATGTTAGTAAATTGCTTCTTGACCTTGGACATCAAGTTACAGTCATAGATAATCTTTCCCACGGAAATAAAACTTCAATAGACAAAAGGGCTGTTTTTGTGGACGCTGATATTTTACATCAGGAAAAATTGGAAGAAATTTTGCCCGGACACGACGCTGTTATACACATGGCCTCTTTAATTGAGGTAGGAGAATCTGTTAAAACCCCTGTTGAATTTGTGGAAAATAATATTTTGGGAACTGTCAAGCTGCTTCAGGCCATGAAAAATTCAGGCGTTAAAAAAATCATTTTTTCCTCCAGTGCCTGTGTTTACGGTGTCCCCAAAAAACTGCCAATTACAGAAGATGATCCGTTAGGTGAACAGGAAAATCCCTATGGAATAACCAAAACTACCATGGAGGAATTTTGTAAACTTTATAACAAACTTTTTAGGTTTAATGTAGTTATACTGCGTTATTTTAATCCTTATGGCCCGGGAGAATTACATAATCCGGAAACACATGCCATACCGAATTTTATCAAAGCAATATTGGAGAAAAAGCCGCTACCTTTATTTTGGAAAGGTGAACAAATTAGGGATTTTATCTATATTGATGATCTGGCAACTGCCCATGTCCTCCCTTTAAACCTGACCGGCTTACACATATATAATGTAGGCACAGAAACCGGAGTGAAAGTGAGGGACGCAATAAAAATTATCTTTGATTTGGTTGGTTATGAGGTGGAGACGGAAGATAAAGGGGAAAGAAAAGGGGATGTGGCATCGCTTGTCGCATCAGCCCAAAAAATTAAAAAAGAACTGGGCTGGGAAGCAAAAGTTTCTTTAAAAAAAGGCCTTCAAAAAACCATTGAATTTTTTAAATCCCTCCCCCGCCCTTTTTCCATTTAACTGCAGAAAATAATGGATAAAAAATATCTTCTTTCTCGGGAATACTAAAATCATAAAAACTTTTGGTAAATTCTATGTATGAAACATCTGTAATAATAGCCAATGGTGTTTGTTCCGATCCCTCCCCCATTTCCAAAACCGCAGAGGTAGCCAAACTATCAGGAAGATTTGATGTTTCCATTTCAAACTTTCTTCCAAAAATATCTTTGGTTCCTCTGTAATCTCTTATTGGTTTAAATCCAAAATATCCTATAGCCACTCCCACTACACCCCGTCGCAGAGGCACAAGTCTTGAATCTGTTATTATTATTCCCAGATTTTTTACTTTAAACTTTTGGCTTAAAAACTGCCAAATTTTTTTGGCAGCGGCCTGCGGATCTTTTGGCCACAGCACATAAAATCCGTCCCCATTACTTTCATCTATTCCGGCAGATGCAATAAATAAATTATTTTTTATGGTATGCAAAACAAGTCCGTGAGGAACTGTATTTCTGGGGAGATACTTATCAGTTTCTTTAATAGCCAACTCATCTTTGTTTTTAAATTTCTCTATAGCTATGCATCTACCTTCACCAATTGAAACCACTTTGGAAGTTACTGCCACAACAGAATTTTCTTCCAAAGATTTTATACTTCCCAAAAGTTCCCAAAGATTATCTTTAGGAGGCATAAATTTTCTGGTTTTTATTGCCTTGGTAATCACAATGTGATAGTTTAACATCTACATGACCCGTTCTCAACTTTTTTTACTTCTCTTAATTCTTGCTCTGGGACTGTTTTTGCGGACATACAAAATTGTGGACAGGATGGATTTTGGCCACGACGCCGATCTATATTCCTGGATTGTTAAAGATATTGTTGTCAATCACCATTTTAGGTTGATTGGTCAACTAACTTCCGCCCCGGGAATTTATATTGGCCCATTGTTTTATTATTTTTTAGTTCCCTTTTTTATCTTGACCAAGATGGATCCTGTTGGCGCAACTATACCCGCTGTTTTATTAGGTCTTGCAACAATAATAAGTTATTACTGGGTTTTTTCTAAAATTTTTAATGAGAAAGTCGGGTTATTGGGAGCGTTATTGTATGCAATACTCCCTGCAACCGTTAGTCTTGACAGGTGGATTGTGCCAACAATAACTACTCCTCTTTGGTCTATCTGGTATTTTTACGCAATCATCATGGTATCCCGCGGAAGATTTCAATTTTTTTGGCTGCTGGGCTTATCTTTCGGGCTCATCTGGCATATTCATATTGCCTTAATTCCCGTTTTATTAACTCTTCCATTCGCTATATTTTTTTCCAAAAAACTTCCGGATTTAAAAAATATAGCTGTTTTTCTCATATTTTTATTTGCAACATCCGCGCCATTAATTTTATTTGAATTCAAACACAATTTCAGTCAAACTTTCAGCCTGATAAATAATTTCGGATTGCAACAGGAAGACGGCCCAACAGGTTTTTACAGATTTCAGGTTATTTTGGGAATGTTAAATAAAAATGTCCAGCAGCTTCTTTTTATACCCTTCACTGCCGCTATTTTATTATCTGGGATTTTATTAATAAAAACTAAATTAATTGCGTTAAGAGAAACAATGCTTATGGGTATCTGGATCATTGGCCCTTTTTTGTTTTTTTACTTTTCCTCCTCACCTCTATCAGAATATTATTTTTCCAATACCAATGTAGTATTTTTAGTAATTGCCTCTTTACTTATTTTTGCTCTATATAAATCCTCAAAAAAAGGTTTATTTGTTTCTCTGGCTATATTATTTTTTATTCTTATTAGAAGTTTTTATTTATTTTTGAACCAGGATTATTATGCTAAGGGTTACCCGGAGAAAAAATCTGCGGTTGATTATATGGTAAATGACGCAAAGCAAAAAAACTTCCCCTGTTTTTCCATAAACTACATCACCTCGCCCGGAGAAAATGTAGGTTTCAGGTATTTTCTTTTCCTTAAAAACGCCCATATTGCCGTAGCAGGGCGGGGAAGCCCGGTGTATAACATTGTCATACCCGATGAGTATGCTCTAAATGAGGTAAAAGTAAAATTTGGCCATATCGGGATAATACCTCTAACCCAGATCCCTTCACAAGATTTAATGAATGATGCCTGCAGCGGCCAAAATACCAATCTAACTGATCCTATGCTTGGATATGTGGAATGAGATTTAAAGACGGTAACCTGCTTCTCCGTGAACAGCCAAATCCAACCCTTTGGCTTCCTCATTAAGAGTTACGCGAAGCTCTGTAATAATTTTAACCAGTTTCAATATTACATAAGTGCCAACAAAAGAATATGCCGCCACCACCAAAACAGCCAAAATTTGCAATAAAACCTGACCGGGATTGCCAAAAAGTAAACCATTGCTGCCGACACTGTTAATAGCTTTTTCCGCAAATACGCCGGTTAAAATCGCCCCGGTCACTCCCCCCATTCCATGAGCTGCCCAAACATCCAAAGTATCATCAATCCTGGTGTGTAAACTGCGGAAACTCAAAGATAGGTAAGTAACGACACCAGCAAATATGCCAATGGCAATGGAAGATATCGGGCCGACAAAACCGCTGGCCGGAGTAATTGCCACCAATCCGCACACGGCTCCGGTGGCGGTTGCTAGGGCAGAGGGTTTTTTGTCTTGCGCCCAGGAAAGAATCATCCAGACTAAGGCTGATGCAGCTGCCGCAGTATTGGTTACCACGAACGCACTCACTGCCAAACCGGATGCTGCCAGAGCCGATCCCGCATTAAATCCAAACCAGCCAAACCAAAGCAGACCTGCGCCTAAAAGAACAGTCGGAACATTGTTAGCTACTATTTTATGAGTAGCGTTTTTTCTTCTGCCAACTAAAATTGCTGCTGCCAAAGCGGAAAAACCCGCAGTGATGTGTACCACAGTTCCTCCGGCAAAATCCAGAGCCCCCAAGGAACGAAGCCACCCTCCCACACCCCAAACCCAATGTGCCACCGGGTCATAGATAAAAGTAGTCCACATTAAAACAAATATGACCAGCGCCCTGAAACGGATTCTTTCCACAAAGGCTCCGATAATTAACGCTGGGGTGATAATGGCAAACATGGCTTGAAAAATCATAAAAGCAAGTTGTGGAATAGTTGAGGCATAATCCGGATTTGGCGCAAAACCAACGCTTTTTAAGGCAAGAAAATTAAAACCTCCTATTAAACCATTAATATCCTTGCCAAAAACCAGACTGTAACCCAAAATCACCCATTGCAACGAAACCAAGGCTAAAATAACCAAAGAATGTTTAATCACCGAAACTACATTTTTGCTACTCACCATACCTCCATAGAAAAACCCCACTGCCGGGGTCATAATCATCACCAAAGCTGCCGCCATCAAAACCCAGGCTGTATCTCCTGTGTTTATGGCGCCCAGATCAAAACTGCCTGCAGAAGTGCCGGCTAATTTAGTAGCCATATACCCTGTAAATAACCCTAAAAGTACCAATAAAAAGGTCAGTCTTTTTAAATTCATTTTTAAAAATTGTTCCATAAAACCTGATTAGTTACTTCATGATGATAAATAATTTCCGAAGTTTTGATCAGTTTGCCCAACTCTTTAGGACTTCTGTCTGCCACTGTTTCCTTAAAAGATAGGTATTTTTGTTTGTTTTCTTCACCCAAAATTTTGGCAGTAAAGTCGCTTGCTTTAAAAAGCCTGATGGCATCATGAATTGTGCCGGGCAGAAACCTTAATCTGACCCTCCTATTTTTTGATTGAGCCGGCTTTTTGCCTTCCAGCCCGGTTTTTAAAATAGTAAACAAAGCCAAATACGGATTTGTATCAGGAGCTACAGAGCGGATTTCAATTCTGGCTGTTTTTTCATTACCTGTTGGAATCCTGATCATGGAACCCCGGTCAATAGGAGAAACTTTTATCTGGTTGGGGGCTTCAAAATAAGGATCTAATCTTCTATAAGCATTGACGCTGGAATTTAAAATCAGGCAAATTTCCGGAGCATGGTTTAATATCCTAAAGATAAAATCCCACGCTAGCTCCGATAAGGTATCCTGACCGTTTTTTTGATAAAAAATATTTTTCCCGTTTTTGGCCATAGAGAAATTAGTATGCATGCCTGACCCATTAATATTGGCAATAGGTTTTGGCAGAAAAGTCGCTGTCATACCCATATTGTTAGCCACTTGCCGGCACACCAGTTTATAAAGCTGTATTTGATCGCAGGCTCTAACTACTTCGGTATAACTAAAATTCAATTCAAATTGCGATGGGGCTACTTCCGGATGATCTTTTTCGTTTTTAAAACCCATTGCTCTTTGAGCTTCTGCCGCGGCGTCTATAAATTTGCGCAACCGGTCAAGCGGCAAAGAATGGAAATAACCGCCGGTGGAAATTAATTTAAAACCAATATCTTCATCAAAACTCTGCTCCGCGCCAACACCTTCTACCAGAAACCCTTCGGTTTCCGTAGCCGTATGCACAACAATTCCCTCTGTTTCCTTAAGATTCTTTGTATATAATTTTAGCTGACCTCTAAAATCCGATATATAAGGAGTCTTGTCCCTACCAAGAACATCGGCAAACATGACCACTTTTCCTCCTCCAAATACATCTGACGGAAGAAAAATTATACTGGCCCAATCTACCTCCAACCTTAAATCCGATTCATGAAGTGCAGTAAAACCCTTGATGGATGATCCGTCAAAAGTTAAATTGGAAGCAGATTCCAAAAGATATTTTTTATCATAATCCAGCATATGAAACCTACCCTCAATGTCTGTAAAACAAAGCGTCACTGCCTTAATCCTTTTTTCTTTTTTCAGGTATAACCTATATTCTTCTTCCAAAACTTTGTTGCTGACTGTGTGTTGTCTTTCTTTGGCCTTCAGATTCATTTCTTCCAGCTCTTCGTAGGGGATTTCCAGAAAGTTTTTTAACAAAATACTGTTATCTTGCATATATTAATACTAAAAATAACAAGTATTAATATAATTGTCAAGATATTAATTTTAAATTCTGTGGAATTAATGGCAAAAGGTCACTGGCCAATGCCCCTGCTTCACCTATTTTCTCTCTTAATATTTCCCCTGCCATACCATGAATATAAACACCAACGCACGAAGCATCAAAAGTTGTCAATCCTTGAGCAATCAATCCTGCAATGACTCCTGCCAACACATCTCCTGTACCGGCAGTTGCTAAAATAGGATTTGCAAAAGGGGAAATAGCGGTTTGAGTAGAAGAAGCGATAACTGTATTTGCTCCTTTTAGAACCACTACCTGTCCCCACTCATCTGCAAAGTTTTGGGCAATTTTTTCTCTATCTGCTTGAATCTCTTCTATGCTTAACCCTGTTAATCTGGACATTTCACCCGGGTGTGGAGTCAAAACTGCGCTATTGCCATAGTTTTCCAATAGTTTATCCCATTCTTTAATCTCGGATAAAATATTTAACCCATCCCCATCTATTACAAATGTTAAATCCCCTATACCCATTTTAAGCATACGGTAAATAAACTTTGCAGTTCCCTCTTTTTTATTAAGACCCGGACCAATAAGTATTACATCATGAGAAATTTTCGCGAAAAGTACATCCAAAGCCATCTCTCCTATTACTCCGTCTTCCTCTGGTAAAACAATAAAAGTGACTTCAGGTAACTTTTTACTGACAATATTTTGAACAACAGGAATGGTGGCAAGAGTTACCAATCCGGCTCCAACTCTATAACACCCTGCACAAGATAAATATGCAGCCCCGGGATAATTTTTGGATCCGGCCACTACTAAAACTTTCCCAAAAGTCCCCTTATTGGCATCTTTTGGTCTTTTGGGTAATTTACCAGCTACCCACTCTTTGGAAATAATCACAAAACTATTTTACCACTTTGTTAAAATTACACCCTTGGGGTGGAATAGGTTGACACCTACGGATATTTTAGTTACTTTGAGCCCAAAACAATATGAAAATGTTGGAAATTTAGTTAGGATAATGACACTTTTTGAAATGTTATACAAATAGGTACCTTACTAATAACCAATACTTAGTTTGGCTCTCGATAAATCTATTGAAACAAGTGTTTTATTATTTGAGTGATCTTTGAAGAATAGTATTCCATTTTTTTCTTCCGTATATGAATTGATCATCTTATCTCTAATTTCTTCTATCTTTGAAGTAGTTTGTGTATTAAACTCCTTTGCCTCCATTAAATTTGTTAATGCTAATTTTTGTAAATCAACTAAATAAACATCTAAGATCGAACTGATCAGGGGAACTTTGAGACTTGGGCCTCTCCCTACTGCCCGCATAAAGATTATATATCTTTTATCTTGTGATAAGTACGATTGCATGTTTACATCTGAGTACGATCTTAGGCTGAGTTCGTCTGAAATTTTCCCATCAAATACTTTTACCGGAAACTCTCCAGAAGCTAAAGAATATACTCCATCGGAGGCGAGTAGATAATATTTTTCATTAACTTTGGGTGAAATAGATATGAATGTTGGAAACTTTACAATAGGCTTATTTATTACTGAATAAAGTCCATGTTCCTTAATATATTTGTCTTGGTCTACGGGGATTTCCTCCCATTGCTTATTCTTATTGTTAAAAATAGAGATATTTCCCTTACAATATGCTCCTATAGATGCAGTGAGTGTAATAGTATCATTGTCATTAAAAATTGCTTCTGGGAAGCATTGATTTTTATATATGTCTTGTTTTGCATAAGTTTTAATGTAGTCAGTCGTAATATCCATTTGCATCACACCATCCCAGGAACTCATCCAAAGAATAAAGCCTTGCGAGGCAAGGGATAAGTTTATTTTACGACCATCGTAAACATGGGGATTATTTTCTAAATCTTTTCTAATGTCAAAAGGGTTAGGCAAGGGAGGAATTTCACTAAAATATGTTTTAACAATACTGCTGTTCGGTAGATCAATTTTATATAAAACAGAATAGGTAAGGCTACTATTCTGGGGAAGGTCTTGCCGCTCATAACAACTTATATACAAACTAGTCCCAACAAGAGCTGAATCATTAATACAATCTAAAACATTTGTGTTGTTTTGGCGAATAATTTTTTGGCTGTCAGGGTCATATTCAACTATCTTATTATAGCCAACGATTAATAAGTGATTATTATATTTATGGATCTGCCGATAATCTATGAAGTGGGGTAAATCATTCAGACTAAGTTTATCAAAATTTGGTACATAATTAATTAAAATATTAGGAATTATCTCATTTTTTACATCAGTGCCAATTTTTAATTTTTCTTTTAGTTGAGGCGAAAAAGTTAAAATTCCCACTCCTATAATTGCCAAAATAATAAGAATAAAATATACGGAAACAAACCCTCTATGCATTAAAATTAATAATATCACATACTAGAAACTAGAAATTAATTAGGATAATGACACTTCTTGTATTTTTTGCCGGAACCACAATAACAGGGATCGTTTCTGCCGATTTTTCCGTGAGTCTTGGTTAGTTGACCTTGTCCTCCATAGGTTTCTTGCGCTATCACCTGCCCACCTCTTTCAATTGTAACTTTTGTTACTCCACCCTCTTCTGCTTTTCCGGTTTTTACTTCCTTTTTTTCAGTTTCTACCCCGATTTCTATTTCAGGATGTTTTTCCTCCACCGCCTCTTTTTGTACCAGAGGTGCTTGCTGCTGCAACGCCACTTTATAAATCCTGTGGACTATTTCATAATCTACCTCCACCATTAATTTTTCAAACAAATCAAAACCTTCTCTTTTATATTCAATTAAAGGATCTCTTTGGGCATACCCCCTAAGCCCTATTCCGGAACGCAGATCATCCATTGTATCAAGATGTTCAATCCATAAAGTATCAATGGTATTTAGATAAACAAATACTTCCATTTGTCTTGCCACATCAATTCCCACCTGATTTTCGCGCTGTTCATAAAAATTCCTGGCCAAACCTGTTAAAAATTCACTTATTTGGGAAGGGTCGGAAAGAGTTGAAATTTTGCTTTCTATATCTTTCTTGCTTTGATCATCAATTGGCGCAATAGTGGAAAACTCCTCCACGATTTTCCCAACATCCAAACCTTCTTCAGAATGTATGATGACAAGATTTTTAATTTCTCCGGCTACTTTTTCCAGAATTTCCTCTTTCAAAGATGTATCTTTTTTCTGCGCTGCTTCCAAAACTCTTTTCCTTACTCCGTAAATAATTTGTCGTTGCTGGTTCATCACATCATCGTATTCAACCGTGTTTTTCCTGATGTCAAAATTGTGGCCTTCCACTTTTTTCTGCGCGCCTTCAATGGCTTTTGAAACCAAACCATGTTCGATAGGGGTATCTTCCGGCATTTTAAGAAAATCCATCACCCGGGAAACCTGATCTCCTCCAAAAATCCTCATCAGGTCATCTTCCAAAGAAACAAAAAACCTCGACTCACCCGGATCACCCTGGCGGCCTGATCTTCCCCGAAGCTGATTATCTATACGGCGGGACTCATGTCTTTCTGTTCCAATCACAAAAAGCCCACCCAATTCTGTAATACCTTTACTTAAAACAATATCCACTCCCCTTCCTGCCATATTAGTAGCCACAGTCACAGCGCCTTTTTCTCCTGCATGAGATATAATCTCTGCTTCTTTCTCGTGATTTTTGGCATTTAAAAGTGCGTGGGATACGCCCTTTCTTTTTAAAAGCTCCGAGAGAAATTCATTTTTTTCAATTGAGGTCGTACCTATCAAAACCGGCTGGCCTTTTTTGTGAAGCTCCTCCACTAAACCGGCAACTGCAGTGTATTTAGCGCTTATGGTTTTATAAATTGTATCCGCATGATCTACCCTGATCATAGGATTATTAGTTGGAATTACCACCACTTCCAGTTTGTAAATTTTATTAAATTCTTCTGCTTCTGTGGCCGCAGTGCCTGTCATACCGGAGAGTTTCACATACATCCTAAAATAATTTTGAAAAGAAATGGTAGCCAAAGTTTGAGACTCCTGTTGAATAGCCACTCCTTCTTTAGCCTCAATTGCCTGATGCAAACCCTCGGAATAACGGCGGCCCATCATTAGCCTGCCGGTAAATTCATCAACAATAATTATCTCTCCGTCTTTAACCACATAATCTTTATCTTTTTCAAATAAGGTTTTTGCTTTTAGGGCCTGCTCAAGATGATGCAGTGTGGAAAAATCTTTTTCGTAAAGATTATCAACTCCCAACATTTTCTCTATCTTCAAAATACCGTTTTCTGTCATATGGGCAGTCCGCAGTTTTTCATCCACCACGAAGTCCGACGGTAACAGTGAATTTATCAACTCTACGAATTTAGAATATTTATCAGTTGCCTCCTGTGCCGGCTGGGAAATAATTAAAGGAGTTCTCGCCTCATCAATTAAAATTGAATCTACCTCGTCAACTACTGCAAAATAGTGACCTCTTTGAACCTGATCCTCCAAACGGAAAGCCATGTTATCCCGCAGATAATCAAATCCAAACTCATTATTGGTACCATAGGTAATATCTGCCTGGTAAGCCTCTTTTCGCGAAACAGGGCGAAGGTGTTGCAGTCTTTTGTCATCATGAGATAAATCTTTATATTTTGGATCATACACAAAAGCAGCCTCATGAACAATGGTGGCACATGTGGCTCCCAAAGCATAAAAAATTGGCCCCATCCATCCACAGTCTCTTTGTGCCAAATAATCATTAACAGTTACAAGATGCACCCCTTTTCCGGCAACAGCATTTAAAAATAGAGCCGGGGTACTGGATAGGGTTTTTCCTTCGCCTGTTTTTTGCTCCGCAATCCTGCCTTGATGAAGAACCACTGCCGCCATCATCTGTACGTCAAAATGGCGTTGTTTAATAGTTCTTGAACTTGCTTCCCGAACAGCGGCAAAAGCCTCAGGAAGTAACTCATCCAGACTTTTTCCCCGTTCGTGTTGCAATCTAAACCCGGCAAGTTTACCCTGAAGTTCTTTATCAGTCAGTTTAGATACTTTTTTTTCAAGAGCATTAATCGCATCAACAATAGGTTTTAGTTTTTTAATCTCCCGCTCATTGGAATCTAACAGCTTTCCAAAAATTCCTAGCATAGTGCATATTATACCATTGACATTTAACTAACTAATTTATAAACTATAAATAACAAACTGCCCAAATGGATAACACACAAAAACCTAGCTCATTACCCACCTTTGATCCAGTACCTCCTCCAAGCCCTCCGCAATATCCCACCTTTCCCCAAGAACCACCTCCTATAACTCCTGCACCTCCACCCCCTGTTACTACCCCTCCATGGCCTCCGGCTCCGGAACCTGCTCCTGTTTCACCCTTACCTCCCTTTCCAAGCGAACCTTTTACTCCAGTAGAGCCAAACTTGAATTCTGCAAATCTCTCTTCAGGCTGGCCTCCGCCCCCGACATCACCTGCTCCACCAACCCCACCTCCCCCTCCAAATATTTCGACATCCCCTCTTGATAATCCCTGGGGTGCACCACCTCAACCACCTCCCATAAGTAATCCTTCAACTCCACCTCCATGGACGCCACCTCAAACGCCGGTTGAAACTTCAGATTCACCACCCACTGATTTATCACATCTGGTTGGAAACAGCTCCCAGCCGGAACCAACGCCAACAAATTTAAATCAGGCGGAAACGCTGGTTGTTCCATCAACCATTACTCCTGAAACATCTACCGAACCTTCTGAACATAACAAGAGAGGAGTACCAAAATGGTTAATTGGTGTAGGGGTGGGACTTTTGCTTGCGGTACTCGGTGTTTCTGCTTATTTTATTATGGGGATTGGCCAGACTCCCAAAACAACCAGCTTACCGGCAGTTGATACTTCACAAGCAACACAAATTAAACCTCCTGCCCCGATTGCTACTCCACCAGTTCAATCCCCGGCTCCTGTAGATAATTCTGCCAGTTTTGGGGATTTACAAGGCGGGGGACAACAAGCTACCCGGGCAGGAGACTTACTCCGCCAAGGAAGATAATTACTTTATTCCTTTGTGAATATACTTTAGCCACCAATTTTTAACAAGAGGGACAGATAAAGTTGATAAAATAAATGCCACTGCCGGAACTATGGAATTAACAAAAGGTTGACTAATACCCGCGAACAAAAAGAAAAGCGAAATTACGAAATAAGTTAAAAGAGATATCAAAAGTTTTCTGGTCCAACTTACCTCCCAGGATTTTTCTCTCTCCACCCGTTTGTTTCTTTCTTTAATTTTATTAATTTCCAATTCTAAATCTTGAATTGTAGCCATAAGTTTTAGCTTTCCAATCCCGGATTGGAATTGACTTGACAATCCGGGATTGTAGGTTCATTTAGATTTGATTTCAGAAAATCCGGTGTATTTTTGTAAAACTTCCGGAATTTTGACAGATCCATCTTCTGCTTGAAAATTTTCCAATAGGGGAATCAGAATGCGGGGAGAGGCAATGGCAGTATTATTTAAGGCATGGCAGAATTTTATTTGCCCATCTTTATCGCGATATTTAATCTTTAATCTTCTGGTTTGGAAATCCAAACACATGGAATTTGAATGGGTTTCGCCGTACCCGTCTCTGCCGGGCATCCAGGTTTCTATATCATAAGTTATGGCCGCCTTTTTCCCCATATCTTGACTTGATAAAACCACCACTTGATAGGGGAGTCCAAGCATATCCAAAATCTCCTCGCTATTTTCCTGCAGCTCCTCAAAAAAACCCAAAGACTCCTGTTCGTCCGCTTCGCATAACACAACCTGTTCTACTTTAACAAATTCATGTACCCTATAAAGACCCTTGGTATCTTTTCCGTATGAACCAATTTCCGTTCTAAAACAAGGCGAAAGAGCCACATATTTTTTAGGTAAATCTTTTATATCAAAAGTTTCACCGGAATGCATAGCCATCAAGGGAATTTCCGCCGTACCAACTAAATATTCATCCTCTCCTAATTTATATGTATCTTCTTCGTTCCAGGGAAACTGTCCCCCTCCTAAAAGAGCAAACCCTTTATTGATAATAGGAGGAATAATCTGTTGAAGTCCCTTTTGAGTTAAATGATCCAAGGCAAATTTTAAAACTGCGCAGTGCAATTTTGCTCCCTCATTCTTTAAATAATATCCCCGAAATCCTGCCACTTTCACTCCCCTGTCAAAATCAATAATATCTAAAAGTTTTCCCAGTTCTATATGATCTTTGGGCTTAAAATTAAATTTAGTTGGTTCACCATTTTTACGGATAACTTTATTTTTAGAGGCATCCCCTATTGGCACTTCATCCAGTATAATATTCGGCACTTGCAGCATTATTTCTTGCCAGTTCTTTTCTACCTCAGCCAGGTTTTTCTCAAAATCACCGAGTTCCTGTTTTATTTTTTTTCCGGCTTCTATATTCTTGGCTTTCGCATTCTCATTTCGTTTTGCCCGCAAATCATCTACCTGTTGGATGAGTTTTTTTCTATCATCATCCAAAGATAAAAGCTTATTTAAGTCCACTTGAGCTTTTCTGACTTCAACAGATTTTTTAACTTTGTCTAAATTGTCTCTAATAAAATTAATGTCTAACATATTATTTCTTCTGCCAATCTCTGGCAGGTTCAACTTCCCCGCTTAAAATCAAATCTACTGCTTTTTTGTGCCAGTCAAATTTGGTTATATGATACACCTGCTTAAAATATTTTAACGCATTTTGAGCCCCGGGTACACCCTTGGCTTGGGCCAAGGCATCTAAATTATCAGCTGCTTTTACTACTCTTGCCTCCATTGTATTCCTTTGATTATATTCTTCAACCAGTTCAATTATTTCTTTTTTAGAATCCAAACCGTCAACCAAGGCAGCCACCCCTTCTTCTTCAATATTTTTAAAAACCCCTCCTGCCATACCTTTGACAAAAGTCCCCACATCCCCCACAATTGTTTCTCCAATATCATGAACCAGTCCCATTTTTAAAACTTTTTCAGCATCTAAATTTAATCCTTCTTTTTGTAATTGTTTTGCTAAAAAATAGGCCAAAAGGGCAGTGGAAAAAGAATGTGCTGCCACAGAATCCGCCTCATTTCTTTTAAACCCCATTGCAATAAAACCCTGTCTGGGAAGCTCCTTGGCCCACTGCAAGGTTAAAAATACTTTTAAAATTTTTTTAAGATCATTTATTTTCATTTCTTTCTCTTTTCCGGGCGGAGCATGGGAAATGCTATCACATCGGCAATAGCAGGGGAGTTAGTCAAAACCATTACCCACCTATCTATTCCCGGACCAATTCCGGAAGTGGGAGGCATACCATATTCCAAAGCCTCCAAAAAATCATCATCTGTTTTTTGCGCTTCCTGATTTCCCTTTTTGGCTTTCTTTTTTTCCTCATTCCAGGCTTCTTGTAAAACAGCAGGGTCATTTTGCTCGCTCCAGTTGGTACCCATTTCCATGCCTGCCACATAAATATCAAAGCTTTCCACCAGTTTTGGATTATCTTTTTTTCTTTTGGCCAAAGGGTAAAAATCAGCAGGGTAGTCATAAACAAAGGTTGGCTGAATCAATTGATCCGTGCATTTTTTCTCAAAAATCTCCAGCAAAATCTCCCCGTCAGTCATGTAATCTTTTATTTCCACCCCTAATTTTTTAGCAAGTTTTATTGCTTTTTCCAAACTGTCTATTTCATGAAAATGTACACCTGTGTGTTTTTTAAATAAATCCGAAAGCTTCACTCTCTGCCAAGGTCTTTTGTAATCTATAATTTTGCCTTGAAAGGGCAGTTTTGTTGTTTTAAAAACTGCTCTTGCCACATATTCAAACATCTCCTCAATTAAATTCATATTATCCATATAATCCGCATAAGCTTCCATTGTTTCCAGCATGGTAAATTCGGGATTGTGGTTTCTATCCATTCCCTCATTTCTAAAAACATGGCCGATTTCAAAAACTTTCTCAAATCCACCCACAATTAATCTTTTTAAATAAAGCTCATTGGAAATTCTTAAATAAAAATTACTGTCCAAAGCGCTGTGATGAGTTTTAAAGGGCTTGGCCCTGCCTCCGCCGTAAACCGGCTGCAAAATGGGGTTTTCCACTTCCATATAACCTTTTTCCTCAATTAAAAATTTTCTAATATAATAGGTAATTTTAGAGCGGGCCTCAAAGATTTTTTTGACACTATCATTCATTAACATGTCAACATATCTTCTCCTGTATCTTTCTTCCACATCTTTCAGGCCATACCAGGAAGAGGGTAAAGGACGCAAACTTTTAGTTAAAACAGTAAAATCATCCGCGTCAACAGTAATCTCGCCCGACTGGGTTCTAATAACATTTCCCGTTACCTGCAGAAAATCCCCAAGGTCAAAATTGGGCAGTAGATCATACTGTTCGCCTTTAAAGCCATCCTGTCTGAATAAAAGCTGAATTTTGCCGGTAGCGTCTTCCAAATCAACAAAGGTAATTTTTCCATGAGGACGAAGGGATCTTACTCTTCCTGCCACCGCCACCTTTTTCCCCATCATTTTCCTAGCAACAAAAATCTCATGCTTCCTATTGGACTTTGAAGGGAAAGGATTAATCCCCAGTCTCTGGATATTTTTTAATTTCTTAAGACGCTCTTTTTGAAGATTCTCTAAAGCCATGGCTAAAGTATAACCGAAGATTGCGGTTTTTGAAAGAAGAAATTATTTAAGTTCACCAACTACATACTGCGAATCTCTTTGGGTTAATCTCATCCCGAAATCTTTCATCCTCCTTCGAAATTCCATGGTGGGACCATGATCTGGTCTTGAGACATAAGCTCTATTTGGTTCAAGATAATCATCCCTACTTACTCCTGTCCTCCAATCAACAGCTCTTCCATTTAAGCGGACTCTCATAAAGAGCCCTGCCATAATCTCTTGCGCTAGGGGATCTATATCGTACAAACCATCCCATGGATGAAGTCGTCCTGGTACAAATATTCCCGACTCACGAACTGAATATGCTGCTACTGGGTTTGATGTTCTATGTCCATACCACCTTGCTTCTTGATGTATAATCAAAGCTTGTTGCACAGAGTATCTTCCCAAATGTAATCCTCTGTACTGTTCCTCGAACGCTCGAAAAACATGATAAAGAAGGGGGATGTCTCCTGTAGATGTACGGATATGGAATAGACGCTGGAGTGAAATTCCTATTTTCTCATCTTCTGTTCTCGTCCTAAATAACATAACACTTGGAATTTCACTCTCTTTTCTGCGATCAAGGACTTTCATTGCCCTTTCCATCATTTCCTTGGCTGCTGCTTCTCCCCACACAATTGTCGCAAAATTGATGGCAATTCCTCTTAAAGAATCCAAATTTTCCACATAAGAGTCACCGGTATACACATCTACCGCAAATCCATCATGCTCAATTGTTCTAGCTCCCCGAGATTCTGCTGTCATTATCATAGTATAATCAGACAGGAATTATACTTCATATATAAAAATAATGCAATTTTTAGTCTGAAATATTAGATCATATCAGTTAATTTTCCATACTTTTTGATGAAATCTACGGCATCTTTTCTAGTCCCTGAGGAGAGCAGTTTTTCCAGAATATAGAATAAATCGTGCAGCGAAACAAACATCTTCACAAAATTAGGTATGGCCAATCCTTTATATTGTTTAAGCGCACCATTCTCAAGCATAAAATTGATAAAGATAACTCCTCCTAAAGCATAATTTCCCATAAATTTAGTTTTCTTGTATTGTTCTATCAGATAAAAACTTCTGCAAATAAATGTCACAAACATGGATACAAGCTGTTTATCTGTAATTATGTCTTTGACAAGTAAAGACCCTGCTATTCTCATTCCCAAAACAGTGGCACTAAGCTCATAAAGCGCGGGAAGTAAATCTTGAAGCTTTGTAAATGCATTTTTATAGTATAAGTAGCTGTGAGCTATCTCATGAAGCGCCACATAACGCAAGCTGGCTCTTCTTAAATCTTCCCTGCTAAATCCTTGTCTAAATCCGGGTGAAAAGAACTTATTAAAGGCAGGAATTATCTGTTCCTCCATTCTGAAGTCATTGGCATTTTCAAAGAGTGTAATTTCAGAACCGTATTTTTTAACCCATTGGAGATCATTGGGTAGATTTACTCCGATAAACTTGGTTCTAGCCATCAAGCCGGAGAATAAAAGCACATCATCAACTTTTGATTTAACCAGATGATTTTCCTCAATTCTTTCTCCGGGAATTAAAGCTTTTCTGTGAGTAGCCAAAGCTACATCTTCATAAAGCTTAAGCCTTTTTGTTCTTTTTTCATTAATTACTCCAACCCAAGCCTGATAAGAAGCTTTGGCAAAAAACAATTGTTCGTCGAAATATACAACAGGCCCTATTGAGATATCCAGAATATAGGGTGGCATTTTAAGCCAAGTGGCAATGGCTTTTTCATAGGTTCCGTCCAGCAGGGCTTTGGCCTGCACTTTTAGGGCATTGGCAAATTGTTTATTGTCGCTTACTTTGGCAGCTTCTTCCAGCTTTTCAGCCACAGGTTTTAACAATTTGGCATATTTAACATGATATGGAGTTGCCACCAGTTTACCCTTGACTTTTTCCACCACCGTATAGGGAGAAGAAGAGAATGAATCATTTTTTGCCTGTTTTTCCTGTTCCAGATAGATCGGGGCAATTAATTTGCCTGCTTCTACCAGAAGATCTAAAACTTTTCTTTCGTTTTTGGAAAGTTTAGGCAATTTTGGATTAAATTCTAATAAAGGTAAATCGCTCATTTTATCTCCAGTACTTTACACTTATACCTGACAATTGGCGTGGCTACATCTACCTCTTCCCCTTTTTTAGCTCCGAGCAGGGCCATGCCCAAAGGGCACTCATTGGAAATTCTTTTTTTGGAAGGATCTGCCTCCACCCTTCCCACAATTTTGAATTCATCAATCCCGTCATCCATTTCTATTTTAACAGTTGACCCAATCACTATAAAGTCAGTTGTTTGTTTTTCCGAGATAACTTTGGCGCTTTTTAAAATATTCTCCAGCTCGGAAATCCTGTTTTCCATCATGGCCTGCTCGTCCATGGCTGCGTCATATTCGGAGTTTTCCGTGATATCTCCATACTCCCTGGCCTGATGGATCCGCTCTGCAATTTGCACCCTTTTGGTTTTCTTAAGATATTCCAGTTCAATCCTGGCATCTGAAAGACCTTTTGAAGTGAGATACGTATTTTTAATTTCTCTAGAGCTCTTCTGTATTTTTGACATCGGCAAATTTTAATTCAAATCCCCACAAATGTCAATTGTAGCGCATAGGGGAATCGGACCCCTGCCTCTGCCTTGAGAAAGCAGCGTCTTAACCGCTTGACTAATGCGCCTTAAACACCAAAATTATACCAATTGTTGACCCGTAGATAAAGCTTCTGTTACTCTTAAAACATGTCAACTGCTCTTTTGATATTGGTAACCATCGCAAGCGTTATTTCGGTTATGGCAGCAATAATTTGGATTTTAAAACTACGGAGGCAGCTGTCTGAAAATACCAGAAATGCAGCACAACTTGCCCCTACTTTGCGCCAACTGGAGACAGAACGGGATATTGCCATTGCGGCCAGAGATAAAACAAATGAGATTCTTGCTTCCGTCATAGATGGCATTGTGGCCCTGGATTTTAATAAAAATGTCATTTTGCTAAATAAAGCTGCCCAGGAGTTAACAGGCTACAGCGAAACGGAAATTCAAGGTAGGCCAATTGATCGGATGATTCGACTTTTTAGCGAACAGGAAGAAATTCTGCCCAAAACTTATTGTCAGGGCAGTTTCAATAAACCTGTCAAAGTGGTGGGGAAAGAGGGCAAGCAAACAAAAGTTAACCTGATGACCACCCAGGCAGAGGGATCAGTCCAAACCAATTTAGGCTGTATTTTAATTTTGCATGATTTATCCAAAGAAGAAGAACTGGAACAAATGAAATTGGATTTTGTCTCTATGGCATCTCACGAGCTAAAAACGCCCCTTACCAGCATTATTGGTTATCTTTCAGTATTTCTGGATGAAGCTGGAAATAAACTTCCCAAGGAAAATTTGGATCTTCTGGATAAAGCATTTGTATCTGCCAAACAGCTTCAAACTTTAATCCAGAATTTATTAAATGTTAACAAAATAGAAAGAGAACGCCTTGATGTGGAAGTTGAACCTATTAATTTAAATGATAATTTCGGCAAAGCAATTGAGGATTTACAAAACCAGGCTAAACTGAAAAATATCTCGTTGAATTTTTCAAGAGATGATACTCTTCCAAAAGTCCTGGCCGATCCGGTGCGTATCGGGGAAGTAATCAATAACCTGGTTGCAAACGCCATTAATTATACCTCTGCAGGAGGCAAGATTACCGTTTACATGAAGGCCTCTCCCAATGAGGTTACCACAACTGTTGAAGATACTGGAATGGGTATATCCCAAGAGGCAATTCCCCATCTTTTTAGCAAATTCTTCCGTGTTTCCAATTCCATGCAAAAAGGAAATAAAGGAACTGGTTTGGGACTTTATATCAGCAAATCAATCATCCAAAAACTAAATGGAAAGATTTGGGTAGAATCAGAGGTAGGAAAGGGGTCTAAATTCCATTTCAGCCTACCTGTGGCAATACAGGATACCAGCTCATTAGACCGGAATAAATTTGTCAGCGAAGCTATTCAAACCGGGGCTTTGAATTATTAATTGACTGATATACAATAAATATACTATGGATCCGGCATCTAAAAAAATTTTACTTGTTGAAGATGAAGATTTTATCAGGGAACTTTATGTTAGGCAACTCACAAAAGCAGGATTCCAGGTTAAAAGCGCTGTTGATGGAACAAGCGGACTGGAAACATTAAAAGCAGAAACCTTTGACCTACTGCTTCTGGATATCATGTTGCCGGGAATGAATGGTCTGCAGCTTTTACGGGAATTTAAGACAAATAATCCCACTTCACCCATGATTACCATACTTTTGACTAATTTAGGCCAAGAGGCTGTTATCAAGGAAGGGTTTGAGCTTGGAGCCCAAGCTTATTTAATTAAAGCATCCTACACTCCGGATCAAGTAGTCAGTGAAGTTAAAAATGCCCTTTTTGGTGGCCAACCCGTCCCTCCCCCCAATCCAACTCAATAATTATTTTAAAAAAGGTACTAATAGTAATGCTACTATATTTACTACTTTTATCATGGGATTAATGGCAGGGCCCGCCGTGTCTTTATAAGGGTCGCCCACCGTATCGCCGGTCACCGCAGCCTTGTGAGCATCTGATCCTTTTCCTCCAAATTTGCCGGACTCAATATATTTTTTGGCATTATCCCAGGCAGCTCCACCAGTGGTCATGGAAATGGCCACAAAAATCCCTGTAATTATTGACCCCACCAGCATCCCGCCTAAAGCCACCGGCCCCAAGACAAATCCTACAATAACTGGGGCCAAAACCGGAATTAAAGCGGGGATTAACATCTCTTTTTGTGCAGAAGCTGTCACAATTTCCACACATCTGGCATAATCCGGTTTGGCTTTTCCCTCCATAATTCCCTTAATAGTTTTAAACTGACGGCGGACTTCCTCTACCACTGCCCCTCCGGCTTTGCCCACTGCCTCCATGGCAAAGGAAGCAAAAAGATAGGGGAGTGATCCTCCCACAAAAAGCCCTACAATCACCTTAGGGTCAGATAAACTAAATTGCAGCTCCCTGCCAATTGAGACAAATTCCTGCGAATAGGCCGCGAATAAAACCAGAGCTGCCAGACCGGCCGAGGCAATGGCATAACCTTTGGTCACAGCCTTAGTAGTATTACCCACTGCGTCCAATGGATCTGTCACTTTACGGACGCTTTCCGGCAGATTAGCCATTTCGGCAATCCCGCCGGCATTATCCGTAATCGGGCCAAAAGCATCAATGGCCACAATAATCCCGGCCAAAGACAGCATTCCCACTGCTGCCAAAGCTATGCCATAAAGCCCTGCCAAAGAAAAAGAAAGCAATACTGCCGCTGAAATCAAAATAACCGGAGCAAAAGTGGATTTCATGCTGGTGGCAAGACCGGCAATAATATTGGTGGCATGGCCGGTTTGGGATGATCCGGCAAGGTGTTGAACAGGACCGTATTTAGTACCTGTATAATACTCTGTAATAAATACCATGCCTGCTGTCACTAAAACTCCAGTCAACAAGGCAAAATAAAGATTCAAGGGAATAAAAGTAGCGTTTCCAGCCATTAAACTTGAAACCACCGGATAAAAGCTTAAGGCGCAAAAAGCAATAGTTGCAGCCAACCCCCAATACAGCGCCCCCATAATGGCCTTGCCCCGCAGTTTTACAAACAAACTGCCCAAAATTGAGGCTACAGCAGCCACTGCCAAAATAACCAGGGGAAAAGTTAGCGCTCCTTCAAAAGTTGGCATTAAAAGCTGACCCAAAATCATAGCTGCAATAGCTGTTATTGCATAAGTTTCAAAAATATCAGCTGCCATGCCCGCATCATCACCCACATTGTCTCCCACATTATCAGCAATGACTGCCGGATTTCTAGGATCATCCTCCGGAATGCCTGCCTCTATTTTTCCCACCAAATCCGCCCCCACATCCGCCCCTTTGGTAAAAATTCCTCCGCCCAAACGGGCAAAAACAGAAATCAAGGACCCCCCAAAACCTAAACCAATTAAAGCTTTTAAATCCCCACCAGTATACTGGTAAAATCCCCAGACCGCACCCAAAGCCAGTCCTACCACTAAAAATCCGGTGACTGCCCCGCCTTTATAAGCCAAGGAAAAAGCTTCTTTCAAGCCTTTTTTTGCTTCCTCTGCCACCCTAACATTGGCCCGGACTGCCACAGACATGCCTATAAACCCGGCCAAAGCAGAAAAAAAAGCTCCTGTCAGAAAACCTACGGCGCTATTTTGCCCGAGAAAATAATAAATTCCGGCTGCCAGAATTACAGCTACCACAGCCACTACCATGTATTGTCTTTTTAAATAAGCAGCTGCTCCTACTTGAATAGCAGAGGCAATCTCCCTCATCTTCCCATCCCCTGCCGGATGTCGCACAATATCAACAATTAGCCATCCGCCATATGCAAGAGAAGCCGCCACAGCTGACCAGATAATTAAGCTGGTATTGTTTATAATTAAGTCCACGAGAAAGAATTTACACTACCCTGCTTTATTAAGTCAAGAGGCAGCAACTGAAAAATTACTGTCCTGTAGAACCGGCAGGCGGTGGATTATTTCCACCTTCACTTCCTTCACCTTTCAAACCAGCAACAAAAGCATCAAATACCTTTCGTCCTTCCGGGGGTAATTCTGAACTATCAAATACTCCCAAACTTCCTCTAACATGAGCTATAAATGCTTCCATACCAGCTTGGTCGTATTCGTAGTATGGTAATATGTCCCTAAATGAACTATTTTATTATTGGCAATTTAGACAAGGAACAACTTGATGGATTGGCTAAACTTATGTTTGATTTAGCTAAAGCATCATTTATTTTGGCAATTTTCCCTTCGGCTCTAACTGAAGATTTAACTATCAAATTATTCAAGATATTACTTGGACTATTTTGGGGACTTGTCTGTACCTATCTCGCTCTGCTATTATTAAAAATGAAAGGAAAATCTTTATGAGTTTTTCTGAAATCTTATTGCAACTTTATAATACCGGTATTTTAGCTATTGCTATAATGGCTTTAGCTATTGCCATTGTTATTCACGCTCAACTAAAAAGCCACCCTAGTAAAAGAAGATAATTTAGGCCAAATAAGCAGGTTGAAGGGGAAGCGGCTTGATGATTTTTGGTTGAGGGGATCTAATTAAGGCCTCTTTTAATACATCATCCATATGTTTGACAAAAACAAATTTTAGATCTTTTTGCACATAATCTGGAATATCTTCCAAATCCTTTTGATTATCCAGTGGGGCAATAATAGTTTTTACTCCTGCGCGATGAGCGGCCAATATCTTTTCTTTAAACCCGCCAATTTCCAAAACCCGACCCCGTAAAGTCACTTCCCCTGTCATGGCTACTTCTTTATGAACCGGAATTTTGGTAAATGCGGAAACAATAGCAGTGGTTAAAGTAATACCTGCTGACGGCCCGTCTTTAGGAATAGCCCCTTCCGGCACATGCACATGCACATCAACTTTTTGGAAAAACCGCTCCGGCAAACCAAGAGAAGTCCAATGAGCCCTAACATAACTCATGGCAGCCTGACCCGATTCTTTCATCACATCCCCCAGCTGACCTGTGAGGAGCAATCCGCCTTTACCCGGCATCAGGGTTACCTCAATAAAAAGCACTTCTCCCCCTGCCTCTGTCACGGAAAGACCTGTCACCATACCCACCTCATCTTCTTTTTCAGCCAAAATCGGTAAAAACTTAATTGGTCCCAAAAACTTATGTATATCATCCGGAGCAATAGCAAAATTTTTGGCCTCACCATTTGCTTCAGCCACTTTTCTGGCCACTTTTCTGATCACGGCAGACAATTCCCTTTCCAAATTCCTTACTCCGGCTTCCCTGGTATATTCTCTGATGAGTGAGTATATTGCCTCATCATTAAATTCAATCTGGTCTGGTTTTAACCCATGATTAGTAATTTGTTTTGGAATCAAAAACTTTTTGGCAATATGGAATTTTTCATCTTCTGTATAACCCGGGTAGCGGATTACTTCCAATCTGTCTCTTAAAGCAAAGGGGATGGTATCCAAAATATTGGCAGTGGTGATAAACATCACATTGGACAAATCATACGGCACTTCCAGATAATGGTCGGAAAATCCTTCGTTTTGTTCAGGATCCAAAGCTTCCAAAAGCGCTGCCGAAGGATCGCCGCGGTAATCCGCCCCCAGTTTATCCAGTTCATCCAGCATAAATACCGGGTTAGAGGCGCCTGCCTGTTTAATTCCCTGGATAATCCTTCCCGGCATACTGCCTACATAAGTCCTTCTGTGGCCTCTTATCTCTGCTTCATCCCTGATCCCCCCCAAGGAAACTTTGACAAATTTTCTATTTAAGGCCTTGGCAATTGATTTACCGATTGAGGTTTTACCTGTCCCGGGAGGCCCGACAAAACAAAGTATCGGACCCTTCATTTTGCCTGCCAATTTATGAACAGCCAGAAACTCTATGATTCTTTCTTTAACTTTTTTTAACCCGTAATGATCTTCATCCAAAATTCCTTCTGCTTTTTTAAGGTCAACTTTTGATCCTTTTCCAGCTCTCCATGGCATATCAGTCAACCACTCTATATAATTCCGGATATAACCTGCTTCAGGATTGTAAGAAGACATTTTAGCCAACCTTCCCAGTTCTTTTTTAGCCCGCTCCTGCACCTCTTTGGTCATGCCGGCTTTTTTAATCTTCAGCTCAAACTCTTTGATTTCACTATGCTCACCTTCTCCTCCTCCTAATTCCTCCTCAATGCTTTTCATCTGTTCACGCAGAATAGTCTCTTTGGTCATGCGGGAAACCCGCTCCTGGGTTTGCTGGTTTAGTTTCTGGGAAATCTCCATAATTCTGATCTCTTTGGCCAGCAATTCGGAAAGCCGCTGCAAACGCTCTGCCGCCCCCACCATCTCCAGGATTTGCTGTTTATCAATGGTTTTAAAATCAATGGCTTGAGCAACTGAGTTAACCAGATGATTAGGATCATCGCTATAGGTAAAAAGCGACCAGTTAGCCAAATTGGCTTGATCAAAAAAAGGATTACCTCCCAGCTCCAGAAACCTCTTAACCTGATCTCTAACTGTCCGGATCAGCGCTTCTGTTTGTTCGCTTTTTTCATAAAGCTCGGGGATTTCTTCAATTTCAGCCTCAAGATAGGAATCGGTTCTAATAAAGTTTTTAATATAAACCCTAGCTATGCCTTCTGCCTGCAGAGTATATTCGCCTTCAGGATTTTTCACTACCCTGCGGATCAAACAAACAGTACCTACTCTATAAAGATCTTTTTCTCCCGGATCTTCAATGCGGGAGTTTTTTTGGGTCACGAAAACAATTAACTTATCCATATTCCAAGCTACATCCAGCGCTGCTTTGGATTTGGGCCGTCCGGAGATAATAGGTACGGAGTTGCCCGGGAAAATAACCGTATCTCGAAGCGGTCCTATCGGCATGGTAGGCTTAAATTTGATTGGTTCTTGTATAAATGGTTTTAAAGAATCAGGCATAGTTATTATTTAGCAGATTAACATAAAGAGTGCTAAAAGTCAATACCTCTTTTAGCCAAAATCCCTTTTTGAAAAGGATGTTTTATTTCTCTCATTTCCGTAGCCAAATCTGCCATGTTAATCAATTCCTCCGGCGCATGATGGCCTGTCAGGACTAAATCCACTTGAGTAGGCTTATCCTTAATTAGCTTAACAGCTTTTGATAAAGGAAGCAACTTTGAAGAAACAGCCCCTATTAGCTCATCTGCCACTATCACATTCCATTTACCAGATACCAGTTCCTTATATAATAAATCAAAAGTCTCTTTGGCCGCTTTCTTATGTTCCGCAAGAGGCAGTTTATCCCCTAAAATTTTGACAAAACCTTTTCCTCCCTGAATAATTTTTACCAAAGGGGAAAGTTTTTTAATTCCCGCTATCTCACCTGTAAACCAGATCTTGCCAAACTGCACTATTAAACATTTCCTCTTATACCCAACAGCCCGCAAAACCAGTCCCAGCGCTGCTGTTGTTTTCCCCTTGCCTTCACCGGTATATAAAATAACCAGTCCTTTTTCATCACTCATGAGCCAATTCTAGCAAATATTCTACTGCATCAAATTTACACCCTTGGGGTGGAATAGGTTGACACCTGCGGATTTTTGGATTATATTAGCCTTAATATGCCTTCAAGAGTTATACCATTTATTAACGGGCAAATATACCATGTTTATAATCGCGGAACTGAAAAAAGAAGAATATTTGAAACCCAGCGTGATTATCAAAGATTTCTAAAAACTCTTAATTATTATCATTTAGAAGGGTCAAAGCCAAAGTTTTCGCAATTTTCCCCAACCAAATCTTTTAAACCAGATTTATCTAAAAAAATAGTAGAAATAATGGCTTATTGCTTAATGCCTAATCACTTCCATTTACTTCTAAAACAAGTTCGGGAAGGGGGGATAACTGAATCAGTAAGTAAATTATCAAATAGTTATACAAAGTATTTTAATATTAAACACAGAAGGACCGGATTACTGTTACAAGGAGAGTTCAAGTCAGTATTAATAGAAAGCGGCGAACAACTAATCCATGTCTCGCGCTATATCCACCTAAACCCTATCGCCTCTTTTCTTGTTAAGAATTTGAATGATTATCAATGGTCTTCTTATAAAGAGTATGTTAATAATTTAAAGGGTTTCTGTACAAAAGATGAGGTTTTAGGTTTTTTTAAACCTGTCAAATCTTATGAGCAATTTTGTTTAGATCAAGTTTCCTATGCTCAAAGTCTTGAAAGGATTAAACACGCCCTGATTGATATTAACGGTTAATTTTTTATTGACACCCTTGGGGTGGTATAGGTTGACACCTGCGGATTTTTCTGTATTTTTGTGCTTGTAATTTGGAAAGTTAAAATATAATTTTCATTATCGCAACTAAGGCTATTATTGCCCAAATTAAATTCAATATACCTGATTGATAAACTCTTTTATAAAATGAAACTGCTACTATTCCTGCTGCACCAGTAAAATTTAATATTTGATAGAGTAAATCAGTGGGTTTGATAACAGAAAAACTGGATAATGCAAAGGCTGTTATTATGGATATAGTCCCATACCACCCCCCCCATTCAATTAAAGACTTTTGCATTATTCTAATATTCTAACACATGGAATAACCACAGGAGTGGCATTTTTTGCAGCCTTCTTCCATCACAAAAGAAACACTGCCGCATTCCGGACAAAGATCAACATTTGTAGAAGGAGTTAAATTTAAAGGAACTTGTTCCACTTCTTCCTCTTTTAAACCATTAAGCGCCAAATCTTCCGCCAACACTTTTGCTATAGCATCTGCCAAACTCATTACCCTATTTTTACCAAATCCCACAGAAGATGCCCCACCAATACCTTTGAGCTGGTTGACAATCGCTGCTGCCACTTCTTTAGGATCTGCAGGGTGACCATTTCTACCTAATCTTAAAGACAGCGAAACCAATCTTCCCATAGCTTCCGCATCAGCCATGGTATGCATCCCGCCTTTACCTACTGTAATAAATACCTCAAAAGGGTGATCCTGCTCATCTCTGTTAATAGTAATAAATGCCTCACCCACAGGAGTAGAGATTTTGTAAGTTCTGCCACGGAGTATCATTGGCCGCTGGGCTACCGGAACTACCTGATCCTTATTAAGGGTAGATGATACATTTAAAACCTGAATGCTTTTGGATCCATCCCTATAAATAGTGATTCCACTGCAACCTGTTTCATAAGCCATCATGTATGCAGTTTTCACATCGTCACGGGTGGCACTGTTTGGAAGATTTATTGTTTTAGAAACTCCATTATCTGTATATGCCTGAAAAGCTGCCTGCATTTTAACATGCCATGTTGGCTCAATTTCTTGTGCTGTCACAAAAACTTTCTGCCAATCTATTGGCACATCGTCAAGGCCAGCTACAGACCCATGTTCTAAAACTTTAGCTGCCAGGTCGTCGCTATAAAACCCTTCCCTTTTAGCAATATCTGTAAAAGTCTGATTGGCAATAGTTAGTGTCCTATATTCATCACCTTTTGATTTAGCTTTATGGATATAGGCCAAAGCAAAAACCGGTTCAATGCCGGAAGAACAATCTCCGATAATAGAAATAGTGCCTGTTGGGGCAATTGTGGTAATTGTTGAATTTCTGATTTGTTTATTGCCCATATAAGCTTTTGACTGCGGCCGATTTTTAAAGGCAATAGAGTGTTTATCTGCATAAATTGAGTGTTGCCAATTTGGGAAAGCCCCTCTTTCCACAGCCAACTCCTCTGACATCTGATGTCCTTCTTCATTGATAAATTTCATTACTTTTTCTGCCAGCTCCAAGGCTTGATCAGAATTATATTGAATTTTTAATTTAAAAAGCATATCTGCAAAACCCATTACTCCCAGCCCTATTCTTCTATTACCGTGTACTTCATCATAAATCTGTTTCAGGGTATAAGGGTTTGTTTGCACCACATTATCCAAAAAGTGCACTGCCAGTTTTGTTATCTGACCTAATCTTTCCCAATCCACACCTGATCCGTCTTCTAAAACAAATTTGCCCAGATTTATAGAACCCAAATTACAAGCATCCCATGGCGCCAGAGGTTGCTCGCCGCATGGATTTGTGCTCTCTATTGTTTCCAAGGAAGGCACAGGATTAGCAGGAGAATCATTAATCCTGTCAATAAATATCAGTCCCGGGTCTCCGGTTTTCCAAGCCCGTTCAATAATCTCATCAAAAACCTCTCTTGCATTGAATTTACCAACCACTTTTTTACTGTCAGGATTCACTAAATTAAAATCTTCGCCTTTTTCCAAAGCTTCCATAAATTTATTTGTCACTGCCACTGAAATATTAAAATTGGCAATCTGTTTATCCAAAAGCAAAGTTTTAACAAAGTCTCTGGCAGAATCATCCGGCAAAAGCGGAGCAATACCCTCGTAAACCGGTTTGTTTAAGTCATCCAATTCTGCCTTACACCTGATAAATTCTAAAATATCAGGATGGTCAATCCGCAAAATCCCCATATTAGCCCCTCTTCTGGTCCCACCCTGTTTAATAGATTCTGTGGCAGCATTAAAAACCCGCAAAAACGAAACCGGGCCGGAGGCCACACCGCCTGTAGTATTAACAATACTGCCCGCAGGTCTAACTCTTGAGAAAGCAAACCCTGTTCCTCCTCCTGTTTGGTGAATCAAAGCCGCATATTTTATGGAATCAAATATTTCAGGAAGCGAATCCCCTACAGGAAGCACAAAACAAGCAGAATACTGTAAACCGTTTTGTTTCCCTGCATTCATTATTGTTGGGGAATTAGGCAAAAATTCTTGACTAACCATCGTTTTGTAAAACTCAACAGCTTTTTGTTGAACTTGTTTCTCGCTTGCTCCAAAATCAAAATCTCCGGAGGCAATATCATATGCAATATGCCAAAATCTCTCTGCCACTCCCTCCACTACTTCCAAATTTCCACCCTTAAGAAGATATCTTTCTAGTAAAATTTTATTTGAACTTTCGGAAAATGTGGGAGTAGGTAGATCTGCAGGCATGGGCGGAATTTTTTTGTAACGGGGAACAAATCTTGTTTCAAAACTCCTGTTGTTTCGGTCCAGTCCATTATGCTTACCATTGGTTTTTCTCTCACCATTTATCTTTCTTTTCTCTATGCTTCTCGGTAAAGAAATTATCTGCAGTATTGGTTTTGTTTGAATTTGTTTTTTTACTTTTTGCATATTTTTTAAAACTATACCCTGTACGCTAAACCCTATACCCTAACTAAAGTGTTTCTAATTCCTTTTTAAAATCTTTTGTGTCGGAAAAAGTCCTATACACGCTTGCAAACCGCAAATAAGCAACCGGGTCCAATTTTTTCAGTTCCGAGAGTACCCATTTACCTAAAGTTTGCGATGGCACCTCCTGTATTCTTTTTGCTCTAATCCTACCCTCTATTTTGTCAAGAATCCTAGCTACTTTCTCAAGCCCAGGTCTTTTTTCTAAAGCTCGCGATAAACCTACCTGCAGTTTCTCCCTTGCAAAAGGCTCTTTTTTCCCGTCCTTTTTAATTACCAATATTTCAATAGCAGAGATTATTTCGTAAGTTGTAAAGCGCTTTCCGCATTTTAAACATTCCCTGCGCCGCCTGATTTCCCCCCGGCTATCAACCGATCTTTTATCTACTACCTTGCTTAAAAAACTTTGACAAAATGGACATTTCACAAAACCTATTTTAGCATAACATGTTGGTATCTTAAAGTGTCAATATACAATATATTGTGTAAAAAGCAATTTGTCATTCTGAGGCCGAAGGCCGAAGAATCTAATTAGATCCTTCGCTAATCGCTCAGGATGACCGTGCATCATTGTAAATTCTGCACGGTTACCTTTTTCATTATATCCCCTACTTCAATTTTTTCCACCACATCCATACCTAAAATAACATTAGCGAAAATAGTGTAATTTTTAGGAAGTTCCGGGCGATCTTCCAATAAAACAAAAAATTGACTGCCATTAGTATTCGGACCCGCATTAGCCATAGCTACAATTCCTTTTTTGTAATCCCTGGTTATTGCCTCATTTGGAAAAATATAACCCGGTCCGCCTGTACCATTGCCTAATGGGTCTCCACCCTGGATTACAAAACCTTTTTCCACCCGGTGAAAATTCAACCCGTCATAAAAACCATTAGCCGCGAGAAATATGAAATTGGAAGCAGTCATTGGCGCATCAGCATAAATCTCCATCTCAAACATACCTTTGTTGGTTAAAACTTGAGCTTTTTTGTTCTTTAAAAATTCATCTTTCAAAATACCCGGAAAAGTTCCTACTAATTTATTTTTGGCAAAAGGCAAACCAGAGGGTTGAGATTGAGATTGAGGTTGAACCACGGGTGAAGGAGATTGTTGAGGCTGATTAAAAGTAAAATTAATATTACCTGGAGATGGAGTAGGTGAAGGTAAAACATTAATCTCCTGCTTAAATTTATTAAAAACAAAATAAGCAGCCGCACCTATGATAAATACAATCAGCAATAATTTTAAAAGGTTTTGATTGGTCACGGTTTCTATATAGCACTTAAAGAAAAGTTAAGCAAGTTTCTTGCCTCATCTCTTCTGGCTTGTGAACCCAAAAGCACTCCCAGCACCTCACGGCTTTCTTTACGGGCCAAAGTAATCAGAGTTAATCCTGCCTCCGGAGTGTAACCGGTTTTAAGTCCCACTACTCCCGGATAAGTTGTCAAAAGATTTATCCCCGAATACATATCATAGTCCTGATGGTTTTCTGTTACAGGCAAATAGATATACGGTGTCCTGGAAATCTCCACTATTTCTGGATAATGCTTAATTAAATACCGTGATAATATTGCCAGATCATAGGCGCTGGAGTATGAATTGTTCGAATCTTCATCCAAACCCGTGGGGTTTACAAACAAGCTATCATTCATCCCCACCTGCTTGGCTTTAATATTCATTAGTTTTATAAACTCATCCTTATCTCCTGTTGTCCCCTCGCTCAAAACCTCTGCCGCGTCATTGGCAGAAATCAAAAATATTCCATATAACAACTCTTTTAAAGTTAGTTTTTCTCCGGCAATCAAAAGCATTTTGTCCGGCTCCATATCTGCCGCATATTGGGAAACAGTAAACTGATCATCCATATTTTTGTGTTCCAGGGCAATTAAAACAGTCATCACCTTAACTAACGAAGCAATCGGCAATTTTTTATTGGGGTTTTTTGAATAAAATACCTGTCCGGTTTTTGTGTCAATAAATAAAGCTGCTTCCGCAGTCACTTTTGGTGCATCCAATTGCACTGCATTTATATTTCCCGGAAACCACTGATTTATACCTAAAACTTTCTCCTGCACTGAAATAGGAGAGATTAGGTTTATCTCTCCTTTACTTAAGCTGCTGCTTAGTAAAACTAAAAGAAGAAAAATAAAAATAAATAAAAGTGCAGCCAATTTTTTCATGTAATTTTTCATCTTAATCTAAATTGCCACTTGACGTCCAGATTAAATTTATCTCACAATTAAATTACGGTTCGTAGACGGCGTGCCGGAATTTATGCTACACCGTCTCTTGCCGCTCTTAATCATTATCGGATTTTTAAGTTATGTTATTTTTAATTTCCAGAGTTTACGGCGGGATCTTGCGTATAAATTTGGCATTTCAGGAGATCCCACCACTTCATGTTGCACCAAAGAACAAGTTGAAAACTCCAGCGGCGATTTTGATGAAAATGCCTCAATTGCCATTTTCAACAATCAAGTAGTTGATTATCCGAAAACTTCTTTGGCTCAAAATCAAAAATTGCCCAAACCGAATACTGCAGTACTTGGCACTACCAATGCTGCAGGAGAAGAAAAATGGATTGAGGTTTCTATACCGGAACAAAAAATCAGGGCGTGGGAGGGCAACAAAGTAGTGATGGAATTTCTGGTTTCTACCGGCAAATGGGCTCCTACTCCCAAAGGGGATTATAGAGTTTGGCATAAAACCAGAAGTCAGGCGATGTCGGGCGGATCCAAAGAATTAGGCACTTATTATTATTTGCCCAATGTACCAAACAATATGTTTTTTTACAAAGGCTATGCCATTCATGGGGCTTACTGGCATAATAATTTTGGCCAACCCATGTCTCATGGATGTGTCAATTCCCCTTTAGCCAATGCAGCGGCTATTTTTGACTGGGCCGGGCCGGTTTTACCTGACGGAGTCAATGCCATCCACTCCACCCCTGAAAACCCGGGTACCCGGGTTTTAGTACATTAACCTTCATGAATATTGGAAGTTTGTTGGTGGGGAACTTTGGAAAGATGCTCTGCCACCCTTAATCCGGTTTTGGCACCTTCTCCTGCTGCAATCACAATTTGTTCACCCCACTGGTCATTAACATCCCCACAAGCATAAATCCCCGGAACAGAGGTAGCACCGTAATTATCTACCTCGATTTCCCCTTTATCATTTTTATCAGTCAATTTGTCAAAAGAAGTTGAAGGTGTCCAGCCGATTTCAATAAACACTCCTGAAACAGAAATTATTTGTTCCTCATTTGTTTGTTTGTTTTTTATTTTAATTCCCCCAACAGCCTGATCGCCTAAAATCTCCAAAGCTTCGTGATTATTTAAAATCTTAACCTTGGAAGAAGAAGTTACATTTTTCATTAAAATCTCATCTCCGCGAAGAGCATCTGTAATATTAATAATAGTGACGGATCGGGCCACCTTTTGCAAAACAAATGCCGCGTCTAAAGCAGAATTTCCACCACCTACCACTGCCACTTGCTTTTCCCTGTAAAAAGGCGCATCACAGGTTGTGCAGGTTGCTACTCCTTTTCCAAGCAGTTCTTTCTCACCCGGGATACCCAACATCTTGGGGATTCTGCCGGAGGCAATTATTACTGTTTTACCATGATACTCTTTTTCATCTGAAGTTTTGACTAAGAAATCCGGATCTGCACCGGATAAATCAACTACCTCAACTCCCTCTTTAATCCACAGTCCGTCATTTTCAAAATTCATCAATTCTTCTTTAAACTTCTTGGCTAAATCCGCTCCGGTAATCATGGTAAATCCAGGATAGTTTTCCACATCGCCAGACAGCGCTGCCTGCCCGCCAATATTTTTGGTCAGCATTAAAACTTTCAAATTTTTTCTAACCGTATAAATGGCAGCTGTAATACCTGATGCTCCTCCGCCAATAATCACAGTATCAAAGAATTGTGAATCCACGTAAATATGATACCATAAATTTATGAGATCTCTTTTTAAATTACCCAAAATTCAAATGGCTATCTTTCTTTTCCTGATTTTTCTATCAGCCTTTTGGTACAGTCCCTCTGCGTCAAAGCTTTTAACTTTAACCTTGGCTTTATCTTCAACGGTTATTTCCGATTTTATGTTTACTAAACTTCGCCGCATCCCTCCTTTTCTACTGTCAGCCGGCATAGTTTCAGGACTAATCATCGCCTTACTGACAGACCCCAGTTTACCTTGGTATATTCCGGTTTTAGCCGGAGTTTTGGCCATGTTTTCCAAAAATTTCTTGCGGTTCTCAAGACGGCATATATTTAATCCTGCTGGATTCGGTTTAATCCTAACAGCATTTATCTTTCAAACAGGAGTTTCCTGGTGGGCAGTTTCATTTCAAACCTTTCCGCAGAATTTAATTTTCTTTTTAATTCTTTTAACCCCCGCTTTTGTATCCATCAAAAAAATGAGACGGCATTTGACTATTTTTTCCTTTTTAATTGCCTATGGAATAATTTTTAAGAATTTTTTTCTTGACCCCACAGTGTTATTTTTTACCCTGGTGATGCTACCCGAACCAATGACCACTCCCTACATTAAAAAATATCAGGTCATATTTGGGGTATTTGTATCTATTATCTCGTTTTTAATCTCAAGTTTTTTTGCGGGGGATCCTTTAATTACCGCGCTATTACTGGGAAATATTATATTTTTCAAATTTCTTTAGAGATGATTGTTTTATTTTCTTTTAATTTTTCAAGCATTTTTTGATAAGTCAAAAGGCCGGGCTGGGGGCCCACTTGTTCAACTACCGAGGCCCCGTTGGCTGCTCCCCATCTCATGGCCTCTTTTAAATCCTTGCCATGAAAAAGCCCGGCCAAGGTACCAGTAGCATAAGCATCTCCCGCGCCTGTCATCTCTACCAGTTTGGCCGGAAAAACTTCTAAATGATAGTATGTTTCTCCGTCAAATCCATACGAACCCTTGTCTCCGTCAGTAATAACTGCCATTTTAGGACCTAAATCACAAATTCCCTGAAGTAGTTTTTTAATAGTTAAATTTCCCAAAATAATTTTTGCCTCTTCCAGATTAACAATAAAAACTTCTGTTAAAGATAAAAGTCTGGGATTTTTTTTAACTCCCAATTTAATTTGAAAAGTGCCGGGATTATAAAGCATTCTGGCTCCAGACCTTTCCAGATAATTTGTCATCTGCTGCAATAAATTAGAATCTGCAAAAGTGGGGGATAGGGAAGTAAAATAGACCCATTTTGATTTATCCAGATCAGGCAAATGATATTTCCAAGGCTGGTGAAAAATTAAAATAGTTCGTTCGCCTTTATAATTTAAAACTACATGATGGTTAGAGGGAAGGTCTTTATTTGTCACTACATATCTTGTATCAACTCCCTCATCTTTTAAATGATCTTTAATTCTCACTCCGTCATGATCCCCACCCACATTAATATAGGCAGATGTTTTTAATTTCAGACGGGACGCACCCACTGCAGAATTACAGGCATTTCCTGCTACCTGCACAACAGAATCCCCCACTGGAATTTTATCCCCATACCTTAAACAAAGTTCACGGAGGTTTTCATTAAAATGCACATGCGCATCAGTCAAGGGCACAAAAGTATCAATAACAGCATCCCCAATGGAAATTAAATCAAACATTAATTTAAGTTTAACATAAAGTCAAAACGAGAAATTATTTGAAGAGAATAAAGAAAGCTAACAGAAAAACAATCATTAATAAACTAAAAGCAATTCCCACTTTAATATTCACATCATAAAAATCTAATTTTCTGTTTTTCATATTGAACCCTTTTTAAAATAAAAAGACACTACTAAACAAAATATACCAGCTAATATATCAAAAGTAAATAACCAAAAGTTCAAACGGAGTGTTTTCTTTGAAGTGGAAGGTACAATCAATGCTGCTGCAAACCAACCTGCTGATAAATTGACAAATAAATCTGAAGTAACCGAGAACCAGAGTCTGTCCATTTAGTATCAGTTTATCACAATACAAAATTAAATTGTTAATAAAAACGGTAGGTTAAAAGATATTTAACTTTGTTCATTTATTCTTCCAATCTTTTATTAATTGTCTCAAGAAGAAAAATCCAATAATCGGATAGAAAATTGCTGTGATCACACCAGGATAATAATCATTGATAATGATTGCTTTTAAGATATGGTGCGACTCAAAAATAAATACGAAGCTAAATAAGGTCATCAGAAATAATCCAATGCGTTTGATGTGGAATAGTATAAAAAGGATAGGTAATAATAACCAATAAATTGTATGAAAAATCCAGTAGAAATTTTCAGGAGTAGTACCAAAATATCTACCGCCATAAATTATAAATGAATCTGACGAAGGAAATCCTCCAATAATTTCTTCAAATCCATGTAGATAAATTAGGAGTAAAGAAATAAGGAAAAGGCTGTTTAATTTATTTGAAGCCATGTAATATTAGTTTACCAGTTTATTGAACCCGTTTCAAAACTCCATT